>WFNO01000018.1 GCA_015488555.1 Gammaproteobacteria bacterium
ATGAGGGTTTGTTGCGGGGGGGGGAAGAGAGTGTAGTGTTGGGTGAGGCGCGGCGTCGATTGGGGATGTTGCGAGCGCGGCGGTATACGGCAGCTGGAGACGAGGCGTCGGCGGTGGCGGAATACGAGGCCTTGCGACAACTCTTCCCGGAAGACCCGCGCATTTTAGGTCTCCTCGGCTGGAGTTACCTGCGCCTGGGACGCACGGCGGAGGCCGATGCCCTGTTCGAGCAGGTGCTGGCTCTGGCACCGGGTGATGTGGACGTGCACATGCGCATGGCCGAGGTCTATCGCCAGCGAGGTGAGCGGCGGCGCTATCTGGAGCAATTGAGTCGCATCATCGAACTGGATCCATATGGACAGAGGGGCCGCAGGGCCCGTGACCAGTTGGGCTTTGCCGAGGGTATGCGACTCTTTCAGCAGGGGGATCTGGAAGGCGCCAAGCGCATCTTCCGCCGCATGCTAACGGTCGCCCCCAGGGATCCTGAGACCCTCTATCGCCTGGGCGCGATCCTGCAGCACCAACGCCAGTGGCTGGAGGCGGAACGGGTCTTGCGCCGGGCCCTGGAGCTGGACCCGGACAACATCAATGCCGGGCTCAAGCTGGCCCAGGTCTATCTTGGGATGAATCGCATCGGCCGTGCCATCGAGGTGCTCGAGGCCCAGGTAAAGCCTGGTGACGACTCGATACAGGGTAAGGCCGCCCGCGAGATGCTGGCCAAGTTGTATGCGCAGCAAGCGGAGCGGCTGCGCCGCGGCGGTGAGATCGATTTCGCCATCCAGGGCTATCGGGATCTGTTGCGTTACGACCCTGAGAATGCAGCGGCCCGTTTCAATCTAGCGTTGTTGCTCTTGACTCGGGGCCGCGCAGACGACGCCCTGGTCCAATTCGAGGAGGTGGCGCGCCTGGCTCCCGACAGCAAGACTCATCGCTACATGGCCGGGATCCACAACCAAGCCGGGCGTTACGTCCAGGCCGTGAACCATTTCGCCCGCGCCATCGCGCTGGAGCGCGACGAGGCGCGGGCCCGGGACGACGCTCGCCGTCTGGGGGTGGCGCTGGCCCGGCATTTCCTGCAGGAGGACCGCCCGCTGGCCGCCTTGCGGGCCTTGGAGGGCTTCAAGTCCGAGGGCAATGCGGACGCCCGGGTCAACTATTATCTCGGCGTGATCTACCGCCAGCAGGGAGACATCAAGAACTCCATCGCCGCCTTTCGCGAGGCTGTGCAGCTGGATCCGGACAATATCAACCTGCGCTTCAATCTGGCCATCCTCTACGAACGCGACAACGAGGATCAGCTTGCCCTGGTGCAATATCGGGAGATCCTAAAGCGTGGCAAACCCGGTAACAACGTGGTAGAACGGGCGCGCCGTCGCATCACCGTGGTGGAAAACCGCCTGCGGCGTTTCACCTCACTGTTGACCTACAGTGTCAGCGAGGGCAAAACCCTGGTAGAAGACTTGGTGGGACAACGTGAGGTGGCCAGCTCCTTCAACTCGGTACTCAATTACAACCTCGCCACCCGTTTTCGCCCCACCAGGCAAACCCTGATCCGGATCAACACCGGATTCAGTTATGCCAGCAACCATACTACCGAGAGTGATTCCCTGGTTCCCCGGCTGGGGATAGCAGGGACGTACAATACTCCGGATCGCTTCCTGAGCCTCGGCGCCACCTACTTTCAGAGCCACGGCCTGTTGCTAGATAGCTTCGCAGGGCGGGGGATCAACGTCAATCTCAACGGCGGCCTGCGCCTCACCGATCCCCTGGCCTATTTCCACGATCTGCTGCGCCGCAAGGAGCGACAGGCGCCCGCGGCGGAAGAGGGGATCGAGCGCAGTCCCGTACCACACAGCGAGTCGCCACCTCCTCCTGTAGAGGAACCGGACACGTCTCGCCTGCGCCAGGCCCTGCAGGCTGCCTATGAGCGCCTGATTCCGCCCAAGAAGGAGAGATTCTTGCTGGAAGAAGTAGAAGAGGCACGCCGTTACGTGGTGGCCGAGGGGGACACACTCTGGGATATCTCGGAGAAGCTGCTGCTGGATCCCTTTCTGTGGCCGGAGATCTGGCAGGTCAATCCGGAAATCGAGAACCCGCATTTGATCTATCCTGGGGACGTGATCACGCTCATTTTCATCGGTGGACGTCCCGTGTTGCGGGTGGAACGCGGCCAGCCCCCCTTGGAACGGATGGACCTAAGTCCTGTGGAGATGCAGCACCGGGCCGAGCAGATTCGCCAGAAGGTGGCTGCCGCCCTACGCCTGTACGAGACCGGTCTGGACATGCTGCGTGAGGAGGATTACGAGGCCGCCCGCGAGGCCTTCGAGAAACTGGCGCGTGTGGTGCCGGACGATCCGGACGTCAATCTGGGACTGGGTATCGCCTATCGGGAGCTGGGCCAGTACAGTCGGGCGGAGCAAGCCCTGCTCAAAGTGCTGGCGGCGGTGCCGCGCCAGGCCGAGGCCTTGTTGCAGCTGGCACGCCTGTATTCTACCCAAGATCGTCTGGAAGAGGCTATAGAAAGGGTACAGACCTTGCTGGAGGTGGCTCCGCCCGACAGCCCGCGCACGCAGGCGGGCATGGTGCTGTGGCGCGATCTGCTGGCGCGGCAGATACGCCAGCAGTTGGCGCAACCCTTATTGGACGAGGCCGACATCGCCGCGCTGGTGGCTGAAGGCGTGCAGTTATTGGCACTCGAAGATCTCGAGCGGGCGGAGGGGATCTTTCGCCAAATTTTGGAGCGCTTTCCCGACCATGCCGCCAGCCGTTATTGGCTGGCCCATATCCTGTGGCGCCAGGGCCGGTCCGCTGAGGCCCTCGTCCAACTGGAACAGGCGGCTCGCCTGCAACCGGCGGCCTGGTCCTACCAGTATCTGTTGGGCGAGTGGTATGCGCGGCAGGGGCGCTGGCAGGACAGTGAACAGGCCTTCCTGGGAGTGGCTGCCGGTGCGGAGGATGCCCGCTTGGCGAGGGCAGCGCGTCACCGAGCCGCCTTGGCGCAGGCCCAGTCACTACGCTTGGCCGGCGATCCAGCTGCGGCCTTGGGGATCTATCTGCGGCTGCTGGAGAACACCCCCGAGGAAGGCGGCTTGTTGCGCCGGCTGGGCGACGTCTATCGCGAACTGGGCCAGCCGCTGGCCGCCATCGAGGCCTATGAGGCCGCGCTACTACAACCGGAACTCGCCGCTGACATCGACCTACATTTGGCGTTGGCAGACCTCTACGCGCGATTGGGGAATCGGGAGCGCCTGGTGGTCCATGCGCGGCAGGTATTGGCACTGGAACCCACGCCAGTCCAACGCCGCCGCCTGTTGGATCTGCTGGGCCTGAAGGCTGGACTGGAATGGCTACGCCAGGGCCGTTTAAAAGAAGCCCTGGAACTGCTGGAACAGGTGCTGGCCGTGGTGCCCGGCGACGCCCTGACCCAGCTCAACGTGGCGGTGATCCATATGGAAGAAGGGCGCCATGCCGAGGCCGAGGCCCTGTTGCAGCAGATCCTGGAGGCCGATCCTCGCAATCTCACGGCTCGCCTGCGCCTGGGCATGCTCTACAAGGAGACCGGCCGCGTTCACAAGGCTATCGTCGCCCTGGAGAGGGTGGTGGAGGAAGGCCGAGGAACGGCGGCGGGGGTTCAGGCTGCAGAGCAGCTCGAGGTACTGGAGACCGAACGGCTCAAGCGTCTCACCATTCCTGAACTGGAGGAAAGCGAACCGCTGCCCAAGACCCTAAGTGCCGGGTTGTCGTTCCGCGATTTTGATCCTACCACGGCGCTGCTCACGGAGACGCGCAGTTGGCGGGGCAATCTGCGCTTCATATATCCCTCTCTCAAATGGGGGAACTGGGCAGTGGGGTATGCCTACACGAACACGGACAACGAGCATCCTCTGGGTACGGATTATGCCTTCACGGCGCACGAGCTGGATCTCGGTTATGCGCGCCCCATTCCGGGTGTGCCGCGCGTCTTTGCCAACATCAGTCTGGCGCGGCGTTATCAGTTTTATTCCCACCCCGATACCAATGCCCGTTTTGCCTTGGGGCTAGATGCCAAGCGCCGCACTTTGCGGGACTCGGTAACGGTGGGGTTCAGCTACCGGGCGCACGACGACCTCACGCTGAACGCCAATTATAGTTACAGCGAGACCCGCGCCAATCTGCCAGCGGGGTTGGTATACGACTCCAACGGCTTCCCCGTGGCGCGCCAGAGCCTGAGTCTGGGAGATTTCTCGGCCAGTTATTTCACTTTCAGCGTGCAATTACGTTTCTGACGGATTTTTTATTCGCAACCTGTTGATTTAAAAGGGTTAATGTGCTTTTCGTTACGTATTGGCCGCAGTGATTCACTTGACAGAGGTGCTCGTGTTTTGATATTCTTACTGGTGCCCTGAGACATAACCACGCCGCTCAAGAAGCGTGGCGCCACGGGTGTACCATGGAAACGAGAAGGCGAGATGGATTTTAGTAGTGCTTAGGCGATTCCTACTAAAATTTCCAAGATCTGTAAAGGGGATACACATGAAAATACGCAAAGCAATTCGCATGGCTGCATTGGGAACGGCCGCTTTGGCACTGCCCTATGTGGCATCGGCTGCCGAAGGGCCCAACACGATCCCCATGGACGAAGGCCTGTGGACTATCGGTGCCGGCGGCGTGATCGACGCAGGATGCGATACCGCAGGCGGCTGGACCTGCTCCACCGCCATGGTCACCGATGTGGGCTTTTTGCAGCGCCAGGTGACCGACGGTACGAACATCTTCATCCAGACCATCGTGGCCGAAGGTGTCGTTGGAGCCGATTTCAGCAACTACGCCTCGCAGACAGGCTTCTTCGGTGACGAGTCCTTCGTGGTCATCGGCAGCACTACGGGCGGTGTATACGGCCGTCAGCGCTTGTCCGATCAGACTGCCGGTCTGGGCAATTTCACCGCTCAGGTGAATTTGAACACCGGTGAGTTTGAGATTAGGGAGAACTTGAGTGAGGCCAAGACCGCCGGCATCGGCAACGGCTCCATGGTGGAGTTGGAGCAGGTGATCGACGATCCCGATGGTGAGTTCGCAGCCACGTTTGCGTTCGATCACGGCATGATCGCAAGCAGTGCGAACGACAATCAAGGTATGGCCAAGTTCGTCAATCTGACGCTGACTTCCTTCGCCAATGACTCTGCTGCTGGCTTCGACAGTTCCTTCAGCCAAGAGCGCTTGAGTTTCGAGGGCACGAATGTCAGTACTACGCTGCAGAACGAGGAGTACAAGCGCATGGACATCCTCTCCAACCTGGAAGGTGCCGCAGCCGGTGGTATCACCCAGAACTTCGCTGTGCGTGAGCGCATGGGCTTGGGCCTGATCGGCGGCGGTACCTGGGTATGGGATGACGGCACCACTGCTGCCTACGGTGCCGGAGATGCGCTCAAGCTCACCACCGTAGGCCAGGAAGTGGAGGGTGCGGGAGCATTCGGTTTCACCAATGCTTTCAGCAACACCATCACCGACGTGGTGGATGGTGCCGCCACCGACGATTCCGGAGACGGCAAGACGGACGGGGTCTACTCGTTGGTGGATGCCGGCGTGCCCTTCGTCTCCATCACCGACGATGCCACGGATCTCGACGGCGATCCCTTCAATCCGTAAGGAGCGCGGTATTCAGTACAAGGGGGGCGCAACGCCCCCCTTCTTTTTGGTGGCGTTTGAGACTTTAAGTCCCAGTTCCGAGGGGCGTCCATCCTGACCAGGAGGAGTTCGTCTTCATGTTACATATACGATTTGCATCCCCTTCCTTCCATGCGTTCGTCCGGATCTTTTTCATTTTGCCGATTTCGAATCCGGTTCTGAATCTGGTTTTGAATCCGGCGCTCCTTTTGCTGCTGTGCATTGCTTTGATCATTGCCGTACCCGTGCGGGCGGCTGAGCCCACGGCCGCCGAGATCGTGCAGCGCTGCGATCTGGACACCTATGCCGGCGACGACAACCGCAGCCGCCTGACCATGATCCTGAGCGATCTTGCAGGCAACGCCAAGAAGAACGTCTATCGCCGCTACTGGAAGTTCTACGGTATTGACCAAAAGATCATGGAAAAGATGATTCTGTTCACGGAATTTCCCCCTGATGCCAAGGGTACCGCTTTCATGCGCTGGAGTTACCGCCCCGGTGCGGGCAAGAACGCTGACCAGTGGCTCTATCTGCCTTCCCTGAACTCCGTGCGCCGGGTGTCCGTGCGCGATCCCGGTGACAGCTTCCTCGGTTCCGATCTCACCTACCAGGACATCAGCCTGCGCCTGGTGGAACAGGACGAACACCGCCTGTTGCGGGTGGAGGAGAAGAACGGCAGGCGCTTCTACGTGGTGGAGAGCACGCCCAAGGAAGACAAGCCCTTGTACGGCAAAGTGGTGAGCTGGTACCAGGCGGCGCCCCACTGGAAGGATTGCAACAAGGTGCGGGTGGAGTATTACGAGCGCAACGGCGCACTACTCAAGACTCAGAGCCTGCGCTGGCAGAAAGTGGACGGTGCCTGGCTGTGGGACGAAGTGGTGGTGGAAAACATCAAGACCGGCCACAGCTCGGTGTTTCGAGTCACCGATGTGGAAGTGAACGTGGGGCTCAAGGATCGGCTGTTCACGGTGCGCACCTTGAAGCGAGGCATTCGCTGAACAAAGTGGTGGTCTCCAAAGACGGTTTGTTCATCTCTGGGCAAAGGCATGTGATGGAGCTTTTTTCTGATGTCTGACGTCTGGTATCAGGCCCCTTGACCCCATTGCGCGATATGATGTATAACATTGTTTTACGTTGTGGTTCGCCGATGAAGGCTTGATGTGGTCCCATATGGCGTGCCGTCAACGGCAGGCACCTCATTGTTCATTCTGGCCCCCCTGGTCGAAATGGATCTTTGCTGGCGGACATACCGTTTCCGGAAACGGCGGTCGAATATGTATGCATGAGCGCGCTCGGCAAGTGGGCGCACATCGTTCGTCCCAACATCGTGTTTCGTGCGCCGCAGGAAGCGTGTGGCAGTAGGCGATTTCATGTGCTGATGGCAAGCAAGACAAGGGGGATGGCTTCAGGTGGCGGCGGCCTGCAGAGGCGCCAGGATCGTACGGGCGCCTGCCTGCTGTGGCACATTCCCACCTTGCTTATTTGGTTCTTCGTCGTTTGGTGTCAGGTCCTGCCTGTTCAAGCTAGTGTCCGGGATTGGTGGCTCGAGGGGTTAGAGCTGAGTGGCTATTTCAAGAACGAGACCGCCTATCGTTTCCGCGAGCCGCGTTCCTTCACCAAGATGCGTAATATCATTTCGCTGGACGCCTCTTATGTTCTCAGTGACAAGGCGGGGTTTTTCACTTCTGGTTGGGCCTATTACGACTTGGTTTATGACCTCTTTGATTACGACGTCATCACCGCCCGTGCCGAGCGGGACATCGACCAGCCCCTCAATTTCGTGGAAGGATTGCCGGAAGAGAAGGATTCACCGGTGGCCGAGATACGCGAATTGTACCTGGACCTGTTCCTGGGCAATATGGACGTGCGCATCGGCAAGCAGTTCGTGATCTGGGGAGTGCTCACCGGGGTGCGCGTGGTGGACGAGATAAACCCCATGGATTTCCGGGAGCTGATTCTGCTGGATCTGCTGGACTATCGCATTCCCTTATGGACATTGAAAATCGACTATTATGGTACTGAGAATACCTATCAGTTCATCTGGATTCCCGAACTCAAGTTTCACAAGCCTGCCCCGCGCGGTTCGGAATGGGAGCTGCTCCAGGAAGTACCGGGCACGCGCTATCCCGACGACTGGAATCTGAAGAATTCCGAAGTGGGTTTCAGGGTTTCACGCACCCTGTGGGACACGGAAATGAGTCTGAGTTATTTCTACACCTGGGACGATTTTCCCGTGATTTTTCGGCGCGTGCGTGCCGATACCGTGGTGGAGGATCCGGCATTCTTCCCCCGCTACACCCGTATCCATATGTACGGGTTCACCTTTCAACGTTCGATCTGGGGCCAGATCCTCAAGGGTGAATTGGCCTTCGTCAAGGACAAGTATTTCGGCATCGACAACGCGACTGACCGGGACGGTGACGGTTACGTGGACAATCGAGGCGAATTGCGGAAGGATCATATCCGCTGGGGATTGGGGCTGGACTTCAACCTGTGGCGAACCGATTTTTCTCCCGGTCTGGTGCAGTGGATCATCCTGGACTATGACCCGGCCATCATCCAGGACGAGTACGATACGTCTTTCAACCTCTTCGTGCGCAGGGAACTGCCCCAGCACGGTGCCGTGTTCGAACTCCTGGCCATCTGGCCCATCAACCTGAAGGAACTGTATGCCAAGCCCAAGGTGATCTTCAACGTCACGGAGCATTTTCAGGTGGCGGCCGGCCTGGATCTATTCTGGGGAGACAAGTCCCAGGTAGGGGTGTTCGTGCAGGGTGGCCAGCCCACGGAGATCGTGGAAGTGGAACAGCAGTTCCAGTTCTTCGGCAACTTCGATCAGAACGACCGGGTGTTCCTGGAATTCAAGTACAGTTTCTGAAAACACGCAGGCGCGACGAGACGAATGCTGAACCGGTTCTATCTGCTGGCGGTGCGTTTTCCCAAGGCCACTTTGATGTTGGTGGCGGTGGCCTTCCTGGCCGGTCTGTGGCAGCTGCGGAACCTGCAATGGGAGACCGATGCGCGGGTCTACTTCCCCAAGGGCCATCCCGCCATCGAATACGACGAACTCGTTGCGGATACCTTCGGGGTCAAGGATTCCATCATCATCGCCATCGTCAACGAGCAGGGCGTCTTCAATCCCCAGACCCTGGCGCGTGTGGCGCGCATCACGGAAAAGGTGGCCGAACTGCCGGGCGTGCTGGCCCAGCGGCGGGTGGATGTGGCTTCGCTGGCCACTGCCAGCGTATTCCGGGGCACGGAAGAAGCCCTGGTCAACGAGCCCCTGATGGAACAGGTGCCGCAGGATCCGGCCGCTTTGGAGCGCCTGCGGCGCCTGGTGTTCGATTACGCCGATCTCTTCGTGGGCAACCTGGTCTCCGCGGACGGCAAGGCCACCATGATCCGCGTCAAGTTAAAGGAAGGCATCCAGCACCGCTACCAGACCTATTTCCAGGTGCGTGGCATTCTGTTGTCGGAATTGCAAGGGGGAGGTGAAGGCGGGGCCTGGTCCGGTGGCCGGGGTGCATGGCCGCAAAGTGGTAGGGCAAGCGGGCAGGACGGCTCCGACCCCGCCGGCTGGCGGCAGGGCGGCCAGAACCAGGACGCCAGGCAGGCAGACGGCGGTGATGCGACGCAGGCGGGCGGCTGGGCCGGCGAAGGGGGCGGTGACTGGGAAAGCGGTGATTGGGGTGCCGGTGCCTGGAACAAACCGCTATATGAGCTGCAGGCCGCCAACGGCGACCGGTTCTACATGGCCGGGCGTCCAGTCATCGAGGTGACCTCGGGGCAGAACGCCCTGGCTGACCTGCGCCTCATGATCCCGCTGCTGTTCTTCACCATCATCGCGGTGCTGTTCCTCATCTTCCGCAATCTACGCGGCGTGGCCTTGCCGTTGCTGGTGGTGGCAGCGGCCATCGTCTGGACGCTGGGGCTGATGGCGGCCTTGGGCGTGCCCATGTACACCATCTCCACCATGTTGCCGGTGATCCTGGTGGCGGTGGGCATCGGGGATGCCCTGCATCTGCTCAGCCATTACGAGGACATCGTGTTGGAGAACCCGCACCGCGAGGCCCGTTCCATCGTGGCGCAACTGATGGGGGAACTGGGCACGCCTTTGCTCATCACCACCGTGACCACGGCGGTGGGTTTCCTCTCCCTGTGGTGGGCGGAGATGCCGCCGTTCAAGGTGTTCGGCATCTTCACCGCCCTGGGCATCGTCTTTTGCTGGCTGGCCTCGGTGACCCTGGTGCCGGCGGCCCTGGCGCTCATGCGCCCCCATGTGAGCGGTTATTTGGAGCGGCGCCGTTCCCTGCGCGTGCACGCCGAGTCTAGCTGGCTCACCCGCGGCCTGGTGGGCCTAGCGCGCGGGCTGGCCGGTCACCGGCGCGGGGCGGCGCTGGCGCTGGGCCTGTTGGTCCTGGCGGTGGGATTCGGCGCCCAGCGGCTCTACGTGGATTCGAGCTGGATCGCCGACTTCCGTGACGACAGCGAGGTGGCCCTGGCCAACGACCTGCTCAACGAGAAATTCGACGGGACCATCTTTCTCAATGTGGTGGTGGACGGCGGCCGCGAAGACGCTTTGAAATCCCCGGGGCTCCTGCGCCGCATCGAAGCCCTGCAGGCGCACGTGGATTCCTTGCCGGACGTGGGCGGATCCCTCTCCCTGGTGGATTATCTCAAGAGCACCAACAAGTCCCTGCACGCCGACGATCCGGCCTACGAGGTGCTGCCCGACAGCCGCCAGGCCATCGCCGAGTTCCTGTTCCTGCTCTCCGTGTCGGGACGGCCCGAGCAGTTGGATGCGGTGGTGGACTATCTCTATCGCCAGGCCAACGTCACCTTCGCCATCAAGACGGATCACACCCAGCGCCTCAAGGCCATCATCGACGAGGTGCGGGCCTTCGCGCAGCGGGAATTCTCGGACCTGGGTGTCGAGGTCCACCTGGCGGGCTCGGCCAACAACTCCTATGTCTGGGCCGATCTGCTCATCCGCAGCCAGGTGGGTGCCATCGTGCTCTCCAAACTGGGCATCTTCCTGGTGGCCATGCTCCTGTTCCGCTCCGTGCTCGCGGGGCTCTATACGGTGTTGCCGGTGACGCTCACTACCGTTCTGGTGGCAGGCGCCGCCGGCTGGCTGGGCGTACCCCTGGACGTCTCCACCGTGCTCGCCGCCGGGGTGGCCATCGGCGTGGGCGTGGACTATACGGTGCACTATCTGTTCCGTTATGCCTACCAGCGCCAGCGGGGCTACGACGAGCGCCAGGCGGTGCTTGCGGCCATGCGCAGTGTGGGCAAGCCCATCGTCTTCAATGCAGCGGTGGTGACGGCGGGCTTCCTGGTGCTGGGGCTTTCCCAATTCCCGCCCCATGTCAAACTGGGCTATTTCGTCGCCGCCTACATGGTGGTGGCCTGTCTCGCGGCGCTGGTACTGCTGCCCCTGGCCTTTGCCTTCTACCGGCCCCGCTTCGCCCGGGTGGCCGCGGCCGCCCCGCCGGCGCCCTCAGCCGCTGGAAATGCGAGACATGAAACGGGATGAATCACGGCAATCCGCCTTCCACGGCCATCGCAAGGGTGGTGCTGCCACTGTATGTGCCTGCGCGTATCCCCGCGTGTATCCGGCCTCGAATGCCTGCCCGAGAAAAGGGCTGGGATTGGGGGCAGCGGCCGCACTGGCGTTCTTTGCGCTCGGGGCCCTGCTCGTTTTTGCACGGCAGGCGCAGGCGGACGAAGAGGTGCGCTGGAGTTTCACCTTCCAATTGGGTGCTCACGTGACCCCCATGGAAGATCTCAATCAGGGGCTCTACAAGTCACCCCTCCTGGGCAACGC
>WFNO01000019.1 GCA_015488555.1 Gammaproteobacteria bacterium
ACGCCCCAAGGGTAGGGCGCATATCAACGGTATTGAGGGGTTTTGGAGTTATGCGAAACATTGGCCTTATCCGTACCGTGGTGTGCCCCGTAAATTTTTCCACCTTTACCTGGGTGAAGTTTCGTTTCGCTTCAATCACCGAGACGAAGACTTTTTCCCCTTGTTTTACAGCTTATGAAGCGAGTTTCTGTCACTGAAATCAAACCAATTTTGGTCCGAAATGGTTAGGAATTACCTAAATTTTAACCAAATGGTATTTGTTGACCCTGAGAGTTCATTTCTGTTAAATAGGCCCCCATTCGAAAAGCGGTTTTCCGGGTATCTGCCGGCCGCAGTCCCGAGTGCGAGGCAACCGAAGAAGGTACACATGGCGAAAGAAGAACACATCGAAATGGAGGGCACCGTCATCGAGACCCTGCCCAATACCATGTTCCGGGTGGAACTGGAGAACGGGCATGTGGTGACCGCCCACATTTCCGGCAAGATGCGCAAGCATTACATCCGTATCCTCACTGGTGACAAGGTCACGGTGCAGCTCACCCCCTACGATCTCAGCAAGGGGCGCATCGTCTTCCGCGCCCGCTGATTTTCGCCCCCCATTCCGGTTCCGACTCTGGCTGCCGTTTTCCGCGGGCTGGCCTCGTCGCCGATGGGCAGGGAGCATTCTTTTTGGTTTGGGGCCGCTGGCGCAGGCAAGAAAAAAGCCGGCATGGGCCGGGCCGGTCTGGATGGTGTATCGCAGTTCCGCCCTCAGCTCTTGACCGTTTCCCGAGCCTGGCGGATGTCGAAGACCAGGCGATCGTCCTTGACACCGATGCGGATGTGTCCGCCCTTGGCCAGTTTGCCGAACAGCAACTCGTCCGCCAGGGGTTTCTTGATGTAGTCCTGGATGGTGCGCGCCATGGGGCGGGCCCCCATCTTGGGATCGTAGCCGCGCAGGGCGAGCCATTCCCGCGCGGCCTCTTCCACCTTGAGGGTGACCCGGCGTTCCTCCAGTTGGGTCTCCAGTTCGATGATGAATTTGTCCACCACGTTGGCGATGGTCTCCGCGGACAGGGGCGCGAACTGGATGATGGCGTCCAGGCGATTGCGGAATTCCGGCGTGAAAGTACGCTTGATGACCTCCATGCCGTCGCTGCTGTGGTCCTGGGTGGCGAAGCCGATGGACGGCCGGCTCATCTGTTCGGCGCCGGCGTTGGTGGTCATGATGATGATGACGTTGCGGAAGTCCGCCTTGCGGCCGTTGTTGTCGGTGAGGGTGCCGTGATCCATGACCTGCAGCAGCAGGTTGAAGACGTCCGGATGGGCTTTCTCGATCTCGTCCAGCAGCAGCACCGCGTGAGGATTCTTGGTGATGGCCTCGGTGAGCAGGCCGCCCTGGTCGTAACCCACGTAGCCGGGCGGGGCGCCGATGAGGCGCGAGACCGTGTGGCGCTCCATGTATTCCGACATGTCGAAACGGATGAGCTCGATGCCCATGATCCTGGCCAGTTGCCGTGAGACCTCGGTCTTGCCCACACCGGTGGGGCCGGCGAACAGGAAGGAACCGATGGGCCGGTCGCTGGGACCGATGCCGGAACGGGACATCTTGATGGCGGTGACCAGGGTCTCGATGGCCTCGTCCTGGCCGTAGACCACCATCTTGAGGTCGCGCTCCAGGGTGCGCAGGCGCTCCTTGTCGGAGTGGGAGATGTTCTTGGCCGGGATGCGCGCCATGCGGGCGATGATGTTCTCCACGTCGCGCACACCGATGGTCTTCTTGCGCTTGGCGGGCGGCAGCAGGCGCTGGAAGGCACCGGCCTCGTCGATGACGTCGATGGCCTTGTCCGGCAGGTGGCGGTCGTTGAGGTAGCGGGCGGAGAGTTCGGCCGCCGTGCGCAAGGCCTCTTTGCTGTAGCGCACCTTGTGGTGTTCCTCGAAGCGTGATTTGAGTCCCAGCAGGATCTGTACCGTCTCCTCGACGCTGGGTTCGGTGACGTCGATCTTCTGGAAACGCCGCGCCAGCGCCCGGTCCTTCTCGAAGATGCCCCGGTATTCCTGGTAGGTGGTGGAGCCGATGCAACGCAGCTCGCCCGAGGCCAGCATGGGTTTGATGAGATTGGAGGCGTCCATCACGCCGCCCGAGGTGGAGCCGGCGCCGATGATAGTGTGGATCTCGTCGATGAAGAGAATGGCGTGCGGTTCCTTGCGCAACTGGGCGAGGATGCCCTTGAGGCGCTTTTCGAAGTCGCCCCGGTATTTGGTGCCGGCCAGCAGGGCGCCCATGTCTAGGCAGTAGACGGTGCTGTCCGCCAGCACTTCCGGTACCTCGCCGTCGACGATCTTCTTCGCCAGGCCTTCGGCAATGGCGGTCTTGCCCACGCCGGCCTCGCCCACCAGGAGGGGGTTGTTCTTGCGCCGCCGGCACAGGATCTGGATGAGGCGCTGCAATTCGGCATCGCGGCCGATGAGCGGGTCGATGCGCCCGTTCTTGGCCTTGAGATTGAGATTGGTGGCGTACTGTTCCAGCGGGCTCTTGGAGCTGTCTTCTTCGGCATCGCCGTCCATGTCGGAGGGCATGGACATGCCGTCGTGGTCGTCACCGGCGTATTTGGAGATGCCGTGGGAGATGTAGTTGACCACGTCCAAGCGGGTGATGTTCTGTTCGTTGAGAAAATATACCGCCTGGGAGTCCTGTTCTCCGAAAATGGCCACCAGCAGGTTGGGCGCGCCCACCTCGCGCTTGCCAGCAGACTGGACGTGGAATACGGCGCGCTGCAGCACGCGCTGGAATCCCAGCGTGGGTTGGGTCTCGCGCTCGTCGTCGGTGAGAATGGGGGTGGTTTCGTCGAGGAAGCGGATCAGGTTCTGCTTCAAGAGCTCGAGGTCCGCGCCACAGGCGTGGAGCACGGCGGCCGCGGCCGAGTTGTCGATCAAGGCCAGGAGCAGGTGTTCCACGGTGATGAATTCGTGTTTCTTGTCACGTGCCTCCTGGAAGGCGACGTTCAGGGTGTGTTCAACATCCTTGCTCAGCATGGGTGCTCACCTTCTGGGTTTATGATCGCGGTCGTCTCTACTGGTATCGGTTCCGACGGCGCTGGACTTCAATTCTGCCTCTACCGTTTCTCGAGCGAGATGGCTCGCCAGGTGTGGTGAGACGGGCGCTCAGTCCGTAGCCTTCTCCATGGTGCACAGCAATGGATGCTGATTCTTGCGGGCGAACTGGTTGACCAGTGCCACCTTGGTTTCCGCGATGTCGCGGGTATAGACCCCGCACACGCCCACACCGCGCGTATGGACCTGGAGCATGATCTGGGTCGCCTTCTCGTGGTCCATGCCGAAGATACGCTGCAAGACGTGGACCACGAAGTCCATGGGAGTATAGTCGTCGTTCAACAACAGAACTTTATACATGGGCGGGCGCTTGAGCCTGGGCCTAGCCTCCTGCAAGGCCAAACCGTCGTCGTAATGATTCTGATGTATAGTCTCCCCACTCATGGTCACGATTATAGCCGATCTGATCGTGAAAATCCGGGTCGTAGAATGAACTATCTTTGACACATAAGCCGTGGTTATTATACGAAAATCACTTTTTCCACGGTATGCACGGTGCGATGAGGCGTCGAGTAGGCTATCGTTCGCAGTACCTCGGAGGTTGAGACATACATCCAAGATCGTGATAGCTGGTCGTGTTGATATTTAGCAAAATATTTGCCAGGAGAAGACCAGGATCGGCTTCGCTGAATGATGAAGGCGCAATGTGGAAAATTCAGAAAATTTCCGGGAAAAACGCTCAGAAAACAGGCACACACCTCTCCCGATTCTCCTCTTGACTACCGGCGAAAATTTGCTCAAAGTGAATGATCGAGAAGGTCCCGTCTGGAGTCGATGGCGGCCAGTGTCCTGATGCAGTGTGCCGATGTCGCGATCCAGTGCTTGCGGTTCGGGTAATGGATCCGGGCATCGATCGGGGCTGAAGTCTGGATGCACCTTCTTGTGGAGCAGTTGTTGTGATTCCATTCGACTGTCAAATATCACGAGGTGTAGGAAACATGCCGACCGGTGTTGTGAAATGGTTCAATAATGCGAAAGGCTTCGGCTTCGTATCCCCGGATGGTGGTGGGGACGATGTCTTCGCCCATTTCTCCGCGATCGAAATGGAGGGTTACAAGAGCCTGAAACAGGGACAAAAAGTAGAATTTGAGATTTCCGAAGGTCCCAAAGGGCTGTACGCTTCACACATCCGACCCGCGCGGGATTCCTGACCATTCGGGAAGCCTGACTCCGGACGGAATCCGCACACCCACCCGGCGCGCGTTTTCGCAAGGAAGACGCGCAAAGGTGGCGTTCACTGTTTCACTGTATGCGCAGAAGATTCCTCATATCCATAAGAAACATCCTAGAACTCGATCCACCCCGAAGTCGTGTCACACACCCTGCGCGGTCCTGAGCGTTGCCAAGGTTCTCCGGAACATTCCTGGTGCGCGCCGGTTTTCCGGCGCCGGATTCGCGGTATGCAGGCGGCAGGTCGTGCCGCCTGCGTTCACATGTGCGAGACGATGGCGTCCGCGAATTCCGAGCAGCGCAGGCGCCGGGCACCGGTCATGAGCCGCTCCAGATCGTAGGTCACGGTCTTGGCGGCGATGGCACCGGACAGGCCCTGTATGACGAGATCCGCGGCCTCGGTCCAGCCCAGATGGCGCAGCATCATCTCTGCCGAAAGAATGAGCGAACTGGGATTGACACGATCCTGGCCGGCGTATTTGGGGGCCGTGCCGTGGGTGGCCTCGAACAGCGCCACCCGATCCGAGAGATTGGCCCCGGGGGCGATGCCGATACCGCCCACCTGGGCCGCCAGGGCATCGGAGATGTAGTCGCCGTTGAGATTGAGCGTGGCGATGACGTCGTAGTCCTCCGGGCGCAACAGGATCTGCTGCAGGAAGGCGTCGGCGATGACGTCCTTGATCACGATCTCGCGCCCGTCCCGCGGGCTGGTGAAACTGTGCCAGGGGCCGCCATCCAGGGGGCGGGCGTCGAATTCCTCCCGCGCCAGCTCGTAGCCCCATTCCTTGAAGGCGCCTTCCGTGAATTTCATGATGTTGCCCTTGTGCACCAGGGTGACCGAGGAGCGGCCGTGGTCGATGGCGTACTGGATGGCCTTGCGCACCAGGCGGCGGGTGCCCTCGCGGGACACCGGCTTGATGCCGATGCCGGAGCTGTCGGGAAAACGGATCTTGGTCACGCCCATCTCGCGCTGCAGGAAGTCGATGACCTTCTTGACCTCCGCGGAGCCGGCCGGCCATTCGATGCCGGCGTAGATATCCTCGGAGTTCTCCCGGAAGATCACCATGTCCGTCTTCTCCGGTTCGCGTAGCGGACTGGGGGTGCCGGGAAAATAGCGTACGGGGCGCAGGCACACGAAGAGGTCCAATTCCTGGCGTAATGCCACGTTGAGGGAGCGGATGCCGCCGCCTACCGGTGTGGTGAGGGGGCCTTTGATAGCCACCAGGAAGCAGCGGATGGCGTCCAGGGTTTCCTCCGGCAGCCATTCGTCGGCGCCGTAGATTCGGGTAGCCTTCTCGCCAGCATAGATTTCGCACCAGGCGATGGCCCGCCGCCCGCCGTGGGCCTTGTCCACGGCAGCGTCCACCACCTTGCGCATGGCCGGCGTGATGTCCACGCCGATGCCGTCGCCTTCGATGAAGGGGATGATGGGCCGGTCAGGTACCTGGAGGGAACCGTCTTCGCGGCCGGTGATGGGTTCACCACTTTCAGGGATGTGGATGTGTCGGTAGATCATGGACGTTCCTTGCTTGTGGCTGCACAGTATGTCTTTGAATCCGTCTCACGGGTGTAACCGTGGAGGCCGGGCCATTCTAACAGCTTCCCCCGGCTTGGGCGATGCCCGCCGTGCCGGCCGCGG
>WFNO01000020.1 GCA_015488555.1 Gammaproteobacteria bacterium
AGAAGCCGGCGCGCGACTTCACCTTGTGGGCCAGAGGGTAATTGGATATCCCTCATCAACAGGCCGGATATAAGGTCGCAAACCACCTTGAGCCCCGATCCGTCAGGCTTGCAAATCAGGAGGAGTCCATATAAGGGGTTGGGGTGAGGGCCCTTGCTCCATCCTTTTTCCTTCGGAAAGAACACCCAAAGAATCCATGTGAGAGCCGCTCGCGAGCCCATCATCCCTCATCCGACCGCAGTCTGTCTTCCGGCCGTACACGCGCCGCGATGCGCAGGCGCAGGGCATTGAGTTTGATGAAACCATCCGCGTCCTGCTGGTCGTATTTTCCGGCATCGTCCTCGAAGGTGGCCACCTCGGCATCGAACAGACTGTATTTGTCCGACTTGCGGCCTACCACCTGGACACCGCCTTTGTACAGCTTGAGCCGCACCACGCCGCTCACCGTGGCTTGGGAGGCGTCGATCATTTCCTGGAGCATGCGCCGTTCCGGACTCCACCAGTAGCCATTGTAGATGAGAGCCGCGTAACGCGACATGAATTCGTCCTTGAGATGGGCCACCTCCCGATCCAGGGTGATGGATTCCATGGCCCGATGGGCCTTGAGCAACAGCGTGCCGCCGGGGGTCTCGTAACAGCCGCGCGACTTCATGCCCACGTAGCGGTTCTCGACGATATCGAGGCGGCCGACGCCGTTACGCCCGCCCAGGTCGTTGAGCGTCTCCAACACCTGCGCGGGCGACAAGGGCTTGCCGTCCACTGCCACCACATCGCCGCGTTCGAAGGTCAGCTCCACGTAGACCGGCTGATCCGGCGCCTCTTCGGGGGCCACGGTCCAGCGCCACATGTCAGGTTCCGGCTCAGTCCAGGGATCTTCCAGGGGACCGCCTTCATAGGAGATGTGCAACAGATTGGCATCCATGGAATAGGGCGACCGTTTGCCACGCTTCTGCTCCACCGGGATGCCGTGGGCCTCGGCGTAGGCCAACAGCTTTTCCCGCGAGGTGAGGTCCCATTCCCGCCAGGGAGCGATGATGCGAATGTCGGGCTTCAGCGCATAGGCCCCCAGCTCGAAACGCACTTGATCGTTACCCTTGCCGGTGGCGCCGTGCGCGATGGCATCGGCGCCGGTGGCCTCGGCGATCTCCACCAGGCGCTTGGCGATGAGCGGCCGGGCGATGGAGGTGCCCAGCAGGTATTCGCCTTCGTACACCGTGTTGGCACGGAACATGGGGAAAACATAGTCGCGCACGAATTCCTCACGCAGATCCTCGATGTAGATCTCTTTTACGCCCAGGGCCTCGGCCTTGGCCCGTGCCGGTTCTACCTCTTCACCCTGGCCGATGTCAGCCGTGAAGGTAACCACCTCGCAGCCGTAGGTTTCCTGCAGCCAGCGTAGAATCACCGAAGTGTCCAGACCGCCGGAATAGGCGAGCACCACTTTTCTCACTGAATTCATGATCGAGTCACCAATTCAGATATCGAATGCCAGCCCCTCGATAAAGAAAAGGGAGTTTTTCGCTGGTTCCTCATCCCCCGTGCTTGGCACTGCGGCGCAACCGGGAGAGCAAGCGCCGGGCCATCTCGCCGAACATCTCTGTCTGGGTGGGATGGGGATGAATGGCCTGGGCCACCTGCTCCAGGGTCAGGCCGGCGGAGACCATCATCACCGCTTCGCCGATGAGGGTGTCGGCGTGGTCGGCGAGGAAGTGTACGCCCACGATGCGGTGGCTGGTCTTGTCGGCGACGATCTTGATCATGCCCTGGGTTTCGCCGGTGATCATGGCCTTGGCGTCGATAGCCATGGGCATCTTCACCTCAACCGCGTCGATACCACGCGCCTTGGCCTGTTCCACCGACAGGCCCACGAAGGCCGCCTGCGGGCGGGTGAAGATGACGCCGCAGTCCTTGCTCTCGTCGTAGCGGGCCGGCTCGCCGCCGATCACCGCGGCGGCCACGCGGCCCTGCTGGCCGGCGGTATGGGCCAGCATGTAGCCGCCGATCACATCGCCCACGGCGAAGATGTGCGGCACACTGCTGCGACATGATTCGTCCACCTGGATGACGCCGTTCTCGACCCGCACACCGGCCTTGTCCAACTGCAGGGGGTCGAGCACCGGGCGCTTGCCGGTGGCCATGAGCACATGCGCGCATTCCGCCGTGTGCTGCCCCCCTTCGGCGTCGCGATAGGACACGGTCACGGCGCCGGAGCGGCCTTCGATGGACTCGATCTGCACCGAGGTGCGCACGGTGAGCCTGGGCTCTTCGTCGAGTATGGCGGCCAGTTGTCTGGCGATTTCCGGTTCCACCTCGGCGAGGATGCGGTCCCGCGCCTCCAGCAGCAGCACCTCGCTGCCGAAGTCCTGGAAGATCTGCGCCATCTCCAGGCCGATGGCACCGCCGCCCACGATCACCAAGCGCTCCGGCACCCCTTGCAGGTCCCACACGGTGTCCGAGGTCAACACCGCGCCGCTGTCCAGGCCCTCGCGGGCCCCGGGAATGGGCGGCACGAAGGGCGGCGCCCCGGTGGCGACGACGGCGCAGCCGAAGCGGATGCGCCGGCCCTGGCTGCCGTCTCCCTGCGCGGGGCGGTGATGAGGGTCATCGCTGTTGGCCGAGGTGTCCACGAATACAGTGTGCTCGTCCTCGAAGCGGGCGAAGCCCTGGATCACCTGGACCTTCATGCCCTTGTCCGTCTTCAGGGCCATCTCGCCGCGGGTCTCCAGCACCTGGCGCCGGGTCTGCTCCAAGAGCGCCCAGTCCAGGCGCGGCCGGTCCGTGTCCAGCACGCCCAGATGGCGGTCGTGGGCCCGGTCGCGCATGCGGTCCGCTGCCGCCCGCCAGGCCTTGGAGGGAATGCAGCCCCGCCACAGGCACTCCCCGCCGGGCAGCGGGGCATCGTTGATCATGGCCACCTCGATGCCGTGCTCCGCCAGTTCCCGGGCGCAATCCTCGCCGCCAGGACCGCCGCCGATCACCACCACCTCGTAGTCCCAGTCCCCCTCGGGGATGGCCGGTCCCGGTGTGCCCAGCCACGTCTCCGGCCGTTCGATGGCCTGCTTCAATGCATTGAGCCACAGGGCCGCCTGGGCGCCGTTCACCACCCGGTGATCGACGGTCAGGGTCAAGGGCATGCCTTGCTCGCCGGCCGAGGCGATGGCGAGGATGGCCGCGGTGCCGGGCGTGGGAATGGCATCGAACAGGCTCACGCCCAGCATGCCCATGTTGGAGACCATGAACGTGGGATCGGCGAATTCCTCGGGCTTCAGGCGCCGCTTGCGGGCGCGCCCCACCAGATCCTGCCAATCGCGATTGAGTTCCTCCAGCGCCCGGGACTCGCAGCCGCGCAACACCGGCACCACCAAGCCGCCGTCGTCGGCAGCCACCGCCATGCCGATGTCCACGTGACTGCGCTCGACGATCTTGTCCACCGGCTGATAGGCCCAGTTGATGCGCGGCTGGGCGGCCATGGCCACGGCACAGGCCTTGGCGATGGTCACGGTCACCGAGACCCCGTTCTGTTTGGCCGCACGCAACAGGGCTTCGGGCCGCGCATGCACCGTGACATGGAAGGTGGGCATGGTGAGCGAGGCCGTCATGTTGTGGCTGATGGCCCGCTCCAGGGCGGTCATGGGGCGGCCTTCGCCCGCTACCTGGACCTCCGGCACGGGTACCGCAGCGGCGGGCGCGGGCGCCGCCCGCGCCCCGCCGCGCTCGTAGGCGCGCTGCACGTCGCTGCCGGTGATGGCACCCCCGGGCCCGGTGCCCTCGACGGCCTGGAGATCCACCCCGTATTCGGCCGCCAGCTTGCGAGCATAGGGGGTGGCCGCCTTGCCCGCCGGGCGCGGGACCGGGGTCACCGCACCCGGCGCAGGGCCTGCGGCCGCTCCTGCGGCCATTCCTTCCGGAGGCGTTTTCTTCTCGGCATGGGCCTGGGGTGCCGGTGGTACTTCCTGCGCCTTCTTCGCCGAGGCACCGGCCTCGGCGTCCACCACCTGATCCGGTTGTGCCACCAGGTAGGCCATGGGCTCGCCCACCGGCACTACGCTGTCCACCGGCATGCGGGGGCCGGACAGATAGCCCTGGCGGAACACCTCCACATCCATGATGGCTTTGTCGGTCTCCACCGTGGCCACCACATCGCCCCGCTCTACCTTGTCACCGATGTTCTTCTCCCAGCTCACCACCACCCCTTCGGTCATGGTGTCGGAGAGCTGCGGCATCTTGATGACGTGGACCACCCCGGGGGGCGCCTCGGCGGCGGCCGGCCGTTCTTCCGGTCGCGCTCCTTCCGCCGCCGACTCTGCGCCCGCCTCTCCGGAGGCCTGTTGAGAAGCCGGTTCGGAAGCCGGTCCGGAAGCCGCTGGGCGGCCTTCCGCTTCCCGGGTGGCGCCGGCAGGAGCGGGCGGCACCTCCCCTTCGGTCACCTCCTCGGGCGTGGGGACCAGATAGGCGATGGGTTCACCCACCGGCACCACGCTGTCCACCGGCGCCAGGGGGCCCGACAGATACCCTTCGCGGAACACCTCCACGTCCATGATGGCCTTGTCAGTCTCCACCGTGGCCACCACGTCGCCACGTTCCACTTTGTCACCGATGTTCTTCTCCCAGCTCACCACCACCCCTTCGGTCATGGTGTCGGAGAGCTGCGGCATCTTGATGGTGTATCTGTCGGACATGGATCTCCCTCAAAAAATGCTCAGGGCGCGAGGAACGAACAAACACGCGCCACCTGGATGGAGGTTGCAGGACCAGAACCCAGGATGCCGTCCTCCCACTCCGTCCTCCGATCCCGGCGAGCATACCGGGATCTGCACGAAATACAAGCCGCGCCCACAAGGACGCGGCCCGCGCGACCACGCAACGTGCAGTGGAAAATCGCCCGCAGGATCCTCGCCGGTAGCCGCCCTGCCAGTTTTCAGTTGCGGCCCTTGCCCGGGAACAGGGACAGCACCGCCTGCACCACGTCGCGGGCGTTGGGAATGGCGGCCTTCTCCAAGGTGCGGTTGTAGGGAATGGGCACGTTGGCCGCAGACACCCGGCGCGGCGGCGCATCCAGCTCGAAGAAACACTCCTCGTTGAGAATGGCCATTACCTCGGCGCCTACGCCCACCGGGGCCTCGGCCTCCTCCACCACCACGGCCTTGTGGGTGCGGGCCACGGAGGCCTTGATGCCTTCCCGATCCAGGGGGCTCAGGGCATAGAGATCCAGCACCTCCGCCTCGATGCCGTGTTCGCGGGACAATACGTCGGCGGCCTGCAGGCACCAGTGCACGGAGATGTTGTAACCCAGCAGGGTGACGTCGCGCCCGGGCCGCGCCACCTCGGAGCCTTCCAGGGGATGGAAATACTCCTCGTCGGGCACTTCGCCCTTCATGTTGTACATCAGCTCGTGCTCGTTGATGAATACCGGATCCTGGCAGCGCACGGCTGATTTGAGCAACCCGTAGGCCTGCCTGGGATTGGAGGGCGTCACCACCCGCAGCCCGGCGACTCCCATGAACACCTTTTCCATGCGCGCCGAGTGCTGTGCCCCCAACTGATGGGCGGTGCCCCCCGGCGAGCGGATGACGATGGGTGCGGAGAGCTGGCCGCCGGACATGTAGCGCACCTTGGCGGCGGTGTTGACGATCTGATCGGTGGCCAGCCAGGCGAAGTTCACCGACATGATCTCGATGATAGGCTTCACCCCCACGAAGGAGGCACCGATGCCGATCCCCGTATAGCCGTTCTCGGAGATGGGGGTGTCGATGATGCGTTCCGGACCGTATTTCTCGTACAGGCCCTGGGTCGCCTTGTAGGTGCCGCCGGCGACGCCGATGTCCTCTCCCATGGCGATCACCATGGGGTCATGGGCCAGTTCCTCGTCGTGGGCGCGGCGAATGGCCTCCCAGTACCTCATTTGCGCCATGCTCAGACCCTCCCGCCGCGGACATAGGGGTCATCTTCCGCGAGGACGTACTTCTCCAGGTCCTCCACGGCCGGCTCCGGCGACTCCTCGGCGAAGCGGACCACCTCGTTCTCGATCTCGTCCAGGATCTCCTGGTCCATGGCCTTGAACTCGTCCAGGGTCAGTGCATTGGCGTCGATGAGCCGGTTGCGCAGAATGTGGATGGGATCGCGCTTGAGCCACTCGCGCTCCTCTTCCTTGGAACGGTAGGCATTGGAATCGGACATGGAATGGCCGCGGTAACGATAGGTCTTGAGTTCCAAAAAATAAGGTCCGTTGCCGGACCTTACGTGCTCCACGGCCTTCACCGCGGCGGCGTATACCGCTTCCACGTCCTGGCCGTCGGCCTGGCTTGCGGGAATGTCGTAGGCCGCGGCGCGTTTGTACTGGTCCAGCACGGCCGTGGAGCGGTCGATGCGAGTGCCGATGCCGTAGAGGTTGTTCTCGCAGACATAGAGCACCGGCAGCTCCCAGATCTTGGCCATGTTGAGGGATTCGTGGAAGGTGCCCTGATTGTTGGCAGCATCGCCCAGGAAACAAATGGAGATCTCCTCCCCGCCCTTCATCTTGATACCCTTGGCAATGCCCGCCGCCAGCGGGAAGGGACCGCCCACCAGGGCATAGCCGCCCATGAAGCGGTGCTTGACGTCGAAGATGTGCATGGAACCGCCCCGCCCTCTGCTGGAACCGGTCTCCTTGCCGTAGAGTTCCGCCATCACCTCCCGGGGATCGGCGCCGCACTTGATGGCATGGATGTGATCGCGATACCCGGTGATGACGTAGTCGAAACCGGGCCTGGCCGCCTCCAACACTCCATGGGCGCAGGCCTCCTGCCCCGAATAGAGATGGAGAAAGCCGCCGATCTTGCGCTCCACGTAGGCCTCATAGCAGCGTTCCTCGAAACGGCGGGCGTAGAGCATCTCCCGCAACAACCGTTTCTTGTCGGTGACGCTGAGCAGCAAGGTGTTCTGCTCGCCCATCCCCTCCTCTCGTACGTAGCCAGGCATCACATTCATTGGCTGAACATCCTTCCAGTCTTGATGAAAACAGGCAAAATGGATCCGCATCGTGTTAGCATGGCGGATCATGGCCGGCTAGGCACCGGCCGGGCGCCGGGCCGTCCTTCCGGGACCATCTGGTACCATCTGGGCCCATTCCCAGGGACCGCTCCGGAAGTTCTTTTTGTCGTCAAATTTCTCCCCGGCAAATTCCCCTGTCGATCCCCCATCATCAATTCCATGGAATCGATCGGGATTTCGTTCCGGGGCGGATATGATCAGTCTTTTCCCCGGACAGGTCAAGATTAATACATAATATTAATAAGGTATTAGCCCCATGAACATACGCATCTCCCAGCACGATCCCCTGCCGCCCCACGACCGCCTGGAAGGTCTCGAACACCTCGTCCTGCTCCTGCCCGCGCCCCGCTCCGGCAAGCGGCGCCCACGCCATCCCTTCCGGGAGGTCCTGGAAGAAAGAATGCAGCGCTTTGATTTTCAAAAGGATTCCAAGAAACCGCTGATCGTGGACCTGCCCAATGCCACCGGCACGCGGGTCAGTCTGAGCTATCTGGAGCAGGAGCTGTCTCCCTTCCAGATCCTCTCCCTGGCGCGCCGCCACGCCGCGGCCCATCTGGAACAGAACCCCCGCCAAGTGGCCCTCATGGCCCCCGGCATCCAGGACCAGACCTGGCAGGCCCGCATCGCCGATGCATTCCTCTCGGCCCTGTTGGCGGCCCGACCGCTGCCCGCCTTCAAGAGCCGCCGTCCCAAGGCCCCGCGGCTGCGCGAGATCGCTCTCTATGGCTTCACCTCTCCCCTCCCCCTGACCCGCATCCAGGCCGAAGCGGAGGCCAACCACCTGGCCCGCAGTCTCACCGCCCTGCCCCCCAACGAACTCACCCCCGGCAGCTACCGGCGGCGCATCGCCCGGCTGGCCCGAGAGGAAGGCTGGCGCATGCGCTTCCTGAACGAAAAGAGCCTGGTGCAAAGAGGTGCCGGGGCCTTCCTGGCCGTGACCCGGGGCAGCCCCCAGCGGGACGCGGGCATCGTCCATCTCACCTACACCCCAGGTACCCCTGGACGGCGGCGGCCCGCGGGCAGCATCGCCCTGGTAGGCAAGGGCATCTGCTTCGACACCGGCGGCGTGAACCTCAAGCCCGCGCGCTTCATGCACGGCATGCACGGCGACATGCAGGGCAGCGCCGTGGCCCTGGGGGCGCTGCTGGCCCTGAGCCGCCTGCGCGTGCCCTACACCGTGCATTGCTGGCTGGCCCTGGCCCAGAACCACATCGGCCCCAAGGCCTACAAACAGAACGAAGTGGTCACCGCCTGCGACGGGACCACCATCGAAGTGGCGCACACGGACGCCGAGGGACGCATGGTGCTGGCGGACACCCTGGCCCTGTGCGCGCGGTCCCGGCCGCGGTTGATCCTCGACTACGCCACCCTCACCGGCTCCTGCATCCACGCCCTGAGCACCCGTTACTGCGGAGCCTGCACCAACCGGCCCGAACTCAACGACTACATCGTCCGGGCCGGTCGCGAGAGCGGCGAACGGGTATGGCCCTTTCCCATGGACGAAGACTTCGACGAAGCCCTGGAGAGCCGCATCGCCGACGTCAAGCAGTGCACGCTGGACGGCGAGGCGGATCACATCCTCGCGGCCCGTTTTCTCCAGCGCTTCACCGGCGACA
>WFNO01000021.1 GCA_015488555.1 Gammaproteobacteria bacterium
CTGGTTTAATCTTGCGCGCTCTTTCACCGGCAGCCCCTGGCGGCCCGTAAAGAGATTCTGGAGAAGTGTCCGAGTGGCTGAAGGAGCACGCCTGGAAAGTGTGTATACGCTAACCGCGTATCGAGGGTTCGAATCCCTCCTTCTCCGCCAATTCACGAAAAAACCGGTTCTCTGAAACCGGTTTTTTTGCGTCTGAACCCCGGTATTCCGGGCCTTCCAGCCGGTTTAAGCGTACCTGGCCATTTCCGTTCCATCCCGACATCGGCCCGCTCTGGCTCTCTCTTTGGCCGATATTCTCTGTGACTGGCTCTCGGAAACGTACCCAGCGAGTGCTGTTGTTACGCTTGCATGATCCTATTAAATCAATGGCTTAGAGGCGTGCCCCGGGTTTGATTTGATTTCGGAAACCGATGCCGGAAAACCGGGGTGAACATCCAGGGCGCTTACTAGTGGGTATTCGTGTCGGGGTGACCAGGGCTGTCACCGTTGTGGCCACCATATTGCCGGTTTTGTCGATGAAAGGGTATGTTCGTTTAGCCTATTTGCCTAGGCAACACTTCTTATACTTGAGCCCACTACCGCAGGGGCAAGGCTCATTGCGACCAATCTTCTTTCGGCGACTCTTGCCATGAAACAGCGTCTTAAACGCCTCTGCCGGGGGCTCCGAAGTTCGCATATCGCGTGTTGACTCATCCATGGCATCGTTTTGTTCCCATGGATAAGACAGCGAAATGCCGAACCGGACGTTCGGACCCTTTGGGCTCATGCAGAGTCCAAACCACTGGGTTGCTCTTTCCTTGTACTTGCGGCGTTCGCAGTACGATTGCAGTCGCGGGCCAGCGATCGACGTCGGGTCGTCACTGCAGTGTACCGTGAGTCCGGATCCATGGGCTCCAAACCCAAACGTCAGATCGTGGTGCCCACCGTCAGCCCAGGCACATGCCGCGAGCCTATCAATTGCGCGGCTGATGTCTTTGAACGCATCCTCGCTCAGTGTCAGCAGCAGGAAGCCAAGCTCAATGGTCGCCGGTTCCGGTCGCGCTTCGATCTCCTTGACGATGCGTCCGAGTGTGGTCGCATTGAAGCGAGTCAGGATGCCATCCGGCGTTGCGTCACCCGGAACACCCCGGCGCCGTACCGCCATCGCAATGTCGAGCCCAGCTGATAAGTCGTCACCCAAGTGTATAAAGTCCACATCAGGATTGATCCACAGGTTTTGTGTCAGGTGATAGGCGAGGATCGTCAGCTCATGTGAGGCCATTAGCTGATCCGTATAGTTGGCACGCCTATTCACGTAGCTGAGGAAGTGCAGTGGCGACTGCAGCATTTCCGTCATGGCATCGATAGAGAAAACATCCATGACCAGCGGCGGCTGTATGCGGGGCACGGTCGCGATCTCAAGGAACTGTCGGGCCTGGAAGCTTAGTGCCGGGTAGTGGTCACTAACAACGCAGAAGATATAAATCTCTTTCAGATTGTACGGTAGCACGACCTGGCGTCCGTCTGCTGCCGTCAGCGTAAACCGCTTGTCGCCGAGACATTGGGCACACTGCACAGCCTGGTCATAGGCGTCCTGAACGCTTTTCCTGAAGTCGTCTCGGATGACCTGGTCATTACCTTTTCGTGCTTCAAGCGTTAGGCGTTTCGACTTTGCCTGCACAACGATCGCACGGTCACCCCAGACGACCAGCACGTCTATCTCGCCCGTCGTAGTACCTTTGGTTTCCCAAATATCGACATTCGCGTAGACGTGTTCTGTACCAAATACAAGACCGAGCCGCTCCGCAACGAACCCCTCCGTGAAATCACCCCGGTGTTTTGCCAGCGTAGGCAGATAATCCTTGTCCTGGGCCATCCAGTAGAAGGGTGTGTCATAGATCGCCTCTGTCAGGGCATATGGCTGCAGCGATAGAAACTCCTCACTTGGCATGCGTAGCAATGGTGTCGCGCAAACCGTATTGAAATCGTGAAGTGCTCCGAAACCATTGTTACGTTCACCATCGGGCAGCGTGAACGTGGTTAGCACACGTTCCACCTGTTCAGGCGCCATACCAGCCTTTGCAGCCACCTCGGCCACTGTTACGGCAAAATATGGCAACATTGTCCACTCATCCGGAGGTAGCGCACGCATTTTCTCCCTGATTTCGACGAAACGGTCCGACTGAACGCGCTCGATGGCTACTGCCACTGCCCGGGCATTGTCGATACTGAATCCACAATTTGCCTCTAACCATTTTGTATCGGCCGCATACTTTCTGGCCGCAAGGTCCAGGTACTGGAAGTTGTAGGCTGACTCACCGCCATAGAAGATCGGTTCACGAAGGGCCTCACCACGAGTAAATGGATTGAAGGTTCCAGATTCAATGGCTTCCATGGTCAGACCATCGAACATGGCGCTGGACATGCCATGATGCAGCTCTTCAAGAAGTCTCTCAGTCGCGTCGATATATTCCTGCAAGGTCTGCGGACTCGGAAGTGCCCAGTCGATGTCGGCTTTCACCATTAGGCCAATCAACGTATTGATCTCAGTTCGGATCAGGCGCGAAGGAGCAAACATATTTTGCATGTCGGCCTCCTTCATTTCATCCGCGTATGTGATGATATTGTCACGGAAGCAAAAATACGCGATCGCATGGACGTAACCTGGTTTAACACAAAGTACCGCCAGATCCGCAAATATTTCCTGTTCTGATCGCAAGTTCTTTTTCATGGTCGTTAGTAAAGCCCTGCCGGACTACACGTTAATACTTTAGGCTGGTGCCGCTCTGTCCCACTCTGGGCAGGAAAGCCCGAATAATGATCATAACTGCATCCCCTAGGCTTAGCTATCAATCCTCAATTCTCTTTATTGGTTTCAGAACCCGAACTGCTTTCGCTGCAGTTCCCATAGGTGGGGAAAGGGATCCATGAAATCGGCCAAGGTCAGGTGGGCCGGGTGGGTGCTGTTGAGAATCGCTTCCTGGATGTCCGGGGCCAGCAGAGTCAGGCGCAGAATGCGCGAGGCGTAACTGGCGCTGGTGATACCCTCGTCTGTGGCGATCTCCTTGACGCTCTCGTACTTGCCCCTGACAAGCCATCGGTTCCAGCGGTGTGCCCGGACCAGGGCGTTGATCAGCGTAACGTCCGCTTCCATGTTGCGGTCCGGGTTCACCGGCTGGCCCGTAGGTGAGAGGATGGTCTTGCGGCCAGAGTGGCGTCCCAGCTGGGCGGGGATGAAGATCTGGATCAGCTTACCGTCGCGGCTCAGGTTGATATTGGGTCTCATGCGCTCATCTCCTTTGTTTCCCGGACTGCGGCCTTGAGATCCAGCACCAGGCTGTTGATGCCGTTTGTCCGGATGTCGATGTGGACGCCCTCGGGCTCTACCCGGATCCTCTCAATAAAGAGTTGCAACAGCCGGGCCTGCTCCTTGTGGTAGAGATGGTCCCAGACCGTCTCAATGGACTGCAGCCCTTCACGCACATCCTCCTCGGTGATGCCCTCGTCCATGGCGACCGCTGCCTTCCAAGTGCTGACGATCATGGCGGGGTTCTTGAAGATGGCCTTGATCTGGTCGAAAACGATGCCCTCGATATCTGCAGCCCGTACCATGCGCACGGGGCACTCCTCATAGCCGCGCTTGTTGGCGGTATGGGTGACGTAGTAACGGTAGACCTTGTCGCCGCGCCGGGTGTGGGTGGGCGTCATCGCCTTGCCGTCCGGGCCATAGAGCAGACCCTTCAGCGGGGCCGCTGTTTTGCGCGCCGTATCCCGGGCGCGTTGGGTCCGGTCCTGGGCCATGATTGCATGGGCCTTGTCCCACAGGTCCTGGTCGATGATGGCCTGATGCTCGCCCGGGTACCATTTGTCCTTGTGCCGGATCTCACCCAGGTAGATCCGGTTGTTGAGGATCTTGTAGAGGGTGGTCTTGTTGAAGGGATAGCCGTCATTCATCCGCCCGTCACGGCCGCGGCGGCGTTTGGTGCGAAAACCCTGGTCATTGAGTTCCTTGCACAGCAAGGTGGTGGAGCCCAGCCGGACAAAGCGGTTGAAGATGCGTCGCACAAGATCCGCCTCCAGGTCGTTGGGTATCAGCTTGCGACTGGCCACGTCATAGCCCAGCGGCACATAGCCGCCCATCCACATGCCTTTCTTTTTCGACAGGGCAATCTTGTCGCGTATCCGCTCACCGGTGACCTCACGCTCGAACTGGGCAAAGGAGAGCAGGATGTTCAACGTCAGTCGTCCCATGGAGCTGGTGGTGTTGAACTGCTGGGTGACCGAGACAAAGGAGACGCCGTGCTTGTCGAACAGATCGATGATCTGGGCAAAGTCCCCCAGGGAGCGGCTGAGACGGTCCACCTTGTAGACCACCACCACATCGATTCTGTTGTTCTTCACATCGGCCAGCAACTGTTGCAGCCCGGGGCGGTCCATGGTGCCGCCGGAGATGCCGCCGTCATCGTAGCGGTTCGGCAGCAGCGTCCAACCCTCGTGCTTCTGCGAGTGGATGTAGGCTTCGCCCGCCTCCCGCTGGGCATCCAGCGAGTTGAACTCCTGCTCCAGGCCTTCTTCGGAGGATTTGCGGGTGTAGACCACGCAGCGGATCGGTTTCTTCTTGTCAGTCATTTGCTGCTCCTCGTCAGGCCGAAGAACAGCGGCCCCGACCAGCGGGTGCCGGTGATCTCCCGGGCGATTTGGGAAAGGCTGCGGTAGGTTCTACCCTGGTACTCGAACCCGTTGCGGGTGACGGTGACGTGGTGCTCTATGCCTTGATACTCGCGGATCAACTTCGTGCCCACGGCGGGCCGCTTGACCCGGTTGCTGCTGGGCTTGAGCTGCTCCTTACTGCGTATCAGTCGATTGATGCGATCCTGCGCCTTGTCGGATAGGCCGCCGTAGGCCAGCTCCTGAATGCGCCAGGCCAGCCGCGGAATCAGGTAATCCCGCTTCTTACGAGGGGCCGGTTCGTCGAACAGCTCACGCCACAGCTTCTTCAGTTCATCATTTTCCAGTGAAGGCAGCGCTGCCACCTTGCCGATTACATCTGCGCTCATCGTTCATTTTCTCCGTTGTGATAACGGTCATGATGAACGCTTCCGGTGGGCGGGAAGTCCAGTGGAAAATCGCTATCTTTTCGTGATTCCAGGAGCCGGATTACACCAGCGGCGAGGATCTCGGCGACCTCGGCCGTCCGCTCCTCGTCAGAGAGTGCTTCCGCGGGTAGAAATGTTTGCATTGCTTATCTTGGTAACTATTTGAAAATTCAAAATTTTTGATAAGCGATATTGTGAGGAATGCTGCGGACTTCATCATCTCGAAGGAGCGCAATAACGAGTAGCGGTGTCGGTCAAATGTTGCAAATTAAAATCCAACGCATGCTAAACTGTGGAGGCAGAACATAGCGACGTGAGTGTGAACTTGATGAGCTAATTTGCTGTAATTCTATTCTCCATATGCGCCGTTTATTTGTTTGTCTTATAAAAAGAGATTGTATTCACATGTGTCGCGTAACCAATGTCAGCATTTCTTGTAGCAAACGACACTTGCTGTTTATGGGTGCCACGGTACTCGGGCAATCTAAATTCCAAACGCTTTTTGTAGTGCGGCTCAATTTCTAACCGCATTGCATCAGGGCCGATGTCTCTGCGACACAAGAAATGGTCTTCTGTCTGTGTGCCGTCCTTTTTGATGTACCGTAGGCCGATCACAAACGCATCTTGAATCGATGTCGGCATGGAAATATTTATTTGTTTCAGCTCTCCATCGTCCTGACGGATTTTGATTCCCTGTTGCAATAGCAAACCAAGAATTTCTTTCTCAAAATCAAGGCTGCTGCCATTTAGTCGACAGTTCCAGATGTGCTCAATTATGGAATACGCTTTATTCATTTTTTGTACCTGATGCCGCTTCAACGAAAACCATCGGCTTAATCTAGTTACTGGTGCCGTAGTACATAATCTTTGTGCCAACCCCTAGATACTCATAAGCGGCGGCCGTCTTCATTACCAAATCTTTGTCTCTGCATATCAGAATATGACAGAAAGATGCCAAACCAGCGTGCGTCATATCACTGAACGAAGCAACAAATCTGCGTGGCCTACTCATCCGCGAGTCGCGATAATAGCCGAGGAAATTGAGCTGGTGATAAACGGCATTGACCTTCTCAAGAGTTGTTCGTTCTCTGTTGGCATCCGCTTCGAACGGCTGGGGCTTGATCCCAAAGAATGTTTCCAGGTCGAACTCGACGCCCTGGAAACTGACTTCAACAAGTTTCCAAATCTGGCGGACGACTTCGGGTGGCTTAATATTTTTCAGGACCATTGGCCCTATGCCTGTGGATGCCTCGAACTGCCTGATGGCTGAATTCGGCTCTGCATCGAGTTTTTTCGAGACATAATTGTATTGTTCCTCCATGAAGTCGGGGAGCCTGCTGATGGCCTGCGACACCTCAAGTCGAGTTGCATCATCAAGGCAGGCAACATCTGTCAGTTCTTCCTCAAGGTCTTGGAACAACTGCCGCAACTCATCTGCCCCATCAGAAAGTATTTCACTAAATGATTGGTCTTTCCTGCCCCCGTAAAACTTCTGGAGTATACCGGTGAGGCCAAACCCTGAATCAGGTAATGAATCCACGTTATCAACATACATATCATACGCATCGTGCGGACTAATCTGTCGGATTTCAGCCCTACCTGTGTATTTGAATCCTTCGTCCATTACAGGAACAAGATGACGAGCTCCAATGTTATCCAGAACGTCTAAAAATTGTTTCTCATGGCCGGTCGAGCGCTGGATTTCTGCCAAGTTTTCGTTGGAGAATACTGGTGTCAGCTGTGTACGCTGCAAGAGATCACAAATACTGTCCGGGTCCCCTTTCATCATGAGATCCAGAACATTGTGATCCAGGTAGGCAAATAAGATGGGCTGGGTCATCAGGTAGGTAGGCTCTGATTTATTAAGTTAAAAACCTCTCGAAAAACGATCAGAAATATCCTCCTCAGGTTCTTCATCCAGCTGGTTATACCCACCAATATCATCCAGCAGCAGTACGGTCAGGGTCTTCTCGTATTCTTCGGAATAGATGGTGTGTTCAACCACCTCCTCATCCTTGAACCAGACACCAGAGCCGTGGCGAATACCATCCCGGGCGGTGAAGGAAAAGGACTGTTCCGCTGCCTGCGAATTGGCGGGGATTTCGATAGGGCCGCCACGAGTAGCAAAGTACTTACCAGATTTGAATGCCTTGTCGCTGGACTTCGCCCAGTGCATGTACCCGTCCTCAGAGAAAACGGCGATGGCCCGTTTGGAAGTGAATTCCAGCCAGCGCAGAACTGCCGAGGTAAGGGATACGTCATAGCGGTCCGCGCAATGCCCCAGCAGATCGAAACTGAACCGCACACCCTCAACCTGGTGGCGGAAATCATGAGCAGGCATCAACAAGCTGGCTGCGAATGCATTAGCTTCTTCTTCCTGCGCCACGTATCCGGAGTCGTAACGCAGCATGTCGTTGGTGCCGCACTCGAAACCATCGGGACCAGCATCCATCCTGTGCAGCATATAGTGACCCAACTCGTGGGCAAGGGTAAAGCGGATCCGGCCGGTGTGCTCGATATTGGTGTTGTAGAAGATCCCCCAGCGGGGATTGGCTGGATCTTTGAGCAAAGCTCCTTCAAATTTGTTGAAGGAATGACCCTGCACCTCTGTGATTGGGTCGTCGTTGAACGAGGGCGTCAGCTCCAGGGCAACCTTTTTAACGTTAACCGGAAATCGCTCCTCAGGTGGGAGCGTGTCCAGGATATGAGTGATCCGGTTGGCCTCCTTGTGAGGTCGCTTCTTTTCGGTCACTTCTTCTTGCTCCATGCGTCGATAATGTCTTCGATCTTCTGCTGGTCCTCCTCATCCAGGCTCTCGAACTTGCGGAAGAACACCTCCCGTTTTACTTCGTCGGTAGGTTTTGTCATTCCATTATCCACCAAGAAATCAGTGGTTGTGTCCAGTGCGCGGGCGATGGCAGCCAGCTTTTCGGCAGAGGGGCGTTTTACTCCCCGATTCTCAATCTCCCAGATATAGCTCTTGCCCGAGCCAATCTGCTCTGCGAGTTGCTCAAGTGTCAGTCCCTTGGCCTTGCGCAGCTCTTTTATCTTAGCCCCTAACAGGTTGGCCACGGTCTCTCTCCTCCTTCATTTAACTATAAAGTTCATTATAGACATACAAGTTGTGCTTGACAAGCGATATGATCGCCTCTATCTTTGGGGTTCTCGATATTGAACTTTTTGTCATCCTACACCAAAAGGGGGACCGTAGCCATGCCGATTATTCGTAATTTCATCCGCCGTACTTCTGCTGCGGGACTCCGGGAGTACTTTACCAGTCAGCAGATTGCCATCGGCGGCGTGGACTGGAGCCAGGACCATGCCACCGTTGCCAAAAATATCATTCAGCTTGTAGATCATCTTGACCCTGAAGATAAGGTCCGCTTGCGCGTAGATGCAGAGCGTATCTACGAGATGGCCGATGAGATCGGCCAGGCTGCGCTGCTGAGTGTGGTATCAGATGTCGCCAGTTATTCCGGGCTGGATTCCGCGGTGGAGCGAAGTCGCTGGGTCTATCTCCATGAACCGGACAACTTCCGCCATGCTGAAGACATCCGGTATGCCGACCAGTATCGTTATGGTCGGAACTGGAGCGGCTATCAGGTGGATGCTGGAATCAGTCTGGCCACCGATCAGGTATCCCTGGATACCTTCAAGGCCCAGCTCAAATCCCTGTTTGGTCTAGGCGACAAAGTAAAGCTGGAACTGTTCGAGCGCACCTTGGTCGACGATGAAGGCAATGATGTTGATGTTGTACAGGTCATGGTCTATCAGGAAGGGTTGCCCGATTCCTATCTGGAGTTCGAGGGTGAAGATATTGTCTCCCGAATCCGGCGTCCGGTCTCGGAACATGCTATCACCTATGCGCCGGACACCGGTGTCATCGAGGTGGTGGCCGCACGACGGGAACGCAGGGATACAATCGCCAAGGCCTTCACGGAGGACCTACTCAAACAGCAGGTGGAAGCCGATAGTATTCCACTGCGGCGGTACGATTTGACACCATTGCTGCAAGACCAACCACTGGACTGGGACGCGGAGGACGGTATCGAATCGGTACAGGTCGTCATGATGAAGCTGAAGGACCTGGCCAGTGATGGCCGTATTCAGCTGGAGGTTCCGGCCAAGCGGGAGATCGGCTTCCACGAGTATGCCCATGAACATTTCGGTGGGCGCAACCCACTCACCTCGGGCAGTTTCACGCCTACCCAGGCCCAACTCTCCATCCGCTTCCATCCGGAAAACGGTTCCAACCGCCACAAGGTATTGCCGGTAAAAATCACCATGCCCAATGGCTGTGATCTGCGCAGCCGCACCGAGCGCGAGCGGCTGATTGGCGAGAAATACCTCAAGCGCTGGGGGTTGCTTGAGGAGGTGGCTTGATGCGGGAGGCAAAGAATCTGAGCAGGGATGCTTTCGCGCTGTTGGTGCGGATCATGGATCATCCGCGCATGGCCATTAGTGCCAGTCTGCTGCTTGAGGAGTTTTCCCGGCTGGCGCCAGAACTGATAGATGGCGGCTGGTTGACTCCAGTTGGGAATCAGGCTGCTCTGGCCGTGCCTGGTGAAGATGATCATTCATTCCATGAGTTGGTATGGGACTCCGAGCGAAAGCAGTACAAGTATTTCACTCCATCTTCCGGATGGGTGTTCGTGGCGGCAGACACGATGAAGCGTCACGCGGTGGATGACGACCGGTTCCTTGCTTTCCTTCAGCACCGTTTGGGGATCCCCGGAAGTCAGCCGGTGACCTGCTTGCACGATCCCATATTATGGCATCTGGGATCGGCGCGCTTTGACGGCTACCGGGCGCACCTTTACTTTGTCCGCCGACTTGATGGACCGGAAAACCGGGTGGCGTTTCTGCGGGCCATGAGACGCGAGATCGGCAAGACCCCGGCCATTATCCTGTGTACGGGAAAAAAGGAGCCGGTGGATCTGGAGTTGCCGGTCGATCAGGCGTTGGTTCCGATTCATCAATTAATGGTCCGGGATCGGGATGTCTTCTCCGTGGATGAAGACGCTGTGCATGCGGTGTTGAGAGGAACGCCTGGCGCTGACGAATCCAGGGGCGGCATCGGTTTGCGTTTTTCTACCGATTACCGGATCGTTCATTGGAATGGTGAACAGTACAAACTGACCAAAAAGCAGTCGGCCGTTTTGGAATGTCTCCATCGTGAAGGTGGCCGGGCGCACAAGGATTTACTCTGCGCTGAGGCCTGCACCAATGAAGATCTGCATCGCATCATGAGAAACAAGGTTGACGGCAAGTGGGTTCAGCACCCGTTGTGGAATACTCTGATAAAAAGCGAAGGAAATGGGTATTACTATCTCGACCATTAAAGCGACAGACGTCATATGGTTTGCCCGTCAACAACCCGCCGTTGCTTTGGTATGATCTGCCGATCTTTATAAATGGGGGTTGGATGGACTGGAATAAAATCAAATCAGATGGTTACAAGGAGGTAGATGGAACTAAATATGATCTATCCCACCTGAAGGACGCCAAATATCATTTCTCTATCGAAGCCAGCGGGAAATATCCTGAGATATCCTTCTCCGTTCTGGTTCAATACAGTAGCCATTGCATAACTTGGGGGCCAAAGCGGGAACAGGAGATCGACTTTTCAGTTCATGGAGAAGACCGACGCATCATAGATGATAAAGGTGTGCATCGGTGTTTTTGTGAAACCCGCCACGAGCTTTCGTCGAATCTGCCAGGTATTTTCGAGACATTGACTGAAAGGCATTGTCTCTTTACGGGCCACGAAAACTGGCTGACTATTGAAATGCTGGATCCTTCCGGGCAGCGCTTGGAGTATGAGGTGTTCTTCAGCCTCACCAAGCAAAGCAGCCGGATGTTACGTATTTATGTTGAGAGTGCCTATGTGCGTGACCCCGACAATCCAGGCAACAGGCCTACGCATTTGAAACGCCGCGACAAGGTGCGTGCAAAAGTCCTATTGGCAAAAAAACTGCGTGGCGAGCCGATCAGGCGACCGGCGAACCGAAAAGGCTGGCGCTAGAAAAGCAAAAAGCCCGGTAAAGGGCTTTTTGCTCTCGGGTGCTCTTGGTATTCCAGCACGGCTGGAACCGAGTTTCCTCGGCGGCTGGTGGACACCGCTTTCAGCAGCCCCGTACATATCCACCTGTTGCAAAGTATAGCTAGTAGCGTCCGTTTCCGTCAAATCTTTATCCATGAACGCAAACCACTTCCGGGGATCCACGACACGCTAATATTATAACTAATTGAATTATTGGGAAATACCACCGGTTTTCCCACCTTCTATACCCCCAATTTTCCCACGGTCTCCCCGTCATCATTACCCCGTGTTCATCGCAACCACGAGGTAAACCGACATGACCGTGAAACACCTTAATCAGGCCGAACTGGCCGACCGCTGGGGGGTGTCCCAGCGAACCCTGGAGCGCTGGCGCGCCATCGGTTGGGGGCCCTGCTTCCTCAAGATTGGTGGCCGCGTTGTCTACCGCCTTGAGGATATCGAGGCCTACGAACGCCAGCACATGCGTGCTTCCACCTCAGAGCCTGTTCATCAGCCGCAGGTGGGAGGTGTCGCATGAGCATCACGCTGGAGGAAGCCAGACTCTTTTCCGTTTCTGAAATGACGGGGCTGTCCGCACAGGACCTGATGCAGCTGCAGAAAGAAGCCGCCGAGTCTTTGCGACAGGCCAAGGATCTCAAGGACTGGGTCGACGGGGCCATCGCTCTGAAGTACGAAGCCCAGGCCAAGGCGCTGCGTGCCCGGCTGGGCAAGGACACCGGAACCGTCCACTTCGAGGATGATGGTGTTCGTGTCACGGCCGATCTGCCCAAGAAACCGGTCTGGGATCAGCAGCGGTTGGCCGAGATCGCCGGACGTATCGCTACCAGCGGTGATAACCCGTCCGAATTTCTGGATATCACCTACAAGGTCGCCGAGCGCAAGTACAGCGCCTGGCCGGAAAATCTGCGCCAGGTGTTCGCGCCTGCCCGCACCCTCAAGACCGGCAAGCCCACCTTCAAGTTGACCAAGGCTGAGGGAGGTGCGGCATGACAAATTTGTCTGGAACAAATTTGGACCGCTCTGCGGGCCGCGTAGCGGTGAGCCCCATGGACGGGGCTCGCAAAGGACTTCCCATCATTAGCGCCGATCAGCGGATGGCCGAGAAACGTGGCATCAAGGGCTGCATCTTCGGCAAATCCGGCATCGGCAAGACCAGCCTTCTGTGGACTCTGGAACCGGAGAGCACCCTGTTCTTCGATCTGGAGGCCGGTGACCTCGCCATTGAGGGTTGGTCCGGCGACAGCATCCGGCCCAAGACCTGGCAGGAGTGCCGCGACTTCGCGGTGTTTATCGGCGGTCCCAATCCGGCGTTGCGTGAGGACCAGCCCTACAGCCAGGCCCACTTCGATGCCGTGTGCGAGCGCTTCGGTGATCCCGCAGTGCTGGAGAAGTACGAGACGGTTTTCATCGACTCGATCACGGTGGCGGGCCGTCTCTGCTTCCAGTGGTGCAAGGGCCAGCCGCAGGCATTCAGTGAGCGCAGCGGCAAACCGGATATGCGTGGAGCCTACGGCCTGCATGGCCAGGAGATGATCGCTTGGCTCACTCACCTGCAGCACACCCGCAACAAAAACATCTGGTTTGTCGGGATCCTCGACGAGCGGATCGACGAGTTCAACCGCAAGGTGTTCGCGCCCCAGATCGAGGGCTCCAAGACCGGCCTGGAACTGCCTGGGATCGTCGATCAGGTGATCACCATGGCGGAGGTGAAGGACGATGACGGTAATGGCTACCGCGCCTTCATCAATCACACCCTGAATCCTTACGGCTATCCCGCCAAGGACCGCAGTGGTCGCCTCGAAATGATCGAGGAACCTCATCTTGGCCGCCTGATGGCGAAGATCCACACCCCCGTCAAACCGGCATCAGAACGCCTGACCTTTGGCGGTGCTGACCACACCACGGTGCAGCAACCGCCCAATAACGTTTCTACCGAATCCAACCCATCTGAAGAAGGAGTCCAATAATGACTGCTTGGAATGACTTTAACTCAGCTGACGACCAGAACAGCTTCGACCTCATCCCCAAGGGCACCCTGGTGAAGGTGCGCATGACCATCAAGCCGGGTGGCTACGATGACCCGGCTCAAGGCTGGACTGGCGGTTATGCCACCCAAAACCAGACCACCGGATCGGTCTATCTCAACTGCGAATTTGTGGTGCTGGAAAGCCCCTACGCCCGGCGCAAGATGTGGAGCCTGATTGGCCTGCACAGCAACAAGGGGCCCGAGTGGGCCAACATGGGGCGCACCTTTATCAAGGGCATCCTTAATTCCGCCCATGGCCTGCATCCGCAGGACAACTCTCCCCAGGCACAGCAGGCCCGGCGCATCAGTGGCTTTGGCGATCTCGACGGCATCGAGTTTGTCGGCAAGGTGGAGATGGAGAAGGACCAGCACGGCGAGGACAAGAACGTCATCAAGATGGCGATTACACCGGACCGCAAGGAGTACGCCGCGGTGATGGGCAGCGTCGCTCCGCAACCGGTGCAGCAGCAGGCCCCGGCCCATCAGCAGCCAGCAGCGGCACCCACCGGCCGACCCAGCTGGGCGCAGTAAGGAGGGGCGACAATGATATTAAGACCCCGCCAGAAAGTGTTCGTCGAGCGAGCTATCCGCGCGCTCGATGAGCACGGTAACACACTCGGTGTTGCCCCGACCGGCGCAGGCAAGACCATCATGCTCTCCGGTGTTGCCGGAGAGTGGTTGGATGATACCGACGCCAAGGCCTGCGTGCTGGCCCACCGGGACGAACTGACGAGCCAGAACGAGGCTAAGTTCCGCAAGGTGAATCCCGGCATCGAGACGTCCATCTTCGATGCCCGGGAGAAGTCCTGGTCCGGCCAGGCCACTTTTGCCATGGTCCAGACCCTCTCGCGAGAAGCCAATCTCAAGCGCATGCCCAAACTGGACCTGCTGGTGGTCGATGAGGCGCACCACGTTGCCGCGCCCAGTTACCGGCGCATCATCGATCACGCCCGGGAGCGCAATCCGGATCTGGCCGTCTTTGGCGTGACCGCCACGCCCAATCGGGGCGACCGCAAGGGACTGCGGCCGGTGTTCAGCAACGTGGCCGACCAGATCACCCTGGGCGAGTTGATCCAGTCCGGACACCTGGTACCGCCCCGTACCTTTGTCATTGATGTGGGTACCCAGGGCGCGTTGTCCAATGTGAAGCGCACCGCCGACGATTTTGATATGTCGGCGGTGGACGCCATCATGAACAAGGCCCCCATCACGGATGCAGTCATCAAGCAATGGAAGGAAAAGGCCGGTGACCGCAAGACGGTGGTGTTCTGCTCCACCATCAGCCATGCCCGCAATGTCGAGGAGGCGTTCACAACAGCCAACGTTCCCGCCGTTCTTGCCCACGGCGAACTGTCCAGCAGCGAGCGCAAGGCGGCCCTTGCCCGGTTCGAGCAAGGCGATGCCCAGGTGGTGGTCAATGTCGCGGTCCTCACCGAGGGCTGGGACCACCCGCCGACCGACTGCGTCATCCTGCTGCGGCCCAGCTCCTTCAAGTCCACCCTGATCCAGATGGTCGGCCGTGGGCTGCGCACCGTCGACCCCAACGAGTATCCCGGCGTCACCAAGACCGACTGTATCGTGCTCGATTTCGGTACCAGCACGCTGCTGCACGGCTCGCTGGAGCAGGACGTCAATCTGGATGGGCGGGATTTTACCGACACCGCGCCTCAGAAGGAGTGCCCCGAGTGCGGCGCGCAGGTCCCCGCCGCGTCCCTGGAGTGTCCGCTGTGTGGTCACCGGTGGGAGCGAACCGATTCGGATGAGCAGGTCGAACTGACCGATTTCGTCATGTCGGAGCTGGACCTGCTCAAACGGTCTTCGTTCCGCTGGTGCGATCTGTTTGGCGACGACGGCGCGTTGATGGCCACAGGCTTCGATGCCTGGGCCGGTGTCTTTTTCCTGAATGGGCGCTGGTTCGGCATCGGCGGCGGCAAGAATCTGACAACGAGTTTGCTGGCACTCGGTGAACGCACCGTATGCCTTGCCGCAGCCGATGACTGGCTCAATGAGCACGAGTCGGAGGACACCGCGCTCAAGTCCCGCCGCTGGTTGAATCAAGCCGCGACCCAGCAACAGTTGCGGTACCTGCCGCCTGCCTACCGGCAGGACTTCGGGCTGACCCGTTATCAGGCCTCCTGCCTGCTGGCCTTCCAGTTCAACAAGCGGGACATCCAGTCCCGGGTGTTCGGCGCGGCGGATAACGACGCACATGGAAGTGCTAGTGCCGCGGGAGGCAGGAGGCCGAGAGCGGCCAAGGAGGCGGCGTGATATGTGCGGTCTGTGGACGGGAAGGACGAGGCTTCTGCTGGGTTTCCCCCAAGAGGGGGCCGCGCACGCCGGACGGGAAACGCATGTTCAAGCGCTTCTGCTCGATGCAGTGCCAGTCTCTGCATGCCAGGCGACTCAAGGCGGGGGGTGGCGTCGTGATTGATCCTACACACAACGAAAAGGTCGCAATGGAAGCCGTGCTGCCTCACCTCGGGGAATACGTGGCCTCGCTCGGAATGGACAAGCCGCTGTCAGCGTACAGCCGCGAGGAGATCCTGCAGATGGTGGACGTGGTGCTGACCGCCTACTTCGACAACCTGCGGGAACTCACGCCTGACGACGTGCCGTTCTGAGGAGGAAGCTGATGCTGGATTTCAATTCTTCCTCATCCTTCAGTGAACGGGTGACGGGTTTTATCGATGAAGCACTGGCGTCCGAACGAGACAAGCAAACGCCACGCGCTTATCTTGGCGCATCCCGCCTGGGTGTCGCCTGCGACCGGGCGCTGCAATACGAGTATCTCCAGGCCCCGGTCGATCCGGGCCGGGAGTTGTCCGGAACCACGCTGCGCATCTTCGAGGCGGGCCATGTGTTCGAGGACCTCGCCATCCGCTGGCTGCGGCTGGCCGGTTTCGACCTCCATACGGAAACCTCGCAAGGTGGGCAGTACGGGTTCTCTGCCGCCGGTGGCCGCATCCAGGGACATGTGGACGGGATCCTGGCCGCGGGGCCGGAGTCGCTCGGGCTCGGCTATCCGGCGCTCTGGGAGTGCAAGTCGCTCAACGCCAAGTCGTGGAAGGACACAGTCAAGCGCGGCGTCACGCTCTCCAAGCCGGTCTATGCGTCGCAGATCGCGCTCTACCAGGCCTACATGGAACCGCAGGTCCCGGGCATCAGCCGGAACCCGGCGCTCTTTTCCGCCATCAACAAGGATACCGCCGAACTCTATTTCGAGCAGGTTCCGTTCAATGGCGAGCTGGCGCAACGCGCCTCGGATCGCGGTGTGCGGATCTTGCAGGCCTGCGATGCTTATGAGTTGTTGCCGCGTCTGGCCAACGATCCGACCCACTACGAGTGCAAGTTCTGCGCGTGGCAGGACCGCTGCTGGGGAGGCGGATCTTGATGGCGGACAACATCGTCTGGCTCGACTTCAACGATGCGCCCGACCAGGAGATCTCAGCCACCGAACCCGGGTTCGATGCAAAGGAGCTGAAGGCGCGTTTGCTGGACCGGCTGCCCGAGGCGCTTGCCTGGCTGTTTCCGAACGGCAAGACCCGCGGCAGGCAGTTTGTTATCGGTGACCTGCAGGGCAATCCCGGCAAGAGTCTGGTGGTGGAACTCGAGGGACCCAAAGCGGGCATGTGGATCGACTTCGCCACCGGCGAGAGCGGCGACATATTCGATCTCTGGGCAGCGAGCCATGGTCTGGACAGCCACCGGCAGTTTCCGGATCTGGTGCGCAAGATCGCCCGCTGGCTGGGTGATGCGCCGCCTGCCACAGTTACTTCGCCGTCACGTAAACCGCCGGTCGACGATCTCGGCCCCTGGTCGGCCAAGTGGGACTACCACGACGGCGAGGGGCGGCTCATCGCCTGCGTTTACCGCTACGACACCGAAGACGGCAAGGAATACCGGCCGTGGGATGTGCGCGAACGCAAGATGCGCGCGCCCAATCCGAGGCCGCTCTACAACCAACCCCGCCTCCTGCTGGCCGATGAGGTTGTACTGGTTGAGGGCGAGAAAGCCGCAGATGCGCTTATCAGCCAGGGTATTGCGGCCACCACCGCCATGAACGGTGCCAACGCGCCGGTGGACAAGACCGACTGGTCGCCACTCAAGGACAAGCGCGTGCTGATCTGGCCGGACAAGGATGAGGCCGGGATCCAGTATGCCGAGCGTGCGCGGGATGTGTTACTCCGTTCAGGCGTGGCATCGGTGGCCATCCTCGAGCCGCCCGCCGACAAGCCGGAGAAATGGGATGCGGCCGATGCGGTCGCGGAGAAGATGGATGTCACTGACTTCCTTCAATCCGCCCCGAGATCCGAGGCGCATAGCGCGCCAGGGATTCCGGTGTTCAGCCTCGGGCAGATGCTGGCGGACACATCCCCCATGCCTGATGACCTGATCGAACCCCGGGTGCTGACACCCGGTGGCATGATCGTCTTCGGCGGCGCGCCCAAAGTGGGCAAGAGCGACTTCCTGCTCACAATGCTCACCCACATGGCAGCGGGCGAGCCGTTTCTGGAACTCAATCCGCCAAGGCCGCTGCGCATCTTTTATCTGCAGGCAGAGGTGCAATACCACTATCTACGCGAACGCTTTCAGGCGATGAACCTGCCGAAGGCGGTTGTGCGCAAGGCGGCGGGCAACCTCAAGGTCACACCACAGCTCAAGCTGGTGTTCAACGACGATGGCATGGCCGTTGTGCTGACTGCCATGCGGAAGGCATTCACCGAGCCGCCATTGGATGTTCTGGTCATCGACCCGATCCGGAACGTCTTCGATGGCGGGCCGGAGGGAGCAAGCGAGAACGACAACAACGCCATGCTGTTCTTCCTGCGCGAGCGGGTGGAGCAGCTGCGCGATGCAGTCAATCCCGAGGCAGGCATCATTCTGGCCCACCATACCAAGAAGATCAGCAAGAAACAGGTTGAGGAAGATCCGTTCCTTGCCTTGTCCGGTGCGGGCAGCCTGCGCGGCTACTACACCACCGGCATGCTGCTCTACCGGCCCGACGAGAGCCGCACGGATCGAATGCTGGTGTTCGAGCTGCGCAATGGTCCGGGCATTGCCACCAAGCGTGTCGACAAGTCCGGCGGGCGATGGGTGGAACTCGACCCGCATAGTGAGCGCCTAGTCAACCAGGACCATGGCGAGCGCCTGGATGCCGAACGTCGCCGCAAACGCGATGTGATCCTGCAATTGATCTTCGACGAGGCCTCTGAGTGCAGGGTCTACACCGCCAACCAGTTCGCAGAAAGCTTCGAGGGCAAGGCCGGGCTTGGGGCCAACCGCACCATCAATGAGCGCCTGGCCGTGCTGGCCACCAAGGGCTACATCAAGTTCTTCCGTAATCCCGAGGACTATGGACTGCCGCCGCTGACCCGCAGCAAGTTCGGCTACCTCTGCGTCGAGCAGATGGCCCTGCCGGGCAAAGAGCAGATCGATACCGACACCGGTGAGATCACCCGCTCATGTCTAGTCGTCAAACCCACCCATTACAAATGTCCGCAGACCGGCGCGGTGCTGCCCGTCGAAAACCCGGACGTCTGGATCTATCACGAGGAGGATCAATAGTGAACCAACCGACAAACACCGATACCAGTACCCGCGCGGACGGTCTGCAATCTGACCCAGTTTGCTGCAATCTGCAAACTGCCTGCAAACTGGAATCCAGTAAAAACAATACCTTGCGCCAGTTTGCAGATTGCGGGGACCAGATTGCGGATACCCCCTGCAAACTGAACACAAACCCAGTCGTATCAAGGGTTTCAGGGGGATTTCCAGTTTGCACGCAGACCCTCTCTCCCTACGGGAGAGAAGAGCCCCAGGGGGGAGCTCTTCATCCCGGGGAGAAGGATGATCTGGCCTCGGTCTGCATGACGGTGCTCTGTCTGGACCTGGGGACAAAGAGTGGTTGGGCATTTCGTTCAGCCGATGGACTGATCAGCAGTGGTACAGCCGAGTTCAAACATGACCGCTACCAGGGCGGCGGCATGCGCTTCCTCAAGTTCAAGCATTGGCTCGACAAGATGCTGACCACGGTAACCCAAATCGACGCCATCTACTTCGAGGAGGTTCGGCGTCACCTCGGTGTCGATGCTGCTCATGCCTACGGTGGTTTCCTGGCCCATCTGTCGGCCTGGTGTGAGCAACACGGCATTGCCTACGAGGGAGTACCGGTGGGCACCATCAAGCGCCATGTCACCGGCAAGGGCAACGCCAGCAAGGCGCAGGTCATCCAGGCTGTGCGCCAACGAGGCCATCATCCTGACGATGACAACGAAGCCGATGCCCTGGCTCTGTTGCACTGGATTATCGATACCCGGATAACAGGGGGTGCGGCATGAGCAAGCATTGGACCGCTGAAAAAGTGGCTGAGCGTTTCGAGGCCTGCGTGAAGACGCTGCGCAAGCTGCCCTCGGCTGGCATGATGGGTTATGTGTCGGCCTGGCCGGACATCGTCTACACGCCGCAAGAGATCGCGAGACAGGAGCCCAATCCCATCCGGTTGGCGGCATTGCCGGATGAGATCACCCGCATGGAGGAAACGCTCACCTGGATAACCTGGGTCAATCCGGGCGAACGCAAGCTCATCTGGCTGCGTGCCTATCGAGTGCCGTGGCGGGCCATTGCCCGGGAGACCGGCTTTCCCAAAACCTCTGCCCAGCGTTATTGGGACGTGGCGTTGAGCAAAATAGCGCGGAGGCTCGAAGCGGAGCGTGCCGCTGCGTAATGGTGGCGAAACCGGGGGTGGGACAAAACCCCCGGTTTTTGCTTTAATGCTTGCTAACATCGCGAGCGAACTGCAACCAAGGCCACGGATTCAACCCCGTGGCTTTTTTGTTGCGGTCATGGCGTAGCCATGAGGACCACGGGTCCTTCCTAGCCATCCATGCGGTGCGGGGCGCAAGGCCGCCGCGTTTCGCTAGCGACAGACCCGAAAAACGGGTTCGCAGGTTCGCGGTTCGCACTCAGTTCTCAAGGTAATCGAATGCAAACGACCTCTATCGAAACGGTGGAGCACTGGCCGCTCCAGCGGCTGATCCCCTATGCGCGTAATGCGCGCACCCACGATGATGGGCAGGTGTCGCAGATCGCCGGTTCGATTGCCGAGTTCGGTTTCGTCAATCCGATCCTGGTTGGCGATGACAATGTCATCATTGCCGGACACGGCCGCTTGATGGCCGCGCAACAGCTGGGGCTGGAACAGGTGCCGGTAATCGTGCTGCGCCATCTTACTGAAGCGCAGCGCAAGGCTCTGGTGATCGCCGACAACAAGATCGCCGAGAACGCCGGTTGGAATGAAGATCTGCTCAAACTCGAGTTGACCGAAATCCAGGAACTGGGATTCGACCTTGATGTCATCGGTTTTTCTGATGAGGAACTGGATGAGTTGCTGGCGGTCGAAGATGAAACCGGACTTACCGATGACGATCAGATCCCGGAGCCCGAAGAACAGGCGATCAGTCAAACTGGTGATCTCTGGCTGCTTGGTGAACACCGCCTGCTCTGCGGCGACGCCACCAAGCGCGAAGATTTGGAACAATTGATGGAGGGTGAGTTGGCCGACATGGTCTTCACCGATCCGCCTTACAACGTGGACTATGGCAACTCCGCCAAGGACAAAATGCGCGGCAAGGACCGGCGCATTCTGAACGACAATCTTGGCGAAGGCTTCTATGGTTTTTTGCTGGCGGCGCTTGCTAATCTGCTCGAAGTGACCAAAGGCGCGTGCTACATCGCCATGTCATCCAGCGAGCTGGACACGCTCCAGCAGGCGTTTCGTGACGCCGGCGGCAAATGGTCCACCTTCATCATCTGGGCCAAGAACACCTTTACCTTGGGACGTTCCGATTATCAGCGCCAGTACGAGCCCATTCTCTACGGCTGGCGCGAAGGCGTGGACCACTTCTGGTGCGGTGCGCGCGATCAGGGGGATGTCTGGTTCTTCAACAAACCGGCCAGGAACGATCTTCACCCCACCATGAAACCGGTGAAACTGGTCGAGCGTGCGGTGCGCAATTCCAGCAAGAGCCGGGATATCGTATTGGACCCCTTTGGCGGCTCGGGCAGTACCCTGATTGCTTGCGAGAAGAGCGGCCGCCAGGCGCGCCTGATGGAGCTGGATCCGAAGTACGTTGATGTGATCATCCGGCGTTGGCAGGACTACACCGGCAACAAGGCCGTTCTCAAAGAAACTGGACAGGATTTTGACGAGACGACTTCGGAACGGTTGATGATTGGTGGAACAGAAGAAGCCCAAGCACCCGTTGAGGTGCCTGAGCAGTAAGGCGCTATCGGCTAAGCGATTCGATACCGCCTTGGGGCTCCCTCATCTTTGTGGGATGTGATGGTCAGCCCAAGCCTTTTCTTGAGGGCATTGCTCATGGCTCCGCGTACCGTATGGCGTTGCCAGCCTGTGGCATCAGCGATTTCTTCGATGGTTGCGCCTTCGGGGCGCTGCATCATCTCAATCATGGTCGCCTGCTTGGTGCCGGACCGGTGGCTTGGCTTGTCGGCTGAAGGTTTCTTGCCGATTGCCGTGTATCCGGTGGCGCTGATGCAATAGCCATCGCCCTTGGGCTCGATCAGTTCCCGGTTCAATAATCCCTGAATCACCCGGTTGCGCACACCCGCGTTGACGTTCGCGGGCAATGGCTCGATGTTGCCGCCGGGACGACTGGAGGCTGCGTGAAGGATGCGTTCTTGAGTGGCTGTCAGTTTCATGGTCTGGGTTCTCCTGTTGGGTTTTATTCGGCGAATTCGCCTTCGACGAAGGCAGCGTCGGTGATCTGCTTGAGCAGTTCGGCATAGTGGGCCAGGTCGCCCGCGTGTCCCCAGGTGACGTCCTCTGGCGCGACGTTGAAGTGCTCGTTGCTGAGGGCCTGGAGCCGCGCCAGCATGGTGTCGATTTCGGCTTTTCTGGCGATGAAGGCGTCGATGGCGGTGGGTTTCTTGCTCATGTCTCTGTCTCCTTTTGTGCTTGACCGTGGTGACATGAACGCTTCCTTCGGCGCACTAATCAACTTATTTCTGCTTATTTTTCAGAAAAATATCCGATAAAAAACAATGAGATAGAGGTATGGGGATTTCCATCCGGGCCTACGGCCGCCATCGCGGTGTATCGGATGCGGCGGTGCGCAAGGCCATCAAGGCCGGGCGTATCACACCGGAGCCGGATGGCACGATTGATCCGGACAAGGCCGATGCCCAGTGGAACAGGAACACGGATGCCGCGCAGCGGCGAGGTGATAAACGAAAGGCGGTGCCTGTCGCCGCTCTCGACGCAGTCCAGGACACGCTGCGGGAACAAGGCGGATCAGCCGGAGGTGGCACCACCTATATGCAAGCCAGAGTGGCCAACGAGGTGCTCAAGGCCCAGACCAATCGCATCCGCCTGCAACAACTCAAGAAGGAGCTGGTGGATCGATCCAAGGCACTGGCCCATGTATTCAAGCTGGCCCGCGCGGAACGTGATGCCTGGATGAGCTGGCCAGCCCGGGTCTCAAGCCAAATGGCTGCCGAACTGGGCGTCGACGCGCACACCATGCACGTCACGTTGGAAGCCTATGTCAGACAGCATCTCTCAGAGCTCGCCGACGTCCAGCCGCGGGTGGACTAGCGGAATTGATCATTATGACGGCGCACTCGATATCGAAAAAGCCTGGCGCGAGGGACTCAAACCCGATCCCTTCATGGCCGTCTCGGAATGGTCGGATCAATACCGGGTTCTTTCACCCAAATCGGCTGCCGAGCCGGGCCGCTGGCGCACCGAGCGCACTCCTTATCTGAAAGAGATCATGGACTGCCTGTCGGTGTCCTCACCGGTACAGCGGGTGGTGTTCATGAAAGGGGCCCAAGTGGGCGGCACCGAGGCGGGCAATAACTGGATTGGCTATGTCATCCACATTGCCCCGGGCCCGATGATGGCCGTTTCGCCCACCGTGGAGATGGCCAAGCGCAACTCGCGCCAGCGTATCGATCCGCAGATCGAGGACGTGCCCGAACTGCGTGAGCGGGTCGCCCCGGCGCGCAGCCGGGACTCCGGCAACACGGTGCTCTCCAAAGAGTTTCCGGGGGGTGTGCTGGTGATGACCGGCGCGAACAGCGCCGTGGGCTTGCGCTCCATGCCCGCACGCTACCTGTTTATGGATGAGGTGGACGGCTATCCCGGTGATGTGGAGGGTGAAGGTGATCCGATCCTGCTTGCCGAGCGGCGTTCGGCCACTTTCCAGCGACGGCGCAAGGTGCTGTTGGTGAGTACGCCGACCATCAAGGGGCTTTCGCGTATTCAACGGGAGTTCGAGTCCTCGGATCAGCGCTACTATCACGTGCCCTGTCCGGAATGCGGCCATTATCAGCCGCTGCGTTTCGCTCAGCTGCGCTGGCCGGAAGGACAGCCGGACAAGGCCCGGTATTGCTGTGAATCCTGTGGTGCGCTGATTGATGAGCACCACAAGACGCAAATGCTGGCCAACGGTCGCTGGGTGCCCACCGCCGAGGGCGATGGCCGCACCCAGGGATATCACTTGTCATCCCTTTACAGTCCGGTGGGCTGGTTTTCCTGGGCCGATGCCGCGCAGATGTTCGAGGCGGCCCAGAACAATGCCGATCTGATGAAGGGCTTCGTCAACACCGTGTTGGGCGAGCCCTATGAGGAAGAGTTTGAAGCGCCCGAATGGGAACGGCTCTATGAACGCCGTGAAAAATACCCCATCGGGGTGGTGCCGGTGGGTGGACTGTTTCTTACCGCGGGCGTGGACGTTCAGCGCGACCGACTCGAATGCGAGGTGGTGGCCTGGGGCCGTCACAAGATATCGTGGTCGGTGGACTATCAGGTTCTCGACGGCGATACCGCGCAGCCGGACGTATGGCAGAAGCTCGATACGCTGCTGGCAAAGGACTGGCCTCATGCCCTGGGCGGCACATTACCGATTCGAGTGATGTGCGTCGATTCGGGGTATGCCACGCAGGACGTCTATGGCTGGGTGCGCAAGTACCCGCAAGCGGTCTGGGGCGGTGCCGGTGCCAGGGCCTCCCAGCCCAGAACGGCGGTCGCCATCAAGGGGCGTGACCAGGATACGGCACTCATCTTGAGTGTTTCCAAGGCCGACACCGGTGGCAAGCGCAAAGGTCTGCGGGTCTGGAATGTCAGCGGTCCGGTGGCCAAGGTGGAACTCTATCGCTGGCTGAAACTGCCGCGCCCCACAGATGAGGAATTGGCGGCAGGCGAAGGCTATCCGCCGGGCACCTGCCACTTTCCGCAGTACGGCGAGGAATATTTCAAGCAACTCACCGCGGAACGGCGGGTGATCCGGCTGCACAAAGGTTTCCCGAAAGCGACATGGGAAAAGGATCCGGCACGTAACAACGAGACGCTGGACTGCCGGGTGTATGCCCGGGCTGCCGCAAGTATCTATGGCCTGGACCGATTCAAGGAGATCCACTGGAAGCGGCTGGAGCAGGCCTTGGGTGTGGCGGAATCTCCTCCGGAACCGGAAGTCCCGGTGCGGCAGGTTCAGAACAAGCCAGAACCACGTAAGCCGACACGGTTGGCGTTGCGTTCTCCCACTATCGCCGACGACCCCTATCTCTGAGATTTATAGATGACCGACCTGAGTACTTTGAAACAGCGGCTCGTTGAGGCCGAGGCGGCGCTGCATCGCCTGATGACCGGCGAACTGGAAGTGACTGTCTCGGTTGGCGGCTACGGAGCCACCACCTATAACCAGGCCAGCGCCGACAGGCTCTCGGCCTACATCGCTCGGTTGAAGAATGAGATCGCCAGCCGGGAGGGTGGATCAAGGCGGGGGCCCATTTTGATGAGGTTTTAGGCGTTATGCAGGTACAGATTCTCGGACCGGATGGTCGCCCCGTTGCGCAGGACACCGCCCATCGCGGGGCTTCCCTCACTGCCCGGGAACTGTCCAGCTGGCTGCCATCGCTGGGCTCGGCCGACACCGACCTGCTGGGCGAGCTGCCCACCCTGGTGGCCCGTTCCCGGGATCTGGTGCGCAACCATGGTGTTGCCGCCGGGGCGATCCAGACCCTGGTGGACAATGTTGTCGGCACCGGCCTGCGGCTGGTGGCGCTTCCGGACTACAAAGCACTGGGCCGTGACAAGGCGTGGGCCGATGAGTGGTCCCGTCAGGCCGAGTCTTTGTGGCGCGGCTGGGCGGAAGGCACTGATTGCGATGCGGCGCGCAGCCTGACCTTTGCCGGACTGACGGCGCAGGTATTCCGCTCCGGTTTGATCAACGGCGAGGCACTGGCCTTGCCGCTGTGGCTACCCAACCGGGATGCGCGGTTCGCTACCGCAATACAAATGGTGGAACCCGACCGTCTTTGCAATCCCAATGGACGTGTAGACGGCAAACAGCTCCGCGGCGGCATCGAAATCGACCGCTACGGCGCGCCGCGCGCCTACTGGATAGCAAAGCGGCATCCGGGCGACCGGTATCTCACCGGGACGTCACCCATGGAACAGTGGGAGTGCCTCCCGGTACGCACCCGGTTTGGCCGCCTGCGCGTCATCCATGTCCACGACAAGGAGCGCACCGGTCAGAATCGGGGCAAGCCGATCCTGACCGCCATCATGCCGCTGTTCAAGATGCTGGACCACTACGAGCGGTCCGAACTGCAGGCGGCGGTGGTCAACGCCATGATCGCCGCCTTCGTTGAAACGCCGCTCGATGGTGAGTCCATCAGCGAACTCTTTGGCGGCTCGGCGGAGGACTACATCGCCGCGCGCAACGAATGGCAGGTGAAGCTGCAAGGCGGTGCGGTGATCCCGGTGTTCCCCGGCGACAAGGTCGCGCCTTTTACCCCCAGCCGTCCCAACTCGGCCTACGGCACCTTTGTCGAGAACGTCCTGCGCCACATCGGCACCGGCTTGAACATCCCGTTCGAGCTGTTGATGAAGGACTTCTCCAAGACCAACTACTCCTCGGCCCGCGCCGCGTTGATGGAAGCCTGGCGTTTCTTCATGGGACGCCGCCAGTGGCTGGCGACCTACTGGGCGCGGCCGGTCTACGAGCTGTGGCTCGAAGAAGCCGTCAACAAGGGACTCATCGATGCGCCGGGGTTCTACGAGAACAAGGCGGCCTGGACCCGCTGCAAATGGATTGGCCCCGGCCGCGGCTGGATCGACCCGGTCAAGGAGGCGCAGGCCTCCAAGATCCGTATGGAGATCGGTCTTTCCACCCTGGAGGACGAATGCGCCACCCAAGGGCTCGACTGGGAGGAAGTGCTGGAACAGCGCGCCCGTGAGCAGGCCAAGATGAGTGAGCTGGGGCTTAAGTTTTCTACCGAGGCCGAACCAATGACTGACACAACGGATGAAATGAATGAGAGTGTGGAACCGAGCAACGGGTGAGCCCTGGGCCATTACCGAGCAGGCCCTCTCGACCATCCTCGAGATCGCCGCCCGGGAGAATGAATCACCCCAGGCGGTGGCGGCAAGGCTGGGCCGGGAGCTGAGCAACACCTACACCGCCGAGGAGCGTGACGGCGTGGCCATCATCCCGGTGGTGGGACCGTTGTTTCGTTACGCCAACCTGTTCACGGCTATTAGCGGCGCGTCCAGCTACGAAATCCTGGCCAAGGATTTCACGACTGCGCTGGAGAACCCCGACATCCATGCGGTGGTGCTCGATATCGATTCGCCCGGTGGCGAGGTCAACGGCTGCGCCGAGTTCGCCAACATGATCTTTGAGGCCCGGGGAGTGAAGCCTGTCATTGCCTACTGTTCGGGTGATGCGGCATCGGGGGCCTACTGGATCGCGTCAAGCTGTGATCAGGTGGTGGTCTCAGAGACATCGTCCCTTGGTTCCATCGGCGTGGTCGCCGTTTACCGGGCCAAAGACCGCTCTGCGAAAGATGTGGAAATCGTCTCCTCCCAGAGCCCTTACAAGCGCCTCGACCCGGAAAGCGATGAAGGCCGGTTACGGCTTCAACAGCGCATTGATGCCATGGCCGAGGTGTTCGTGGGTGCGGTCGCGCGCAACCGCGGCGTAGATCCACCCACGGTGAAGGACAGGTTCGGCAAGGGCGACGTCTTTATCGGAGCTCATGCGGTGGCGGCCGGACTGGCCGACCGGCTGGGCTCGCTGGAAAAAGTGATCGCCGGACTCAATCAACAACTTCCTGACCCCGCTGCCCAGCGGGGTTTTTCAATTTCAGAAGAGGAGCCCCGCATGGATCTCGAAACCTTGCAAGCCGAACATCCCGAGCTTGCCCAGGCAATGCTCGTTGAGGGCCGCAACCAGGAGCGTGCACGCATCGCGGCGATTCTGGAAAGCGATGCCGCTCAGGGGCGGCAACCGCTGGCTCAGCACCTGGCCTTCCATACCGGTATGGAACCGGAAGCGGTGCAGGCCACACTGGCTGCCGCGCCCCAGGTTGATTCCACACCGACCGGATCGCTGCCTGAACAGGCATCCGGTTTTGACCAGGTCATGCGCGCACTCGGCAATCCCGATGTTGCACCGGACCCGGATGACACCACAGACGATTACGACGCCGTTGCCCAGCGCATCGCGGCACACTCCAGAGGAGGCCAATCATGAGCATGCAAGGTATCGCAGGCGGCTTCACCGATCAGGGTCGCATCGCACCGGAAAACCTGATCGCGGGTGAGTTTCCGCGCATCAGCCGCATCGTCACCATCACCGGCGGTGTCCAACTGCCTCTGGGCGCAGTGCTGGGGCGCATCGATGCCGATGGCCGTTACCAGTTGAGTGACGCGGGCGGCAACGATGGCTCGGAGGTGCCGGACGCCATTCTCGGTGAAGCCGTGGATACCACGGCGGGTGATGTCCAGGCGCTGGTCTATTTCACCGGCGAGTTCAACGAGCTGGCGCTGGCCTTGGGACCGGGACACACGCTGGATTCGGTCCGTACCGCTTTTCGCACGCGCAGCCTGTTTCTGCGTGCCAACCAACCTGCATAAGGGAGCCCCTGATGGATATCTTTTCAACCCATGTCCTGAACCGCGTGGTGGAACACCTGGAGCGTCCGGCTTCCTTCCTGCTGGATACCTTCTTCGGCTCTGTGCAGACCGAGGATTCCGAGGAGATCCACTTCGACATCGACAAATCCAAGCCCCGTCTGGCCCCCTTTGTCTCGCCGCTGGTGGCGGGTAAGGTCGTGGCCAACGAGGGCTATGAGACCAAGAGTTTCAAGCCAGCCTATGTGAAGGACAAGCGCCGCTTCGATCCCAATGCGCCGCTCAAGCGCGCCATCGGGGAAACTATCGGCGGCAGCCTGTCGCCCATGCAACGGCGCGAAGCCGCGCTCAACCGCGCATTGTCCAACCAGCTGGAGAACCTCACCCGCCGTGAGGAGGTGATGGCCTCCGAGGCCCTGCGTACCGGCAAGGTGACGGTCTCGGGTGATGACTACCCGACCGTGGTGGTGGACTTCCAGCGCGACCCGGCGCTGACGCTGGCGCTGACCGGCGGCACCCGCTGGGGCGAGACCGGTATCAATGTGCTGGACGACATCGAGGACTGGGCCGCCACGGTGCAGACCAAGTCCGGCGCAGCGGCCCGCACTGTCATCATGGATCCACTCGCATGGCGGGTGTTCAAGAACAACGACAAGGTCGAGCGCCTGCTGGATATCCGGCGTGGCACCGGCAACACACTGAACGTGGATCCGATGCTCCGTGGCCAGGGCAATGACAAGGCCCGCTATGTGGGTTCCATCGGCGACTTCGACTTCTACGTCTACAACGATGTCTACGTCGACGACGATGGCGTTACCCGCCAGATGCTGCCGGAGTACACCGTCATCATGGGCAGCCGCGGCCAGCTGGAGGGCACCCGCTGTTACGGCGTGATCCAGGACGAGAAGGCGGGCTACCGCGCCAGCCGCTATTTCACCAAGTCCTGGCTGGAGGAAGATCCCGCCGTGCGCTGGCTGCTGATGCAGTCTGCGCCACTGGTGGTGCCTTACCGGCCGAACGCCTGCCTGTGTGCGACAGTGCGCTAAGGGGGTGAACCATGAAAGTCGTTGCAAATATCACCCTGCGCGTCGGCACGCCCGAGAAGATGGAGTATGTCCCGCCGGGCGTACCAGTGAATCTCCCGGCAGATGAGGCGCGAGAACTGATAGAAAGGGAGCTTGCAGAAAAGGCATCTCCCAAGGACGAGGCGGATGACGATCTGATCGAGGCGATTGTCGACGCCATTGGTGATCTGTCGCCGGACGCTTACGGCAAGGACGGCAAGCCAACGGTCAGGGCCATTGAGGACCTGCTTGGCAGAAGCATTACCGCAGCTGAGCGCGACCAGGCCTGGGGCGAGTATCAAAAACTGGCGGCAGAGGTATGACCGTTTTGTCTGGAACAAAACGGGTCGCATCAGGTGCGCCCGAAGGGGACGCGCCATGGATGGCGCGTAACAATGTCCGGACACGCTTCGCCCGGGCTCTGGACAGCCAGTTCCTGCGTTTGGGCACAGACGCCGAATACCGCCCGCAGGCAGGCCAGGCTCAGACCATCCGGGTTATCGCCCGGCGGCCCGAGGAACTCTATGAATTGGGCGAAGGCCGCATCCATGCGGAGAACCCGGTGCTGGAATTTCGCGTGCACGAAGTGCCGGAGCCACGCACCGGAGACCAGATCTGTGTTTTAAGCCGGTGCTACCGCATCGAGAGCGAGCCCCGGCTCGACCAGCATCATCTGGTCTGGTCGGCGGAATCCTTGCCTATCCAGGAGTAATCCCGATGTTAACGGTCACTGTGACACCGCAACCGCCGCTTGCCGAGTGGGAGGCGGCGCTGACTGCGGGTGAGCGTCAGATCAGAACCGCAGCCGTTCGGGCACTCAACAAGACGGCACGCTGGATGCGCACCCACGTCGCTCGTGAAGCGGCGCAATCGCTCAATGTGCGGGTGGGCTTAATCCGCAATGGACTGATTCTGCTGCGCGCCAGGGCTAGTCACCCGGAATCCGGTGTGGCACTGGGCAAGGCCACCGGTGTGATCAAGGCCGTCGAATTGGGTACGCCCCGCCAGAACCGGCGCGGCACCCGGGTGGCCAAACGCCAATTTGACGGTGCCTTTATCGCCACCATACCGACTGGGCATCGCGGGGTGTTCCGGCGCAAGGGTAAATCACGCCTGCCTATTCAGGAGGTGCAGCTGGTCGCTACCGGACGCATTGCGGATGTCATGGAGCAGCTGGCTGACCGGCATGCCATGGCCCGTTTCGAGCGTTTGTTCGAGCACGAATTACGCTACCTGATGAGGACAACAGCGTGACCACGCTAGAAGCGCTTCACCAATCCATTATCGAAGGCATTGGCTCTATTTCCGGTTTACAGCAATGCGGGCCCTTCCCGCGACGAATGGACAAAGTGACCTTGCCCGCTGTGTTCGTGGATCTGGCCGAACTGGAACCAGACGTTGATCCGGGCACTGGTGAACTGGCTCTGGTTACCCACTGGGAAGCCCGGGTCATCGTTGCTGAATCCCAGCCGGATGCACAAGCAGTGCAGCGGGGCATGGTCCTGGCGGTGATGCACTGGTTGTTTTCAAGCGACTTTCCGTCGGAGAACGTAGGTAAGGCCAAACTCAAGCAAGCGGGCCCGGATCACTTTGCCCCCGAGATGCAGGGGCATGATGTCTGGCTTATCGAGTGGACGCAGCAGATTCGAGTGGGCGGCTCCGTCTGGGATGGTGCCGGTGTGATACCGACACAGGTGTTCCTCGGCATCGGGAACGATAGTGATGAGGTGACCCGCGGTGGAGACAGCATTTGAAATCGCCGAGCTTCACCGGCGTCTAGGCAACCTGCTCAAGATAGGCCGCATCGAGGAAACCGATTATAGCGTGGCAATCCCGGTTTGCCGGGTGCGAGTGGGCGATCTGCTGACCGGCTGGCTGCCCATGCTGGCGTTACGGGCCGGGCCAGACAACTGCTGGTGGCCTTTTGAAATCGGCGAGCAGGTGTTGGTGCTTTCCCCCAGTGGCGACCCGGCGCAAGGCGTTGTGCTGGGAGCCATCAACCAGCGCAGCTACCCGGCACAGGGCGATCGTCCTGATAGACATCGGGTGGTGTATGCCGACGGCGCGGTGATCGAGTACGACAGGTCCGCGCATCATTTGAAGGCGGTCCTTCCAGAGGGCGCAACCACGGAGATTGTCTCCAGCGGCGGTGTTTCCATCGTTGGTGATGTGGCCGTGACCGGCAGCATCACGGCCAGTGGCGACATTACGGATCACACCCGCTCCATGCAGGGTGATCGTGACATCTTCAACGCGCATACCCATAGCGGCATTCGTAGTGGGCCGGGCAATACCCAGGTCCCTAATCAACGGCAATAAATATGAACGGCATGCACAGTCTCACCGGGCAGTGGCTCGATGGCGTGGCACACCTCCAGCAATCGATCCGGGACATACTGACCACGCCCATCGGCACGCGGGTGATGCGCCGCGATTACGGCTCACGTTTGCCGGATCTGGTGGATGCGCCTATCAGCCGGGCCACGCTCATCGACATTTATACCGCCACTGCCGAGGCGTTGCTGAAATGGGAACCGCGTCTGCAACTGACCCGGGTGGAGGTAGAGGAAGTGACGCGCGGCAGTCTCAGACTCCGGCTTGAGGGCATCTACCTTCCAGCAGGACAGGCGATGACATTGGAGGGAATCATACTGTGACCGGCTTCAGTGTCATCGACCTGGCCAAGTTGCCTGCACCGGATGTGGTGGAGCCTCTAGATTTCGAGACGATCCTTGATTCGCTCAAAGCAGATCTGCAGGCGCGTGCGCCGCAATTTTCCGCGGCTGTGGAAAGCGACCCCGTATACAAACTGCTGGAGGTCGCGGCGTATCGGGAACTGTTGTTGCGCGCCCGCATTAACGATGCCAGCCGTTCTGTGATGCTGGCTTATGCCAGGGGCTCTGATCTGGACAACCTGGCTGCGTTCTATGGCGTCACGCGCCAGATTATTTCAGCCGGTGATCCACAAGCGCAGCCTCCGGTACCGCCGGTGTACGAAGACGACGAGCGCTTGCGCTATCGCGCCCAGCTGTCACTGGAAAGTTACAGCACTGCCGGGCCGGTGGGCAGCTATGTGTTTCACGCATTGAGTGCATCCCCGCAGGTACGGGATGTCTCGGTGCAAAGCCCGACGCCTGGCGAGGTGGTGGTGACCGTGTTATCCGCCGAGGGTGACGGTCGTGCGAACGCGGATCTTCTCGAGCAGGTACGCACCCGGCTCAATGCGGAGGACGTGCGGCCGTTGACCGACCAGGTCACTATCCAGAATGCCGAGATCCTTCCCTACCGGATCCGGGCGCAGCTTGTGTTCTATGCGGGCCCGGATCCGGAAGTCGTGCGGCAGGAGGCGTTGCGGGCAGCAACCGACTATGCGCGCAGCCATCATCTGCTCGGACATGACATTACCTTGTCCGGCCTGTATGCGGCCCTGCATCAGGTAGGCGTGCAGAACGTGGTTCTGACGGAGCCAACATCAGATATCGTGGTTGAACCCCATCAGGCGGCTTATGCCACGCAAGTTGAAGTGACCGCGGGAGGTATCGGTGAGTAACGACCTTCACTCGCTGCTGCCGCCCAATGCCCCGGCACCCGAGCGCGCCATTGAATCAACGATGGCCTCAGCCACGGATTTGCCGGTGCCGGTCCCCACAGTATGGGATCCGGCACGATGCCCGGGGGCCTTGCTGCCCTGGCTGGCCTGGGCCATGTCCGTGGATGACTGGGACAGCGAATGGCCCGATTCGGTCAAGCGGTCCCTGATTGCCGAGAGCCTGCGCATTCACCGCATCAAGGGAACAGTGGCGGCGATCCGGCGGGTGCTCAGGGTGCTTGGCGTTGAGGCGGAACTGGCGGAATGGTTTCAGATCGGCGGTCCACCGCACACCTTCCGCCTGACGGCCTGGGCCAACGCCAATCTGCATGCCAGCAGCGAGGCCATACTGAGCCCGGCACTTTATACCGCGCTCAAAAGATCGGTGGACGCGGTCAAGCCGGTTCGAAGCCACTACGCCTTTCGCGTGGGCGCGCGCTTCGATGACAGTCTGGGCATGGCCGGAACTTTTCTTGGCAACCAGGCATTGCGGCGAGGCAGCGAGCTCATTCAAGAGCCGCTGAACAGCCAGGCCGGGGTTGCCACCGCGTCCCTGGCGCAGACCAGTACCGTAACACGCTTGCTCACCCGCCCCGAGGCGCAGGGTGAGCTGGATTCCTTTGATCTTAAAACCGCCGCGTCGATTGGAGCGACCGTGGTTGTCCGAACCCGAATGGAGACATCTGTATGAGCACGCTTTTGACGCCTGTGATCACGCAAGACGGATTACAGGCGGTTTTCAATGCCACCAACGACGGACTGCAGGCGCGCATCACCCATATCGCCCTGGGGGACGCCGGATGGGTGCCCGATGCAACCGTATCGGCCCTTCGCTCCGAGCGCCGCCGGATCCCCGTGGGCCAGGGTGAACGGCTGACGCCGACGCAGATTCATATCACGGCAGTCGAAGATGGCAACCAGATCGAATACTGGGTGCGCGAAGTCGGCTTTATCCTTGACGACGGCACCTTGCTGGCCGTCTGGAGCAATCCGGATCAGGCGCTTGCCTTCAAGGCGGCGAATGTTGATCTGCTGCTGGCCTTCGACATGGTGATGACGGCATTACCGGCGGACAGCGTCGTGGTCGACGGCACCGGCGGCGTCAACCTGGCCCCGGCTACGGCGAGCAAGCAAGGCGTGGTGCGTTTTGCCACTCCGGAAGAAGCCCGGGCGGGTACCGCCACGGATCTCGCCATGACCCCGGCCGGGAGCCGCACCCATGGCGACGCCCGCTATGCGAGGACCTCGCACCGGCATAACTGGAATCAGATTGACGCCAAGCCCAGCGTTTATCCCCCGGCCAGCCACAATCACGACAAGCGTTATATACAACTGACTTCGCAAACCCGCGTGACCTATGGCCGTGTAGGAACTGTAGCCCGACGATCGAGAGTCGGCTGGTGGAACGGCTATGACGACACCCGTTACAACTACGTCGATATTTACCCGCCGGGTGGCTACACCATGAGCCACCTGATCGGTTTCATCGGCAGTATCGGTGCGGTGCATTACGCCGGTGACGTGGATGGGAATGACTCAATATGGCTCAAGTGGCATAACCTTGGGAATCGCATCCGCGTCGTGTGCAATAACACGGAGAACCGGGCGGCATCCCAGATCAACTACCTGGCAATGTGGAGGAAGTGATGGCCTGGCTCGAAATTGACAGCGGCACCATTATCGGTGTCCACAGCGAACGCTGCGAGTCTCAACTCGAATGGGTGGAATATGAGGGAGAGGCCAGCCCCGGCGATGGCTGGGTCGATGGCAAGGTGGTCCCCGCCGAAGATGATATCACGCCGGAAGACCTGCGCAGGCGTCTGGCGCGGGCGCGCATCCTCGAATATTACCCCGAGTGGAAGCAGCTAAATATTCTGCGCGAGGGCGATGCCACGGTTATCGCGACCATGGGCAAGTTCATCGATGCCTGCCGGGCCTGGTCGAATGATCCGCAGGCCGACCCCGGTCTGTTAGAACAGATCGTTCCCTGAACCTCAACCTTATTTCATTTGGAGAATCACCATGCCTGAGCAATTTTTGCACGGGGTGGAGGTCGTTGAGATTGACAACGGTCCCCGCCCCATAAGAACTGTGCGGTCCTCTGTCATCGGTGTGATCGGTACCGCACCGGACGCCGATCCCGAAAAGTTTCCCTTTAACCATCCGGTACTGATCGCGGGCAGCCGCGCTGAAGCAGCCGCACTGGGTAACGTGGGTACCTTGCCTGCGGCCCTGGATGACATCTTTGATCAGACCGGTGCCATGGTGGTTGCGGTCAGGGTGCCGGAGTTGGCGCCTGAAATCGCGGCGGAGGTTCCGCTGGCAAATCCGGAACTGGCTGGCGTACTCGGCCTGCCGCCAGGCGATATCACCAGCATCATCGGCGGGGTGGATCCCGAAACCGGCCAGTACCTGGGCGTCCAGACTTTCCTGGCCTCGGAGAGCGAGGTGCATGTCACGCCACGCATCCTGATCGCGCCCGAGTACAGCCATGACCCGGCAGTGGTGAACGAACTGCTGAGCGTCGCCGAGCGGCTGCGCGCCGTTGTGATTGCCGACGGGCCGAACACCACCGATAGCGGTGCGATTGCCTATCGTGAGATGTTCGGCAGTCCGCGTCTGTATCTCGTCGATCCCTGGGTCCGTGTCTGGAGCACGCAGTCCAATGGCGAGGTGATCCGGCCTGCGAGTGCCCGCGTGGCGGGGCTGATTGCGCGCTCGGACAGCGAGCGCGGCTTCTGGTGGTCGCCAAGCAATCAGGAACTTCGCGGCATTATTGGCATGGCGCGTTCGGTGGATTTTGCGCTGGGCGATGTGAATGCCCGGGCCAACTACCTCAATGAGCATGAAGTGACCACCATCATCCAGAAGAACGGCTTCCGCCTGTGGGGCAACCGCACCTGTTCGGCCGATCCGAAGTGGGCGTTCCTGAGTGTGCGTCGCACCGCTGACATGATCAATGAATCGCTGCTGCGCGCGCACCTCTGGGCGGTGGATCGCAATATCACCAAGACCTACCTGGAGGATGTGCTGGAGGGCGTGAACGCCTACCTGCGGCATCTCCGAACCCTGGGGGCTATCATCAATGGCCGGGCCTGGGCCGATCCGGATCTCAATACGCCGGACCAGCTCTCCCAGGGCAAGGTCTATATCGACTTCGATTTCACGCCGCCGTATCCGGCAGAGCACATTACCTTCCGCAGCCACCTGGTAAACGACTACCTGGTGGAAGTGCTGCCGGAAGCCGCATAATAGGAGGCTAGTATGCTCGACGACATTCTGAAAAACATGGCCCTGTTCGTGGACGGCCGGGGTTACGCGGGCAACGTGGAAGAACTCACCTTGCCCAAACTCACCATGAAAACCGAGGAGTTTCGCGGTGGCGGCATGGACGCGCCCATTGAGGTTGAGATGGGGATGGAGAAACTCGAGTGCGAGTTCACCCTGACCCGTTTTGACAAGGAGGCCCTCAAGCTGTTCGGGCTGGCTCCCGGCCGTGTTACGCCGCTGACCGTTCGCGGTGCGGTGGTATCCGATAACGGCACCCAGACACCGGTGGTGGTCAACCTGCGAGGCATCGTCCGCGAGATGGATCCGGGCAACTGGAAACCGGGCGACAAGGCCACGCTCAAGTTCGCCATCGCATTGCGCTACTACAAGCTGACCCATGGTGGCGAGGTGGTGCACGAAATCGACATTCCCAACATGGTCCGTGTCGTCGGCGGCGTGGACCAGTTGTCGGAAATCCGTAACGCCCTGGGACTCTAAAAACGAGGTCATCATTATGGAAACTCAAACCTACTACGTCATCAAACCGACCACCCACAACCGGGCCAAGGTCGGCTACGGCGACAGCCTGGAACTGACCGCGGAACAGGCCCGGCCACTGATCAACGGCGGGTTCATCGGCACCGACCTGGCCAGCGCCGTTCGCATTGGCGAACTGGCAACAGCGCTTGCCAGCGCCGAGGCGGAACTCAAGGTGCTGCGGGATGAGATTGCCAAGAACACGGCTGATACGGCTGCGAAGGCGGATGCTTCCAAAGCGGAGGCCAAGAAGGCATGAGCAACTCCATCGAACTCAAATATCCGATCAGCGTGGATGGGGTGAACGTCAAGTCGCTGAAACTGCGCCGCCCCAAGGTGCGGGACATGCTGGGTGTGGAGGCCACCAAGGTTTCCGATGCCGAGAAGGAGATCAATCTGTTTGCCAACCTCTGCGAGGTGACTCCCGAGGCGCTGATGGATCTCGATATGGCCGACTACGCCAAGCTCCAGAAGGCATACCAGGATTTTTTGTCCTGAGTCCCCTTGAGGCGCGCCGCGCCTGTATCGCGCTGGCCTCCCATACCGGTTGGCCACTCTCTGAACTGCTCGAACTCGACGGCCATGAACTGGTGGCCTGGCTCAAGGCGTGCCCAAAGCCTGGAATCAAGTAAATGAAATCTTCATTCAAACTGGCGATCCAGATTGGTGCGGCGGTGAGCGGCAGCTTCAAGAACGCGGTACGCGGCTCCCAGGTGCAACTCAACCAGCTGGGCCGTACGCTCAAGAACCTGCGCTCCCAGCAGCAGGCCATCGGCAAGTTCGAACTGGCGGAAGCCAACCTGGGCAAGGCCCGCGCCGCCTACAACGCGGCGACCAAGGAAGTCATGCGGCTGCGCAAGGAGATGGCCGCGACTGACCAGCCCAGCAAGAAGCTGATCCAGTCTTTCGAGGCGGCCAAGCAGAAAGCGGCCAGCCTGTCGCTCAAGCTCGGTACGCAAAAGGACCGGCTGCGGCAGGTGCGACGGGAACTGGAAAGCGCCGGGATCAACACCCGGAAGCTTGCCAACGAGAACCAGCGGCTCGGTTCCACCCTCGATAGGCTGAACACCAAGTACAGCAAGCTGGCCCAGGCCATGCGCGCCCAGGAGGCCGTGAAGGCCCGGCGCGCGGACCTGCGGGGCCAGCTTTTTGATGCCGCGGCGCTAGGCACCACCATCGCCGCGCCCATTAAGGTAGCCGTAGACTTCGAGCAGTCGGTAGCGAAGCTGGGGGCGATCACCCGCGCCGATGAGGCGTCCCTGAAGGCGCTGGAAGCGGCCGCACGAAAGCTGGGTGAAACCACGCTCTTTACCGCCAGCCAAAGTGCAGAGGCCATGACCTTTCTGGGCATGGCCGGGTTCAAGACCAATCAGATTTTGGCGGCCACCCCGGGCATGCTGAATCTGGCCCAGGCGGCCGGAAGCGATCTGGCAGAAACCGCCGACATCGCCTCCAACATCCTGAGCGGCTTCTCGCTTGAGGCGGATCAGATGGGCCGGGTGGGCGATGTGCTTTCGGCCACCTTCACCAGCTCCAATACCACCCTGCAGATGCTCGAGGATACGCTGAAATACGCGGCCCCCGTCGCAAGCGCGGCAGGCGCTTCACTGGAAGAAGTGGCCGCCATGGCCGGTTTGCTGGGTAACGTGGGTATCCAGGGCAGCATGGCGGGCACCGCGCTGCGGGCCGCTTTTCTGCGCCTGTCGGCCCCTCCCAAGATGGCGGCAGACGCCATCGAGGAGCTGGGACTGAGCGTCAAGGATGCCGAGGGCAACCTGCGTCCTATCCCGGAGATCCTGAAGGATATCGGAACGGCTACCGAACACATGGGCTCGGCCGAACAGGCCGAGGTCATCAAGCGCCTGTTCGGCAGCGAAGCCGCCGCCGGGATGACGGAACTGCTCAAGCAGGCCGGTTCCGGCGCACTGGATGATTACATCGCCCAGTTGCAAAAGGCCAAAGGCACCGCCGATGAGATGGCCAGAAAGATGGGTGACACCACCAGTGGCGCACTCAAACGATTGGGTAGTGCGCTGGAAAGCGTGGCGATCAGCCTGGGTGATGTGCTACTGCCCACGGTAGCCGCCGGTGCCGAGGTCTTTGCCACCTTTGCCAGCTGGATATCGGCCACCTCACAGGCGTATCCGTTTCTGACCAAGGTGGTGATTGGAGCCACCGCGGGTCTGATTGCGCTGAAGGTGACAACCATTGCAGGTGCCTATGCTTTCACCTTTCTCAAAGGGGGCGTGCTCACGCTGGTGACCGCCTACCGAACTCTGAGCGCCGGGCTCGCGCTGGCCCAACTGGGCATGACCCGTATGAACGTGCTGGCTGGGTTGAGTGCCGCGCGGATGGGCATCGTCACTGCCGCCCAGTGGGCGCTGAATATCGCGATGACCGCCAATCCTATCGGCCTGATCGTGGCGGGTATCGCGGCTTTGGCTGGAGCGGCCTACATGCTCATCCAGTATTGGGAGCCCATCGGCGAGTTTTTCGGCAATCTCTGGCAGGGAGTGAAGGACCTGACGTCAGGTGCCGTGGATTGGATCGTCGGGAAACTTGAGTTTCTCGGCAAGCCAATGGAGGTGCTGGGTAAGGCCTGGGACACGGTCGCAGGCTGGTTTGATAGCGAGGATGAACCAACAACCAAGCCTAAGAAAACCGTCGGCAAGATGGCCCGCGCTACCGTCGGAACGGCGTTGGTGGCATCAACACCGGCAATGGCCGTACCGCAGTCACCGGACTTGCCTACTGTTGTGCAACAGGCCCGTTCTCCGGTTGAACAGGTTATCCGCATCGATGCGCCGATTACCATCAATGCTCAACCGGGCATGGATGAGAAGGCCGTCGCAATGGAAGTGCAAAGAGCACTAGACCAGCGACAGGCTCGGGCTGAAAGCGACCGGCGCTCAGTACTTTACGACAGTGATTGACAACACCGGTCTTCTGGCCGGGTTGGTTTCACTGCCCGGTGCTGGTTATCGCTTCTTATTTGACTGAGATAACACAGAGCCAGCGAGTTCTTTTGTTTCGTCGCTGTACTTAGAGCTTCTTAAAACAGTAGATGCAAGATCTTCAAGCTCTGCTCCAGTCTGTTTTTTGTTGCCGCTTTGCGATAAAGCCGATGCCGCCAACTTCTTCGCTGTTTTCGATGAGTTCTTGTCGCTCAAAACTTTCGCTGCATTTGATGCGACTTGTTTTGAGGTTTGTTTCTTGTTGCCAGCCATGCTCAAACTCCATTTGCCGAAATAAACGTTTTTTATATAGGGGCATTATGTGCAGTTTTCAACCAGTGTCGAGGCTTCAACATGAGTGAAACCATGATGGCCTTGGGCAGCTACCGGTTCTCGTTGGGCAGCGCCGCCTATCAGGAACTCCGCCGAAGTAACGCCTATCGCTGGCAGGCACAGGAGCGGCTGCAGCGGTTGCCTGCCCAACAGTTTCTAGGACCCGGCAGCGAAACGCTGGCTCTCAAGGGCGTGATCTATCCCCATTACCGGGGCGGCTTCAAACAGATCGATGCCATGCGTGCGCAGGCGGGCAAAGGCGAACTGCTACTGCTGGTGGATGGTCTTGGCTTTATCTGGGGCCAGTGGGTGGTCCTTCAGGTCGATGAAACACAGTCGGCGCTGCTTACCAACGGTCAGCCGAGAAAACTGGAGTTCCAGCTTCGCCTGGCCCGATACGGAGACGATGCCATGGATGGCGGAGGTAGAACAATGTCTGGAACGATTGTCGAGGATAGCTAATGGCCCAATACCGTACCCGTGATGGCGAGATGCTGGATGCCATCTGTAAGGCCTGGTACGGCGAATCATCCCGCTATACCGAAGCCGTGCTGGAAGCCAATCCTGACCTGGCCGATCTGGGACCAATGCTGCCTGCCGGTGTCGTAATCGATCTGCCGGAGTTTCCAGAGCTGTCGGTCAGGACAGGATTGATTCGTCTGTGGGACTGAGACCATGACGCCGGATTTTCGCATTCTGGCCGACAGCCAGGACATTACCGATCGCATCCGCGACCGGCTGCTATCTCTGCGGATCACCGACGAGGCGGGCGTTAAGTCGGATACGGTTGAGATTGCTCTGGATGATCGTGATGCCTTGCTAATCTGGCCCCGGCATGGGGCGGAACTTGAGGTGTCACTGGGTTACCGGCAGACAGGACTGGTCCGTCTTGGCCTCTATGTGGTGGACGAGGTGGAACACAGCGGTCCACCCAACACCCTGACGATCCGGGCCAAGGCCTCCGACATGCGTGAAAGCCTCAAGGCTCCCCGGACCCGTGTTTGGGACAACATTACCCTGGCCGATCTGGTGGCCACCATTGCAGCCGAGCACGGGTTGAAGCCCAAAGTCAGCAACGCACTGGCCCCGGTGGCCATCGCCCATCTGGACCAGACCGAGGAATCGGATCTGCATTTGCTCACCCGGCTGGCCCGGGAATCAGGCGCGGTAGCAAAGCCCGTAGCCGGTAACTTGGTGTTTGTGACCCGGGGAGAAGCCAAGAGCGCCACAGGCAAAGAGATGCCTACTATTGAGGTTTCACCGTCGCAGGTGATTCAGCATCGGATGACCCAGGCCGACCGGGGCAAGTATGAGGCAGTGGTAACCCACTGGCATGACCTACTGGCCGCTGAACGTGTGCCAGTTCGAGTGGGAGAAGGTAAGCCAGTGTACACCTTGCGTCATACCTATCCGGATGCGCGGCAGGCCACCCGCGCCGCCCGGTCGAAACTGGATGCGCTCCAACGCGGCACCGGCACCCTGAGTCTGACACTGGTCGGCAATACCGAACTGATGGCGGAAGGCAAACTCCGGCTCAAGGGCTTTCGCGATGGCGTGGACGGTGAATGGCTGATCCAGCGAGCTGAGCATCAACTGGACAGCCAAGGCTTCATCACTCGCGTTGAAGCTGAAACGCCCAAACCCTGAACCCAACATTAAGAATCACACAGACCCGCCACTCGGCGGGTTTTTTCGTATTGGAGGCGCCTATGTCCCCACCGGGAAAGAATGAACCTTTGATCACTCTGCCGCAGGAAGAATTCGAGGAGATGCTCAACCGTGCCGCCGAGCGGGGAGCGCTCAGGGCCCTGGCCGATGTGGGCCTGGATGGCGAAGACGCTGCCGAGGATATCCGTGAGCTTCGCTCTCTGCTGCAGGCGCTCAACCTCGCCAAGCGCACCGCCTGGCAAACCATCATTCGCATTATGACAACCGGCCTGATTCTGGCCCTGATGGCCGGGGCCGCCATCAAACTGAAACTCTTTGGAGGACATTAATCATGCTGACCCTGCTAGGTAGCCTGCTGGGCTTCGTCTCCAGCGCCTTCCCCGATCTATTGAGCCTATGGAGGGATCGTCAGGACCGTAAACACGAACTGGCCATCCTCGACCGCCAGATGGAACAGATGAGGCTGGGCCACAGCCAGCGGCTGGAGGAGATCGACGTCGAGGCGGATATTGCCGAGAGTCAAACCCTCTACAAGCACGACAGCCAGCCTTCCGGGGTGAAGTGGGTGGACGGCCTACGTGCCTCTGTGCGCCCGGTAATCACCTACGCTTTCTTTATGTTGTTTACCGTAGTGAAGGTTAGCACGTTGTATGTGTTGATGGCCGAAGAGGGGCTTGCCTTTGTGGTTGCCATACCACAAGTCTGGGACCCGGAAACCCAGGCCCTATTCGCAGCTGTCATGAGCTTCTGGTTCGGCCAGCGGGCCCTGGCAAAAGCGCGGGGGAAGTGACATGCGCCACATTACCCAAGAAGGGTTTGATCTCATCAAGCGGTTCGAAGGGTTCAGTCCCACGATCTACATTTGCCCGGCTGGCTACCAGACTATCGGCTATGGACATGTGGTTCGCGAGAATGAGCGAGACCAGCTCAAGAGTGGCATCGATGAACAGCAGGCAGAGGAAATTCTCCGGCGGGATATCACTTTGGCCGAGAGGGGTGTACTCCGCCTCATTGACGTCCCTCTTTCTGACAGTCAGTTCAGCGCGCTAGTGTCATTCACCTTCAATTTAGGGGTAGGGGCGCTGCAGCGCTCTACCCTACGGCAGAAGGTGAACCGGGAGGAGCACCACGAAGTGCCACGAGAGTTTATGCGCTGGACATGGGCGGGAGGCCGGCGTCTGAAGGGATTGGAACGTAGGCGAAACGCGGAAGCTGAATTGTATGGGGCTAACAACGTCGGGAGTGGGAACATCACCGCTCAGCCTAGGTAGACCTGATTATAACTGGGTGATAAAGTATATAAATCATTCACTTGCTACAATAAGGGTCAAGCGCTGTGTGCTCGATGAAATCAGGGAAACTACCTGGGAAAACCAAATTCTCTGGCCGAAGACGAGCAGCTACCCGACGCTCAGGTTTTAGCAGTCACCCAGAATCCACCGGGGGTGAATATAAAGAGCTTATTCTCCCCACCATACATCTCTCCTCTGGAGACACCGTTACTGTCAGATTTACCGTTCCAGAGCATTCATCTGGTGAACTGGTGGGTTATGGTGGCTGGTTTTTGGCACCAGATACTGTAGACGTAAAAATCGAGGGCAGTCCATTTCGTCGACATACCCTAGTCCCACCATGTGCGCCTAACTGGAGTAAGTTCGGATCAATGTGGATCTCCGAATCAGGGGACTCTTTTGATGTTACAGCAACTTTTTCTGCAAAGGCAGAATCAGATATCGCATTTTATGAGCTGGCTTGTGGAATAATCAAACACCGTCACTATGATAAAGCCCGCCCAGAACTGTTGAGAAATATGTATCAATTCTCTCCTGAGGCCCATTTTTTCCAAACAAATGGCGATGTAACCATACACGCCCCAAAGGATAACGGCGATGAGGCCATTTTACACCTGAAATCCTGTAACAGATGCGCAAGATTTTTACCTGTCAATTTTGATGATGAGTTAATCCATTTAAGCTTTACGAATCACTGTAAAGCCGAACACCGAAGGCCATGTTCTCATACAGGTTTTGGTAGGTTGCTTAATATTGATACAGGCGAACGAATCCAACTGGAATATGGATTCCAGCTTGAGTGCCGATTCTGCAAGAAATTTGAAGTAAACGCAGCCCACAATCCACAACGCACTGCTGCTCAGATGAAAGAGGATGGTGCTCGACGTAGGGCATTTGAACTGCTATTGACTGAACTTTATCAAGGCAGTCCACAATTACGATATCGGCATCAAACCGGAGGACGTGAGCTTGCTGATGACATATGGGATAAGTTTGACAGAAAATGTTTTAAGTGCGGGGAGCCACTCAATAACCCAAAAGAAATGCATCTCGATCACACGCGTCCGTTAGCATTGCTTTGGCCTCTTGATGAAACTGCAACCTGTCTTTGCGGATCATGTAATTCTGCTAAGCGTGACCGTCCTCCAGCATCTTTTTATACTGCGAAAGAGCTAAAATCGCTTTCTGAGATCACAGGCATTCCTCTCGATGAGCTAAAAAAACCAAGCCCAAACATTGAAGCAATCCAGATGCTTGGTAAGCGATTAGATTGGTTTTTTGATGAATTTTGCAGACGCCCGGAGCTAACTAAAGAGAGAGATGGGAAAGTTGCAGTAGAACTCCTTCTTAAAGCACTTCAAAAAGCGATCAACAAATGCCCCGATGGGGCACCTTTCGACATAATTAAAGAATATAAGGTCAGACAAAGGTGACTAAGAGTTAATCCCGCCTCACCAAAAACAGGTATTGATGTGCTTTTGTTGCACCTTGGTCTTTTAACCCAAATTTCTCGCTACCAACTACACATTCATCAAAATAGTAGGCGACTTCAAAATACGGATTGCAATGTGTAATCAGCTCCTCAACCATATCATGCTTCTTCGTTTTACCTAGATGCATGATCACAATCCCTTTTGGCCTCAACCATTGATAACACTTCTTAAAGAAAATGGAATATATATCAAATGACGACTTTTGCCTGTGTTCTACAAAGCGTTCCTTTCTAGTTGAAAAATCTTCCGGCTCCCATCCTGACATCCACAAGCGCATCCAGTTTGCAATGTAGAACCTAGTTGACGCAGCGAAAGGCGGTGATGTAATAACGGCATCTACAGTACCACGATAATTAAGATCTTCAAAACTACCAAAACTCGCTTTTCCAGAAAGAAGTTTATCATTATGGTAGCTTGCCAGTACCCGCGAGACCTTATCTTCTAGCCGAGTTTTTATATCACGATATTCGAATTCACCTTGTGGTTTAAGGGGGGTAACTGGATGCGATCGACGCGAAAGAGAATACGGTCTGTTCCCATGCAAAATATGCAATAGTGATGAGTAAACTAGCGCTCTCTCTGTTGATGTGCATGAATTCTCCAACATATAACGCCTGGCAGCCAAAATCTCTTTAAATGTTCTCTCGTGAAAATATTCACTTAATTTTCCATTAAAACCAAAATCACCATACTTTACTGAATCTTCTTGGTTCCAATTTTTTTCTATAAAACCGAGCAGATTCTCCAGCTCGCGAAGCACTAGCTGACTTTTTGGTTTGCGTACTTTGGAAGAACTTAAAATGAAGCCAAGTTCTTGAAGGTCATTCGCATATGCTTTTCTGCCAGTTAAAAATGCTTCCAATGGAATTGTTCCAGCACCAGACATGGGGTCAAGCACAACGTCACCTGGCTTTGTAAAGTTAGTTACTAAAAAATGCGCAATAGCAGGCTTAAGCTTCCCTTGATATGAACAAAGCGAATGCAAGGGATGCCCCCAGTTTCTAGATGAATAGGGCGCATTTCTGTGCGGCAGCCCATCTTCAAAGCATTTTGCAATCCTCCTTAACTCCTTTGCTTTTGTTGATGTTGGCGTTTTATGCTTAATCGGTACAGCCTTGCCATTGTACTTCGGCTTTTTTAGAACAAGCAGGACTTGTTTCAGTGGTGTTCCATCTTTCGAAGCTCTTTCTCTTACAAGTTCAATGTGTTCGAGACTAAGCCCGACTTCCTGAGCAATCCTTTCTAAAAAGATATCAGTTGGGACATGCACACCTGCAAACTTGGAGTCGCCAATGTCAATGATTGCTCGACCACCTTTGGCAAGAAGTCTATAGCAGTTCCCCAACCAAATCTCAGCGTCAGAACAATAGCGCCTTACTAGCTCTGGAATTCGCTTATCATAGGCGACCTCATCAAGCTCCTTTGCGACTATTTCCACAAAGTTATAGGATTTTCTATCGCGCCCATTTTTAGATACATTATTTATTCCTGCTGTAACCGCAAGACGGGTAAACCGCCCAAGATCTTTCTCAGAATCTATGCACCCAGTAAGCCATAGCTCAATTTTTGTATTACGAAAATAATTTGTTCCATTTAGGTAGGGTGGTGATGTTACGATCAGATCAAATGAACTATCTTTGGGTATATCAGCAAGTGCATCCTCACAGATACATTCCACTGACTCCATTTCGGATAATGAAGGATCAATGTCATCGATAATGACCTTGATTTTATTCTTATAGCATTCAAACACACTAAAATTATCTGGTAGTAACTCCTTCGGCTTTCGGTACCGAAGGTCTGCCGCACGCTTAAGCTCACTGCATTGTACAGCGATACTTCCTAACGCAAGGAGAGCAAGGTGTCGGAAATCTTCATTATTCCCGACATGAAGAATTGCGTTCCGTAAGGACAAAATCTCAATAAGTCTTTGCCTTTCAAAATATAACCGTCCTGAGAAAGCATTGTTTAACTCATGCTTTGCCTCCTCATACGGAACTAAGTTATTCTGAGCATATTCGATAATGTCCGAGAAAAATGAAGAAAGTGCATCACGCTGATTTGAGACTCTACGCAGAACATTCGTTTTACCTTCAATAACTAACCGCATAAATGGGTTAATTTCTGCATATGCACTCCGTAGACCCATTAATGCTCCCACAGTCATTGTGGTTCCTGTTCCAGCGAATGGATCAAAAACTGAATGTGCCCCATTGCCCCACTTAGAAATGAGTTCACTGACAAATGTAGCAGAGAATCCTTCAATATATGGGTACCATCGATGGATAGATTCGAGATGATTCGGAGAGAATGTTCCATGTCTTCCTAGCGATGTAGCTTCCGGAAACAAGCCTAGTTGCTTGTTAGTATTATTTGTTAGCAATCTCATATTCATTGACTCATTCTCAAAAGCTCGTTTTAGGAGCTTTGTGGCAATTTGTGATATTGGGATCTGCACCGTGACAGATTCATTTCTGAGCTGAGAGTAAGTCCGGTGTAATAAAGATCGGATTTCCCGACTTGAAAGCGCAGATAACCATTTTACAAAGTTATCGTCATCAGGATTCAATGAAATTCTTAAGCGCTCGATTTGTCCTGTGCCGGATTCATGCCGTGGATAGCTAATGGTTTTGTACATTTCCAGATCCGTGTACACCTCAACTTAAGAAGGTAATTTACCATAATGAACGTTAGTTACCAAGCCCAATGGTAATCATCCCTTTTTTAACCGACGCCAAAAGTAGAGATCATGCTGCTACCAGCATGTGTTTTGGCGGTAAGCCACCATTGGCCTTATTGGGCCGTTCATGATTGTAAAACCAAAGCCACTGTGTCGCATAGTTCTGCACCTCTTCGAGTGACTCGAATTGGTACTGGCTCAACCAGCTGTAGCGTACTGTACGATTGTAACGTTCGACGTAGGCATTCTGTTGTGGGTTACCGGGTTGGATGAATTCGAGCTGGATGCTGCGTTCCTTAGCCCATCTCTCCAGTTCCCGACTGATGAATTCCGGGCCGTTGTCACAACGTAGCCGCTCGGGTTTGCCGCGCCATTCGATGATCTGATCCAGTGCGCGTGTAACACGTTCTGCGGGTAGCGAGAAATCGGCCTCAATACCCAGTCCCTCTCGATTAAAATCATCCAGCACGTTGAACAAGCGAAACGTGCGACCATCGCTCAGTTGGTCATGCATAAAATCCATGGACCAGACTTGGTTGGGGGCATCCGGCACGGCCAGCGGTACCGGCTTTTCCCGCTGTATGCGCCGCTTCGGCTTGATTCTCAGGTTCAACTCCAGTTCGCAGTAGATCCGATAGATACGCTTGTGATTCCAGGCAAAGCCTTTGACGTTGCGCAGATAATCGCGGCAAAGACCGAAGCCCCAGTCCTTCTGGTTGTGCGTCAGCCGGATCAGCCAATCGGCAATCTCTTCGTTTTCATCTGACAAGACCGCCTGGTATCGATAGCAGGTCTCGCTGATAGCAAAGGCCTGGCAGGCCACACGAATGCTCAGGCCCCGCTCCGATACCGCCTTTTTGGCCATCTCTTTGCGATGAGATGGCCTCACCACTTTTTTGCCAGTGCCTCCTGGACAATCTCGGCCTTCAGCCGCTCCTCGGCGTACATTTTCTTCAATCGCCGGTTTTCCTCCTCCAGCTCCTTCATGCGTTTCATCATCGAGGCATCCATTCCGCCGTATTTGGCTCGCCATTTGTAAAAGGTTGCACTGCTCATACCGTGCTCCCGGCACAGGGCCGGCACCGGGGTGCCAGCCTCAGCTTGTTTCAGGATCGCCATGATTTGGCTGTCGCTATATCGTGATTTTTTCATGCAGAATCTCCTCTTGCGCTATTATGAGAAAATTCTACTTCTGATGTCAGCTAATTTTCGGGGTGATTACCCAATGCACGCAGACAAAGCATATTTTTCATGCCTAACTTGTGCCTATAAGCCCTTCAAATTCCGGGGGTTTCGTCGGCAGCCTGGGTAGAAACTCAAATGCAAGTTTTCTCATCGGCCATTATTTGAGGCAGCCGATATAGTAGTCGGGCTTGGAGTTTCAAGTATGGATGGGTGAGCCCTTCGCTCCACGAGCGATCAAGGGAAACATCGCTGTCGCTTTTGTTGCTCGAACTGTGTATTACTCCAGCGTGATATTTAGCTCTTGGCACACTTCTTCAACTAGCGCCAACACCTCATGGAGGAACTTGTTTCGGTCTGGTGATGGTGTCAGGTCGGGCACAGGGGCAGCCTTGTCGTAGATATCTTCTGCAATAATTTCAGCGCGGGTGAATGTAGAGCCCTTGCCTGACTGGTTGAATGCCTCCTGCCATTCATCTGACCTTTCTATCCATACTCTGCGGCTGGCAAACTCAAGTAGTCGACCTGTAAGTGCCGATGAGAATTCATCATAGATCTGTTGCTGGCTGTCCTCATCGGGTTCATCGCCTATCCACCGAATAGGCTCCTGGATCGTCACATAGATCAGTTCGCCGAGTTGCTTATGCAGGTCGGATACTGGCATTAGGTTGTCGTACTGATCTGCCCAGCCATTGGCGAGGCGTCGGCTGAGTGCTTTAACCCGCGTCCAATGCTCTTTGTTGATTCCAGATTTGTATTTCAGGCCAAGTCGAGGGAGCCATGCCTCATGGAACTGGTCTGCCGCTTCTCTGATGGCGAGCGCCAGATTCATTCGGTCATAAACAGGACGCGCCTCGACAGGTTCCGGGCGCTCCACAATCTGGTCAATGGCGGTAAGGAGTGCTTTTAACTGCTCAATACTGCGCTTCCCGCGTTTCTTTTTCGGGTCAAGAACCTTGTCGATGCCTCCGAGAAAAAAGCAGTGTTCAGCTAATCTAGCTCTGAGCGCGCGCTCTGCGTTTGGACCAAGATCCTCGCCAAGACGTGTCATAACGTTCTCCGCCGAGGCAAGGACGTGTTCTCGCTTTGCGGAAACGGTCGGTAGGTTGTCACCCTTTACTTCGTCGAAATGGGTGAAGCACATTAGAAGCTTCTTAGTATTGCCGGTTCGGACAATGGAGCGTAGAGCCGCAACTGGCGCTTCTTGCATTGGCTGAGCGGCATTATCAACAAGGACTACAGCATCTGCCATGTCGATGCGGCGAAGCAGATTAGTAGAAAGGCTGGATGACGAGTCCGGAGTGTGCCCAAGACCTTCACCATCGACAATAACTAATGGTTGTTTTGAATCTTCAGCCCAGAGTGGAAAGAAAGGGCCTTTTACACGAATTCCATTAACCAGAGGCGTCAATAGCGTGCCAAACAGTGGGGCATGGTTGCTAGAAAATCGAAGGATCTCTTTGATGAAGGTATTTCTATCCGAAGAAGAAAACTCCCAAGAGATCGGCCACCCCTGCTTGTTTTTTCGAAAGGATCCTTTGTGAAGCGCGGAAAAGCGCAACTCGATTTCATCCATGAGTTCATCCGCGATGGCATGGTATTCTTCATCCTGTCTAAGCAGGCGATCGAGTTCTTCCTCAAAGAGTTCATCGACAACGCGTTGGTCCGATTCTTCGGTCGCATCAAGTTCGGCTTTTAGTCTTGTGCCTTGGTTGATCGCTATCTCGCGTGCGCGGTTAACTGCACGGATAAGCAAATCATTGGTTCGGTTAAGATCAAGGCTGTCCGGTGCCTCGGGGGCGATTTCTGGTTCACTTGAATTCAGATCTTCCTCAAAGTCGTCTTCGTCCTCATCTTCGTCATCCAGATCATCCTCTGAGATAGGGCCATTTCCGAGTACATAATTAAAGCGCATACGTTGGTCTACATGCTGGAGCAGGCTTCGAAGCACATCGGAATCAGACTTCCCTTGGTATGCAGTCAGCACTGCTTTGGAGATACATTCCTCTAGATAGTCTCTTACCTCGTCACGTTCCATAAAGGTGACAACCGATTGATAGTCTCCCTCGGCAACGATGATTTCTGTATCCGCCACCGTGGTCTTCGCAGTGGAGGTCGACGGAAATCGCTCTTTCACTGGGTGTGTGCCAATGATCTGGCGAAGTAGCGTCGTTTTACCAGCACCTGTTGTGCCAAGAAGTAAAGCCGACCTGTAATCCGAATTATCTGAAGATGGAATGGGAATTACTTGTTCCCGCACATCCATGAAATCGGTAGGTTGAGGCACGATATCGTGGAAAAAGATTTCAACAATACGTGTGTCAAATCGCCCGCGAGCAGTTTCTTGAGCGCCTATCGTCCAATAATCGGAGTTGGCGAGTAACTCGTTCATTTGGTCTACGAGCTGATTGGCTTCGTTCTCATCCTTTGTACCTAGACCGGCTCGGACGCGCCGACCTGGCTTGCCAGTGTTGGGATCCTTTCTCACCGGGTGACGAAAGATGATTGAATAGCTTTGCCGGCCTTGAGTCTTGCTCAGACTGGCCTTGTAGGGTTTAGAGACTGTAGGCATCTGACACCTCCCGACGAGGAATGTTGTTGTTCCGGCGTTGTTCCTAAATTAAATAATACACCCGGTTTTCTCCCTGTCAAGGGAAAATGGAACAACGTTGGAACAACGAATGCAATATCCTGGCGTCAGGCGGCTTTTGTGTGTGAGGGTTTAGTTAGAATAGGCGGCGTTTTGGGGGCCTGCTGATAGGCCTTTCTGTTCAAAGGCTTCGACATCTGCCAGTCTGTAACGAACCGTGTAGCCCAATTTGATGTAGACGGGGCCCTCTCCGATGGATCGCCAGCGCTCCAGGGTACGTTCGCTCAGGGCCCACCGTTGGGCCAGTTGCTTTTGGGTGAGTAGTTCATCAGCCATGTTTGCGTTCCTCTGCTCGTTTCCGCTATGAACGCTTCATCGGCCGGAGCTATCAAGGTTTTTTTGAGCGTGGCGGTTACCAGGTATTTCTGGGGAACGGCGATAACCGGATAGTCAGAGCAATTTGGTTTGTGTTATCTTTCCACCGCCAAACATATTTGCAAACTATTGAAAGACAAGAAGAAAATGAGGCGCTAGGAATAACGCCCAACATTAAAGCCATCATCCCATCATCTCTTCGCCGGTACTTCGGCCCTTGCCCCACACATTCTGACCACCCACAAAAAAAGCCCCGC
>WFNO01000022.1 GCA_015488555.1 Gammaproteobacteria bacterium
ACTGGTTTCGCGCCAAGGGGCAGCTTTCCAGCGGCGTGGTAGAGGGTTTCAATACCAAGGCAAAACTGACGGTCAGAAAAGCCTTTGGTTTTCGAACCTATCACGCTATGGAAATCGCTTTGTATCATACACTTGGCGCCTTGCCTGAACCGGAATCTACCCATAGATTCTGCTGACGAGGCGGATATAATTGCTCCTATGAACCGTTTGTCCCGCCCATTGCTCCAGACCCTGGCCTTCCTGCTGCCCGTGGGCGGGGCCTTGTTCCTGGCCGCCGAGGCCCAGAAACAGCGCCTGCTGGCGGTGCACGAGCAGGCCGAAACCCTGCTTACGGTGCGGGTGGCGGGCGTGGAAGAGGCGGAACGCCTGTTCGAGGCGCTGGATTACCAGTGGCCACCGCCGGCTGGTCCCACGGTGCCGCGCATCGCCGTGGAACCGCTACCCCGGGACCTGGATCCCGCCATGCCGGCGCCGCGCAAGAAGGCCTTGTTCTTTCGCCTGTTGCTGCCCCTGGTGCTTGCGGAGAACCGGGAGCTGCGAGCCCAACGCCAGCAGGTATTGCGCCTGCTGGAGTATGGCGGCATTCCCCCCGAGGGGACGGGGGCCCGCCACTGGCTGGATGGCCTGTTGCGGCGCTATCGGGTAACTGAGGAGGATCCAGCCCAGGCCATGGAACTGCTGCTGGAACGCCTGGACGAACTCCCGCCCGCACTGGCATTGGCTCAGGCTGCCAACGAGAGCGCCTGGGGTACTTCCCGCTTCGCGCGGGTGGCCAACAATCTCTTTGGGCAATGGACGTGGCAGGAAGAACACGGCATCGTGCCGGCCGCCCGTCCCGAGGGAAAGCGCTATCTGGTGCGCAAGTTTCCCACCCTGCGCGATTCGGTGCGCGATTATTTCTACAATCTCAACGTGGGGCATGCCTACCAGGAACTGCGCCGCCTACGCCGCGAGATGCGGGCATCGGGCACTTCCCTGGATTCCCTTGCCCTGGCCGGAGGACTGCAGCGTTATTCACAGCGCGGGGAGGCCTACGTGGAAGAGATCCGGCGCATCATCCGCGTCAACCGCCTGGAGCGCCTCAGGGACGTGGACCTGATGCCTATGGACGCGGTGCGACGGCTGGCCTGGCTGCGGGACGCAGCCGGATCCACGGGTGGCTGAACCAGTAAAAGCGCCCCGGCTCTGCGGCGGGGGCCGTGCAATTGTACCGGGAGCGCCCCATGGGCAGGGGTTTGGGGGCGCGGGTGGCGAATCGCAGGTCGCCTCCCGCCGGGTCACGCTCCAACCACTCCACGGGTATGGCGCCCTGCCCGCTGGCATAACAGCGCAGTTCCGCCAGGCGGGCCCCGCTGGGGGTCAAATGTACCACCATGCGCGGGCGTGCCAGCGTGGTCACAGGGTTCCAGGGGATCACGCGTCGCACTGGCAGGGGCAGGGCGGCGGCCTTGGTGCGGAACTGCGCCAGGTCCGCATAGGCCTCGGCCATGGGGAAGCGCGGCAGGGCGCGCAGGTCGGAAAGTGGTCCCACGGCCCCGGACTGCTGGCCGAAGGCCACGTATCCTAATTCCCTCACCAGCGCCGCCAGGGCAGTGTCGTATTCGCCATAGGGGTAGGCGAACAGGCGCGGGATGCGGCCCAGTTCCTCTTCCAGACGCCGCTGGGCATGTTCCAGGTTGGCACGGATGCGGGCTCGCCACTGGGCACGGCTCTCTCCCGCGCGCAGACGAATGAGGTGGCCGTGGTCACGGGAGTGATTGGCGAAACCCACGCCCGCTGCTTGCATCTCGCGCATTTGTTCCCAGCTCATGAAGGCCGACAATCCCTGGTCCACCGGATCGGTAGCCACGAATACGGTGAAGGGCCAACCCCGTGCCCGCAGGCGCGGAAAGGCCTGCTCGTAGACCGAGCGATAGGCATCGTCGATGGTCAGTGCCACCGCCCGCGGCGGTAGTTTTTTTTCTCCCTGAAGGGCGGCCACGATATCCTCCAGGGGCAAAATCTGGTATCCTGCCCGCTGCAGGTGGTCGAGTTGGGCCTCGAACTGGTCCAAACGGATATTGGTGCTGGGGTGGCCCGGCTCGCCGAAGCGGTGGTACATGAAAACGACCGCCGTGCCAGGCGGCACACCGTCTGCTAGCAGGGGGGAAGTGAGCGCCGACGCCAGGAGCGATCCCAGTATCAATCCCGGTAAGAGCCAACGAACCATCGTACATCTGAAATCGGATTCCGGCATATCCCGCCAGTATATACCAAGTATATACGAGGGCAGGACACAGATATGTACCCGGCGTTTCGGGTACACCGGCCCGTTTCTTGAATCATCCATCGTTACGAAGGAAAGGCAATGAGCATGAAAAACACCATTCCGACTCTCGTTCTGTTGTTCGTTTTGATGATCGGTACGGCGCAGGCGGCCGATCTCGACACCGACAAGGAAAAATTCAGTTACGCCGTGGGCGTGCAGATCGCCTTGAGCCTGCGCCATGACGGGCCCCATTTCGACGTCGACGCCCTCACCCAGGCCATCGAGGACGTGCTCGCCGGCGCGCCCCTGAAGCTCACTCCGGAAGAGATGAAACTGGCCTTCAATACCTTCCAGCAACAGCGCCAGGAGGAACGGCGCCGGCTGGCGGAGATCAACGCCCGCAAGGGCCGCGAATTCCTGGCTGCCAACGGTAAGAAGGCAGGCGTGGTCACGCTGCCCAGCGGCCTGCAATACCAGGTGATCAAGAAGGGTTCGGGCAAGAAACCCGGGTTGGAGGACACCGTGGTGGTCAATTATCGCGGCACCTTCATCAACGGCCAGGAGTTCGACAGTTCCTACCAGCGCGGCGAGCCGGCCACCTTCACCGTGGGTCAGGTGATCCAGGGCTGGCAGGAGGTGCTACCCCTCATGCCCGTGGGTTCCCACTGGAAGGTGTTCATTCCCGCCGAGCTGGCCTACGGCGAGCGCGGCGCCGGCAACGACATCGGTCCCAACGAGACCCTGATCTTCGATATCGAATTGCTGGCCATCAACTGAGGCGGCAGCCGGAGGCGCAAGGGGCCGCGCGCCCCTTGCGCCTCTTGCTTTCTGGAGCCGAGGGGACCTTGAGTTCGCCATGAGCATCGCCACCGAGGCCGCCAGGCGGCGCACATTCGCCATCATCTCCCATCCGGACGCGGGCAAGACCACCCTGACCGAGAAGCTCTTGCTCTACGGCGGGGCCATCCAACTGGCCGGGACCGTGAAGGGTCGCAAGGCGGCGCGTCACGCCACGTCCGATTGGATGGAACTGGAGAAACAGCGTGGCATCTCGGTCACCACCTCGGTGATGCAGTTTCCCTATCGCGGGCGCATCATCAATCTGCTGGACACCCCCGGCCACGAGGACTTCTCCGAAGACACCTACCGCACGCTGACGGCGGTGGACTCGGCCCTCATGGTGATCGACAGCGCCAAGGGCGTGGAGGAGCGGACCATCAAGCTCATGGAGGTGTGCCGCCTGCGCGACACCCCCATCATCACCTTCATCAACAAGCTGGACCGGGAAGGTCGCGATCCCATCGAGTTGCTGGACGAGATCGAGCGCATCCTGGACATTCGCTGCGCCCCCGTCACCTGGCCGGTGGGCATGGGCAAGGCCTTCAAGGGCGTGTTTCATCTCCAGCAGGAGACCTTGCACCTGTTCCGGCCTGGGGCATCCGGCGGTGGCCGCATACCGGAAAGGGAGGTGATCCAGGGGCTGGACCACGCGCAATTGGACACGCTGCTGGAAGGCCGGGCGCAGGTGTTGCGTGACGAGATCGAGCTGGTCCGAGGGGCCAGCCACGCCTTCGATCTGGAGGCCTACCGGGCGGCCACCCTGACGCCGGTGTTCTTCGGTTCCGCCATCAACAACTTCGGCGTGCAGCAGCTGCTGGACGCCTTCGTCGAATATGCCCCGCCCCCGCGGCCGCGGCCGACCACCACGCGCGTGGTCCAACCCGAGGAGGAGTCGTTCAGCGGCTTCGTGTTCAAGATTCAGGCCAACATGGACCCCGCCCATCGCGATCGCGTCGCCTTCCTGCGCATCTGTTCGGGAGCCTACAAGCGGGGCATGAAAATCCGCCATCTGCGCATCGGCCGCGACATCCAGGTGGCCAACGCCCTCACCTTCATGGCCGCCGATCGCGAACATGCCGAGGAGGCCTATCCCGGCGACATCCTGGGCCTGCACAACCACGGCACCATCCGCATCGGCGACACCTTCACGCAGGGAGAAGCGCTCAAGTTCACCGGCATTCCCAATTTCGCCCCCGAGTTGTTCCGGCGCGTGATCCTGCGCGATCCCCTGCGCATGAAGGCCCTGCACAAAGGTCTGGATCAGCTCTCGGAGGAGGGCGCCACTCAGGTGTTCCGCCCCCTGCGCAACAACGACTTGATTCTGGGGGCGGTGGGCGTGTTGCAATTCGACGTGGTTGCCCACCGCCTCAGACACGAATACGGCGTGGACTGCAGCTTCGAGAACGTACAGGTGGCCACCGCCCGCTGGGTCCACTGCGAGGACGGCAAGAGACTGGAAGAATTCCGCCGCAAGGCCGCCGACCAACTGGCCATGGACAGCGCCGGGGCCCTGGCCTATCTCGCCCCCACCCGCGTCAATCTGGAACTGACCATGGAGCGCTGGCCGCAGATCGAGTTCCGTGCCACGCGGGAGCACTGACAGACATCATTCCACGTATTCGAAACGCCGTTCTGCCAGTATCCGGCCATCATCGTCCACCACCTGTACCGTCCAGGTGCCGGTCCAGGCAGGGGCGAGCGTCTTGCTGGACCACACCCGCCAGCGCGGCCCGCCGATCTCGAAGGAGACCTCCGCCATCGTCCGGCCCTGGTACAACCAGCGATGGATGATGGTCTGCCCCTGGCCCCCGCGGATCTCGCTGAAGAAATAGACCCGCCCGTGGCTGCTGTCCAGGGTCTCGATGCGATCCACGGGTTCCCGGTTCTCCACGGCGGTGGTGAACTGGGCGCGGGCCACTTCCGCGGCTTGGGCGGCGGAGGCGGTGGCCAGCAGTAAGATACCGAGCAGGCAGGTGTGTGGGCGTATGTCGATGTTCATGACAGGACTCCTTTGTTCAGTGTGGAAAGCAGCGCCCTCCCGGCGGGCAGCCTGCTAGAGGGACTCGATCCGGGCCAACTGTTCCCGCAGCCGCTCCAGGGCGGCGCGTAACTCGTCCGCACGCCGGCGGTCGCGGGCGACGATGTGGCTGGGGGCCTTGTCCACGTACTGGGGGTTGGCCAGTTTCTTGTCCAGGACGGCGAGCCCCTGTTCCAGCTTGGCCATTTCCTTGCGCAGGCGCGCGCACTCCGCTGCCTTGTCGATGAGCCCGGCCATGGGGATGAGCAGCTTCAGCCTGCCCACGAAGGCGGTGGCGGATTCCGGTGCCGGTTCCCCTTCCGCCAGCCAGCGGATGGAGTGCAGGCGCGCCAGTTTCATGAGAAAGGAACGGTTGGCCTCCACGCGCAGGCGATCCTGCGCGTCTCCCTGCTGCAGCAATACCGGCAGGGGTTTGCCGGGGGCGATGTTCATGCCGCTGCGGATCTTGCGCACGCCGAGGACGAAGTTCATGATCCACTGGATCTCCACCACGGCCTCGTGGTCCACCGCCTGCGGATCGGGTTCCGGATAGGGTTGCAGCATGATGGTCTCGCCGGCGCGCCCCGCCAGCGGCGCGATCTTCTGCCAGATCTCCTCGGTGACGAAGGGGATGAGCGGATGGGCCAGGCGCAGGAGCTGTTCCAGCACCTGCACCAGGGTCTGGCGCGTGCCGCGCTGTACGGCGGCCTCGGCCTGGGGATCGGTGAGCACGGGTTTGGACAGTTCCAGGTACCAGTCGCAATACTCGTCCCAGGTGAATTCGTAGAGCGCCTGGGCGGCGAGGTCGAAACGGTACTGGTCCAGGGCGCGGCGCACTTCTTCGGTCACCACTTGCAGGCGCGAGCGGATCCAGCGTTCCGGCAGGCCCAGCTGCACCGGCTCGCCGCCGAGCCCGGTGTCCCGGCCCTCGGTGTTCATGAGCACGTAGCGGGCGGCGTTCCAGATCTTGTTGCAGAAATTGCGATAGCCCTGGATGCGATGGAGATCGAACTTGATGTCCCGGCCCGTGGAGGCCAGGGAGGCGAAGGTGAAGCGCAGGGCGTCGGTGCCGAAGGCGGGGATGCCGTCCGGGAATTCCTCGCGCGTGGCGCGTTCGATCTTGGCCGCATCCTGGGGGCGCATGAGACCGCTGGTGCGCTTGGCCACCAGGCGTTCCAGGTCGATGCCGTCGATGAGATCCAGGGGGTCCAGGACGTTGCCCTTGGACTTGGACATCTTCTGGCCGTGGGCGTCGCGCACCAGGCCGTGGATGTAGACCTCGCGGAACGGCACCTGACCCGTGAACTTCAGGCCCATCATGATCATGCGCGCCACCCAGAAGAAGATGATGTCGAAACCGGTGACCAGGACGCTGGTGGGATAGAAGGTGTCCAGTTCCGGGGTGCGCTCCGGCCAGCCCAGGGTGGAGAAGGGCCACAGAGCGGATGAGAACCAAGTGTCCAGCACGTCCTCGTCCTGGTCCAGATGGTGTTCCAGGGGCAGGCCGTATTTACGCCGCACTTCCGCTTCGGAGCGCCCCACGTATACCCGGCCCGCCTGATCGTACCAGGCGGGGATGCGGTGGCCCCACCAGATCTGGCGGCTGATGCACCAGTCCTGGATGTTGTGCATCCAGTCGAAATAGGTGTTCTTCCAGTTGTCGGGCACGAAGCGGATGTCGCCCCGTTCTACCGCTTCGATGGCGGGCGCGGCGAGCGGCGCTACCTTGACGAACCACTGGTCGGTGAGAAAGGGCTCGATCACCGCCCCCGAGCGGTCTCCGCGCGGCACCATGAGCCGGTGGGGTTTCACCTTCTCCAGCAGGCCCTGTGCCTCGAGATCGGCCACCACGGCCCGGCGCGCCTCGAAGCGGTCCAGGCCGAAGTATTTCTCCGGAGCCGCCTCGTTGATTCGGGCGTCCTCCGTGAAGATGTTGATCATGGGCAGGCCGTGGCGCTGGCCCACGGCATAGTCGTTGAAGTCGTGGGCGGGAGTGATCTTCACGCAGCCGGTGCCGAAGGCGGGATCCACATAGTCGTCGGCGATCACCGGGATGCGCCGCCCGGTGAGCGGCAGCTCCACCTCGCGGCCCACCAGGTGGCGATAACGGTCGTCTTCTGGGTGCACAGCCACAGCGGTGTCCCCCAGCAGGGTCTCCGGGCGGGTGGTGGCCACCACCAGACATTCGCCGCTGCCGGCGATGGGATAGCGAATGTGCCACAACTGGCCGTCCTCTTCCTGGGAGATCACTTCCAGATCGGAGACGGCGGTGTGCAATACCGGATCCCAGTTCACCAGGCGCTTGCCGCGATAGATGAGTCCCTCCTCGTACAGGCGCACGAACACCTCGCGCACCGCCGCCGACAGTTGTTCGTCCATGGTGAAGCGTTCCCGCGTCCAGTCCACGGAGGCGCCCATGCGGCGCAACTGGCGGGTGATAGTGGAACCCGACTCCTCCTTCCAGCGCCACACGGCCTCGACGAAGGCCTCGCGCCCCAGGTCGTGGCGCGACTTGCCCTGGGCCGCGAGCAGGCGTTCCACCACCATCTGGGTGGCGATGCCGGCGTGATCGGTGCCCACCTGCCACAGGGTGTTGTCGCCCTGCATGCGGTGGTAGCGGATGAGGGCATCCATCAGCGTGTCCTGAAAGGCGTGTCCCATGTGCAGCGTGCCGGTGACGTTGGGCGGCGGGATCATGATGCAGTAGGGGCGGCCACGGCCACTGGGGCGGAAATAACCCCGGGTTTCCCAGATCTCGTACCAGCAGCGCTCGATGTGTTTGGGATCGTAACTCTTGTCCATGCAGGGGTCCTGGTGCGAAAACGGCGCTATTGTAGCCCATGGGCCCGGCGCCATGCGAATTGCTGGGCGAAT
>WFNO01000023.1 GCA_015488555.1 Gammaproteobacteria bacterium
AGAAGCCGGCGCGCGACTTCACCTTGTGGGCCAGAGGGTAATTGGATATCCCTCATCAACAGGCCGGATATAAGGTCGCAAACCACCTTGAGCCCCGATCCGTCAGGCTTGCAAATCAGGAGGAGTCCATATAAGGGGTTGGGGTGAGGGCTTTCTACACAAACCCTTTCTCTCCGAAAGAACATCTAGCAGACTGTGTTTCCGATATCTGACATCTGAGGCCTGACATTTGACCCGTGGATTGAATCACCCCTGCCGCTCCTTTACACTGTGCCCAAGCAAATCGCTTGGTTATCCGCACTAATTCAGTACAGGAGACAGGACAATGGAACACAAGCTGCCACCTCTGCCTTACGAAATGAACGCGCTGGAGCCGTACATCTCCGCGGAGACCCTGGAATACCATTACGGCAAGCATCATCAGACCTATGTCACCAATCTGAACAAGCTCATCGCGGGTACGGAATTCGAGGACCTGCCGCTGGAAGAGATCATCAAGAAAGCCACCGGCGGTCTGTTCAACAACGCCGCCCAGGTCTGGAACCACACTTTCTACTGGAATTGCCTGAGCCCCAATGGGGGCGGTGAACCCGACGGCGATCTGGCTGCTGCCATCACCAAGACCTTCGGTTCCTTCGACCAGTTCAAGGAACAGTTCTCCCAGACCGCCATCACCACCTTCGGCTCCGGCTGGGCCTGGCTGGTGAAGAATCCCGACGGCAGCCTGGCCATCATGAGCACCAGCAATGCGGGCACGCCCATGACCGAGGGCAAGAAGGCCCTGCTCACCTGCGACGTATGGGAGCACGCCTATTACATCGATTACCGCAATGCCCGCCCGAAGTACGTGGAGAACTTCTGGAAGCTGGTGAACTGGGACTTCGTGGCCCGTAACTTCGCCGGCTGAAGCGCCATCGCGTCCGGCCGGGCTCCGCGTGCCGGAGTCCGGCCGTTCCCGTTTCTCCCGGGGCCCTCCGACATGACCACCCCTCCCGTACGCATCGCCTATTTCACCGATCTGCTCTGCGTGTGGGCCTATGTGGCCCAGATCAAGGTGGATGAACTGAAGCGCCATTTCCAGGATCGCATCGAACTGGACTATCACTTCCTCACTCTCTTCGGCAACACCCACACCCGCCTGGTGGAGGGCTGGCGCGAGCGCGGCGGCATCGAGGCCTACGGCCGCCACGTCCAGCACATCGGCCGCGACTTCCCCCACGTGGAAATCCATCCGCAGGTCTGGCAGCACAACCGCCCGTATTCCTCCATGGGCTGCCATCTGTTCCTCAAGGCCGTGTCCCTGCTGGAACAGGACGGCCTCATCTCCCCCGAGCCGCGACCGGAATGGGCCGGCCGCAGCCTCTTCGAGGAAACCATCTGGCGCCTGCGCCAGGCCTTTTTCCGCGACCTCCAGGACATCGGCCGCCTGGACTGCCAGCGAGCCATCGCCGCACAACTGGATCTGCCTTGGGAGGCGATCCGAGAGCGCCTGGAAAACGGGGCCGCCTGCGCCGCCTTTCATACCGACCTGGAAATCCGCGAGCGCTACGGCGTGCGCGGCAGTCCCACTTTCATCCTCAACGAAGGGCGGCAGATCCTCTACGGCAACGTGGGCTACAAGATCATCGAGGCCAACATCCACGAACTGCTGGAACGCCCCCAGGACCAGGCCTCCTGGTGCTGAGGGCCTGTAATTGGTTCCCCTACAAAATCTGCTTATAATGATTCGTTTCTGTGTGCGGTGAGGGTTTCTCCCGCCGGACGGAGTGACGTGACCGATGGCGAACGACCACCTGATGAACACCTACCCCCGCCTGCCGGTGGCCTTCGTGAAGGGCGAGGGCGTCTGGTTGTGGGACGACAAGGATCACCTGTATCTGGACGCCCTGAGCGGCATCGGTGTCTGCGCCTTGGGCCACGCGCACCCGGCCCTCGCCCGGGCCCTGGCGGAACAGGCCGGGACCTTGCTCCATACCAGTAATCTGTATCGCATCCCCTTGCAGGAGCGGCTGGCGGAACGCCTGTGCGACCTGGCGGACATGGACCGCGCCTTCTTCTGCAACTCCGGCGCCGAGGCGGTGGAAGCGGCCATCAAGTTGGCCCGCCTGTACGGCCACCGCCGGGACATCTCAGAACCGGCCATCGTGGTCATGGAGAACGCCTTCCACGGCCGCACTCTGGCCACCCTGTCGGCCACCGGCAACCGCAAGGTGCAGGCCGGCTTCGAGCCGCTGGTCAAAGGTTTCATCCGCGCCCCATTCGACGACATCGAGGCTTTGCACACCATCGCCGAGCACACCCCCAACGTGGTCGCCGTGCTGCTGGAGCCCATCCAGGGGGAAGCCGGCATCCGCGTCCCCTCCCCCGGTTATCTGCGGGCGGTGCGGGAAATCTGCGACCGCCAGGGCTGGCTGTTCATGGCCGACGAAATCCAGACCGGCCTCGGGCGCACCGGCAAGTGGTTCGCCTACCAGCACGAGGGCGTGACGCCGGACGTCATCACCGTGGCCAAGGCCTTGGGCAACGGCATGCCCATCGGCGCCTGCCTGGCGCGCGGGCCGGCCGCCGAAGTCTTCACGCCGGGCAGTCATGCCACCACCTTCGGCGGCAACCCGCTGGCCTGCCGCGCGGCACTGGCGGTGCTGGACGTCCTCGAAGGCGAGGGCCTCGTGGAACAGGCCGCGACCCTGGGCGAGCGCCTGCGCGCCGGCCTGCAAGAGGCCCTGGGCGAATCTCCTCTGGTGGAGGAGATTCGCGGGCGGGGACTCATGCTGGGCATCGTCCTGCACCGCCCCTGTCCCGATCTCGTGCGCCGGGCCCTCGACCACCGGCTGCTCGTCAGCCTCCAGGCGGAGCGGGTGATCCGCCTGTTGCCGCCCCTCGTGCTCGGCGAGGAAGAGGCCTATCAACTGATGACCATCCTGGAAACCGTGATTCGCGAATACGAAGCCGCCTGAAGGCGAGAGGCAGGAACGCATCGTGAAGACACCGCGCCATTTCCTCACTCTCCGGGACATCGACCCGCAGGAATTCCGCCATCTCATCCAGCGGGGCCAAGAACTCAAGGCCATGCACGCCGAGGGACGCACCTATCTGCCCCTGCAGCAAAAGGTGCTGGCCATGGTGTTCGAGAAATCCTCCACCCGTACCCGCGTCTCCTTCGAGGCCGCCATGGTGCAATTCGGCGGCAGCGCCATCTTCCTCTCGCCGCGCGACACCCAACTGGGGCGCGGGGAACCAGTGGCCGACACGGCGCGCGTGCTGTCGCGTATGGTGGACGCCATCATGGTGCGCACCTTCGCCCACGAGACCCTGGAAGAGTTCGCGGCCCACTCGCAAGTGCCCGTCATCAACGGGCTCTCGGACCAGTACCATCCCTGCCAGCTCCTGGCCGACATGATGACCTACTTCGAGCACCGGGGAGACATCCGCGGCCGTACCGTGGCCTGGGTGGGCGACGGCAACAACATGTGCCATTCCTACATCAACGCCGCCTGCCTGCTGGACTTCCAATTGCGCATCGCCGTACCCGAGGGCTACGAACCGGCCGCCGACCTGCTTGCGGCCGCGGGCGAACGGGTACAGGTGGTGCGCGATCCCCAAGCAGCGGTGGCGGACGCAGACCTGGTGGTCACCGACGTCTGGGCCAGCATGGGACAGGAAGAAGAAAACAACCGCCGGCGCCAGGCCTTCCAGGAATATCAGGTTGACGAAGTGCTCATGGGGACCGCGGCTCCCGACGCCCTGTTCATGCACTGCCTGCCGGCACACCGCGGGGAAGAGGTCAGCGCCGCCGTGATCGACGGCCCTCGCAGCGTGGTATGGGACGAAGCGGAGAACCGCCTGCACGCCCAGAAGGCCCTGCTCGAATTCCTGCTGGCGCCTGCTCTGTCCGGCCAGCCCTGCTGAGCGCCGCCATGAGCGCCCTGCTGGACATCCGGGAGATCGCCTGCCGCTATCACGGCCACACCGTGGTCCGCCAGCTCTCTTTCCATGCCAACCGCGGACAAATCGTCTGCCTCCTGGGACCCAGCGGCTGCGGCAAGACCACCGTGTTGCGTGCCATCGCCGGACTGGAGCCGGTGACCGCCGGCGAGATCCTCCTGGAAGGCCGGCTGCTGTCCCGGCGCGGCTTCATGGTGCCGCCCCACAAACGCGGTCTCGGCATGGTGTTCCAGGACTATGCCCTCTTTCCTCATCTCACCGTTCTGGAGAACATCGGCTTCGGCATCCGCAACCGCTCGCGCCGCGAACGCGACGCCCAGGCCATGCAACTCCTGGAAACCGTGGGCCTGGCGGGTTACGGCAAGCGCTATCCCCATGAACTGTCGGGCGGCCAGCAGCAACGCGTGGCCCTGGCCCGGGCCCTGGCCGCCGACCCCAAGCTCATGTTGCTGGACGAACCCTTCTCCAACCTGGACATCGACCTGAGAGAACGCCTGGGCATGGAAATCCGGGAGTTGCTCCTGGAGCGGGGCATTACCACCGTGCTGGTCACGCACGACCAGCACGAGGCCTTCGCCCTGGGCGATATGGTGGGCATCATGAACGAAGGGCGCATCCTGCAATGGGACACGCCCTTCAATCTCTATCACGAACCCAACAGCCGCTTCGTCGCTGACTTCATCGGCCAGGGAGTCTTTCTGCGCGGCTCCATGCGCAGCGCCGAGCAGGTGGAGACGGAGGTGGGCCTGCTCCAGGGGGATCGTGCCTATCCCTGGCCGGCGGGTACGGCAGTGGACGTGCTGTTGCGCCCCGACGACGTGGTGCCCGATGCCCGCAGCGAGTTGCGCGGGGTCATCGTGCAAAAGGCCTTCAAAGGCGCGGAGATCCTCTATACCCTGCAACTGCCCACCGGCACGCGCCTCCTGGCTCTCTTCCCCAGCCACCTGCACCATCAGGTGGGCGAAACCGTGGGCATCCGCATCGCCGCCGATCACCTGGTCATCTTTCCGGTCGAAGACCACTCGCAAGCGGCACCGCCCGCGCGCCACTCCAGCCACTGAGACCGCTCGCAAAAACGAACGGCCGGTGGAACACGCCACCGGCCGTTTTCGAAGAAGCGTCGCGAAAGATCCGGTCAGGGCAATTGCGCCGCGAGATATTCGGACACTGCCCGAATCTCTTCGTCAGTCAGGCGCTTGGCGATATCGACCATCATACCAGCAGGATCATTGTAACGGCGTCCTTCCTTGAAGTCCTTGAGTTGTTTGATGAGGTAATCGCGATGCTGACCACCGATGACAGGAAACTGGCTGATATGCTTGGCCCTACCCTTTCCCCTCGGACCATGGCAGTTGATACAGCCATAGACGCCGCTTCGCGGGTTTCCCTCATTGAACAGCTTCTCACCCTTGGTGGCCAACTTCTTGTCGATCGGAGCCAGCGGTTTCTTCGCCATCTTCTGGCGACTGTAATAAGCAGCAATATCCTTGGCATCCTGTATCGTGGCCACGGTGGCGGCCATGCCGGCCATAGTATCGTTGTTGGTGCGCAGGCCTGTCTGGAAATCGCGCAGTTGTTTGACGATGTAGCCCTCGTATTGCCCAGCCAGGCGCGGGAAGGTAGCGTCAGGGCTATTCCCGTCCATGCCATGACAGCCCCCGCACAGCGCTGCCTTGGCTTCCCCCGCCGCAGGATCGCCGCCCTCGAAGGCCGCCTGAACACCACCGGAAAAGAACAGAACCAAACCTCCCCAAAGCGCAAGAAAAGATTTTCTGGTCATAGATGCATCCTTTTTATACTTATGGCCCTTGCGGGCGTGCCACACATCAGACAACGATGAAAGCCTTCACGCACAGAAACTTATTCTAAACGCAACGAATCGGGACAATCAATCTGCCTTCGGAAATCCTGGTCCCTTCTGCTAGCCTCAAGACCATACAATTTGAGGAATATTTATAAGTCTTTGATTCCCTAATTCCTCTTCTTGTGAAGGCAATAAGGGGTCGCAGCTGGGGCTAATCGGCCCGCATCAGCATACTCCCTCTCCTCCGACCAGATGACAGACGCCAGAAAACAGATGTCAGAAAAAATACCCCCTCACCCCCGCCCTCTCCCCCTGAAAGGGGGAGAGG
>WFNO01000024.1 GCA_015488555.1 Gammaproteobacteria bacterium
CCATCGAGGGGATCGGCGATCCCTTCGCCATCCACGGCTTCGCCTCCGACGGCCGCCACGACGTGCGCTATTACCGTTTCAATGACTTCGACGAACGCTTCGACGAGGACGCCAAGGCACGCCTGGCGGGCATGCAGGGCGGCCTGTCCACGCGTATGGGCGCGGCCATGCGCCATGCCGGCGAACAGCTGTTGCGCCAGCCGGAACGCCGCAAGCTGCTGTTGCTCATCAGTGATGGCGAACCGGCGGACGTGGACGAGCGCGATCCCCAACACCTGCGCCAGGATGCCAAGAAGGCCGCGGAGGAACTGGCCACGCGCGGCGTGCTCTGTTATTGTCTCACTCTGGATCCTCGGGCCGATGCCTATGTACAACGCATCTTCGGCCAGAATCGTTACACCATCATCGATCACGTCCAGCGACTACCGGAAAAACTGCCGCTGCTGTTCGCCGATCTGACACGCTGAGGAGATCTGTGATGGGAAACTCGGACAAGCGTTACGTCGGTATCCACCAGGACCTCTACGGTGGCATGACCGACACCGGAAAAATCATCCGCGAGGCCTGGGCCTTCGGCATCCTGCCCGAAGACGAGACCTGCGAGGGCTGGACGGCCCAGGGATTGGAATCGCTGTGGCAGCAGGTCCAGGCGGAATGGGAGAAATACGGCTATCGAGTCGCCAACCTGCCCCCGGAACTGCAGGCCCGCTACCTGCGCATCCAGGAAGAGGCCGTGCAACGGGCCCGCGCCGCGGGCTGGAATCCCTCCCTGGACGACGAGGACGAATGAAACGGGCATGAAACTGCGCTTCCATCGCGGCCCGGAACTGGCGCGGGAGCCCCGCCGCCTGCCGGCGGACCTCTACAAGCGCCTGCGCCGCGAACTGCACCTCCACCCGGAACCGTCCTTGTTCATCGCCATCCGCAGCATGCAATATCTGGCCATCGCCGACGAAGAGGAGGTGGTCTTTCTCGACGGCATGGGCGACCGGCACATCGAACTGGCATGGCAGAACTTCCAGCCCCAGCGCTGCCGGACCGTGGGCGATCCGGTACCCTACGAATGCGTCTACTACGACGAACAGGGGCGCCATACCATGCGCCGCCTGATCCGTGAATTCGATCAGGCCCTGGAACGCCTGCGCCGGCGCCAGCGAGAAGGATCCGCGAACGCTCGCGTGACCCCCCTCGGTATCCGCCGCAGCTGAAAGAACTTTTATCAGAAGCAAAGACGAGGAGAAATCACCTGGAAGGCTTCGGCCCCCTCTCCGGCTGCGCCTGCTCCCCGGCCTCGCCAGCAGGTGCCTGCCCGGCCGAGGTCGCTTCGCCTCGCTGATCATGTCCGGGATCATGTGCGAGATCATGACTGGGATCATGACTGGGATCGCGCCCGGGATCACATCTGGGCGGCGCCGCGAGTGCCGGCGACGATCCGGCTGCCTCTTGCAACGACTCGGATCCAGAGGACTCCTGCAAGGCCGGCAGCCAGCGGTCCCGGTGCTGCAGGCACACGCGGATGAAGGTTTCCTCCTTGATGGCCAGGCGCAGGGGCAGGGGCAAGGCCTCGTGGACGATGCGCAGGTAGGTGGTGAGTTTCTCGTCGTCCATCACCGTGGCGCGGATGGAAGGATCCACCTTCTCCTCCCACAGCTCGCGCACCACCTGCCAGTGCTGCTCCAGGGTCGCCAGGCCCTGCGCCAGCGCCGCCTGTTTCAGCAGTTCGGCCTTGCCCTTGACCTGCTCGAACTTGTCTTTCCAGCTCGCCATCGCGAACCCTCCTGGTTTCCCCGATTATACTAGAACCCATCCCAAAATTCCCCGCGGCCGCGCGCCAGACGGCTATGGGCAGTGCCCCTAAACTGGGTGCAGGCCATGCCGGCAAATCCTGACGGCAAGCACCCGAGTGCGGCTTGCTGGCGCTCCAAGGATTGCGGGCCACGCTAGGTAGCTGCGGACCAGCCCCTTCTATGACCTTTTTATTTCAGCAAGTTATGTTAGCTTTCTTTGCGTAATCCACAGGAGGCCTCTCACTTACTCAAGAATTTCTCGACGCATTGCGCATCTTTTTCTTATGATGACACCACATTCGGCTGTGTGTATTGGATAAAGAACAACGGTCGGGCCATAGCGACTTGAACCCACCTTGTATAACACTCCGAAGCGTTTTGAAATCGATATATTAAGACCATCGGGAACCACCAGCTGTCCCTTGATGAGATCGCTGCTTATTTTGTAAGCGCCAAGCGAGAACTATCCATCGAGGAAAGAGCATGTCGGCCCACGGAGGTAGTACAAAGCCAGAAAACTCTGGATAGACGAGCTGATGCAATGACAACGCCCCAGTGGAATTTCGCGATCCCTTGATGTAGACGTGATGTAAACTGAGATGCGCGTTCTGGTAACCTTCACAGGATTCCACGATCCTTTCGCACTAGGCTTGGTTGGGGAGGAACAACAGGCAGGCCCGATTCTTTCCCTGGTGAAGGCAAGGTCCTTCGACCACGTCGTATTGATTTCAGCCTCTTTTGAAATTTGAGTGGGTAGTTTACCCTTTTTGCTGAGACATGCGGAAAGGCAGATACGATGACGGGAGGTATGGAATCCAGACTGTTTGAAGCGGCCTTGGGCATTGAAGCGCCTTGGCACGTTATTTCTGTTGACCTGGA
>WFNO01000025.1 GCA_015488555.1 Gammaproteobacteria bacterium
CGGCGGCTGCCCAGGAGGGCCGGCCGCCCGCCGCCGTCGAAATGGAAGGCACCACCATCATCGGCAGCCAGGAACTGCCCAAGGTGCTCTATATCGTGCCCTGGCGGCCGGCGCCGCCGGGAGAGTGGGTGGTACGCCCCTTCCGCAGTCTGCACGAGGAGATACTGGCACCCGTGGACCGTGCCGTACTGCGCCGGCAACTGGAGTGGCGGCGGTTACAGGATCGCGCTGCGCATACCCGTCTCGAACCCGAGGAGTGAATCCCAAGGACGCAAAGTGGCCCGCCTCGCGGAGGCCCTGGCCACGGAAGCGGCGGTCATCGCACCCCTGCGGGCGGCCCGGAAGAACAGGCTGCGCGCAGTCTGCAGCGCCGGGATGAAACCCTGCCCGAGGTCACCATCCTGGCCGATCGCAATCTCCCCTATCGCCTGCTCAAGAAGATCATGATGAGCTGCACCGAGGCCCGTTACGGCAAGGTGTCCCTGGCCGTCCTGCAAAAAGGGCAGGAAGAGACATAACCGCCGCCGCGCTGTATCACCATTCCGCGCAATTGCCCTGGTCCCCCTGTACCGCGCAGGAACGCCGCTTCCGGCGTATCCTGGGCACCCTCGCGGCCGTGGCGCTGGTGTGCTCCGCGGTGATTCCGTGGCTGCCCGTGCCGGAGCCCGAGCGCGCGCCGGCCGAAGCGCTGCCGCAGCGCTACGCCCGCCTGCTCCTGCAACACACGCCTCCTCCGCCCAGCCCGCCGCCGGCCGTCCGGAAACCCGCACCGCGACCGGTCCCCGAAGCGAAAGAGACCCCGCCGGCCGAACCGCCACCCCAACCGGCAGCCCGGCCGCGACCCGCGCAGCGTCCGCCGGCAATAAAACGGCCAGAAAGGAAGAAGCCGGAAAGGATGAAACAGGCCCGGGATCGCGCCGCCCGCGCGGGAGTGCTGGCCTTCAGCCGCGAATTGTCACAACTGCGCAGCCACGGGGCGGTGGCCAGTGTCACGCGCAAAGAACTGAAGAGATCCCGGAAAGCGACTTCCCAGGCGAGCCAGGCTTCCAAAGTGGAACGCGCCCTGCTCACCCGCCGGGCACGCAGGACCAGCGCCGGCATCGACACCGCGCGCCTGAGCCGGGACACCGGCTCCACCCGCCTGGCCGCCGGTCACGAAACCGTGCGGCTGTCCAGCCCTCTGGCAACGGCGCCCCCGGAGGAAGCGTCGGCCTCCCGAGCGGCTGCGCGCAGCCGCGAGGGCGGACTGCCCCGGCGCAGCATCGAAGCCATTCAGCGAATCTTCGACCGTAACAAGGGCAAGCTCTATGCCCTCTACAATCGCGCCCTGCGCCGGGATCCCACCCTGCGGGGCAAGCTGGTGCTGCGACTCACCATCGACGCCGGCGGCCGGGTGACCGCTTGCGAGATTGTCAGCAGCGAGTTGAACCATCCAACCTTGGAGCAGCGTCTGGTGGCGCGCATCAAGCTGTTCGACTTCGGCGCCATGGAGGTGCTGGCCACCACTGTAACCCTATCCCATCGAATTCCTGCCCGGCTGAGTTGGGCTGATTGGCTAGGCGGCCTGCCGCTGCGCGGTGGCAAGGTGCTTTTCGATGGCCTCGCGCTCGGCCTTGAGCAAGGCGCGCCCCGCCTCCCGGACGCGCTGGCAATAGGCCCGCACCGATGCGGATTCGTGCTGGGACCATTCCTGCATGAGCCGCTCCCACTCGGCGGCGGGCAGCTCCTGCAGGGCATCGAGGGCGGCACGCAGGGCCTTGCGCGGTTTCTCCACTTTGTTGATGTGCAGGCGATTGCCCACGATGAAGATGAAGAAGAATAGATAGGGGATGATGTAGGTGACTACGAATACGAGATCCTGGTTGGCGGCTGGATCGCTCACCGCAGGCACGGCCACCAGGAGCAGGAAAGCGAGAACGGAGCCCACCACCACCACGGTGATGACGAGAAAGCGTTTGTTCAACTGTTTGAGCGCATCGAGTTCGGCGGTCACCCGGGCACGTTCATCCTCGATGTCCTGGACGCAAGGTGGATCCTTGTTGATATCGAATTCGAGGCCCATCGTTTTTCCCCGCAGCTCTTGCGTGAATCGCGCACTTGCACGTACGGCACAATCTGCAGGATTGTACCCGCTTCACCGGCCGCGGGCCAAAACGCCCCGCTCGCCTCACCCCGCACCCGCGGTCGCGGGCCGGAGAGAAGGAGCACGATGGTGTTCGATGGTCAGCGACCCCTGCGGGGGCGGCGGGATTTGTGGCGGGGTTCGTCGAAGCGCACCTTCATGGGCCGGCCGCTCCACGGCTTGCCGTCCAATCCGGCGATGGCCTTGCGCGCCTCGTGTCCTTCCATCTCCACGAAGGCGAACCCCCGGCACTTGCCGGTGAACACGTCCTTGGCCAGCTTGATGGATCGTACCTTGCCGAACTGGGCGAACAGTTCCGTGACCGAGGCCTCGGAAGCCTCGGCGGGCAGATTGCCCACATACATTTTCTTCAAGATTGCTTCCTCTCGTTTCTGGCCACTCGGGACTGCTCTGGGACTACGCTGGTACTACCTGGAACTATTCTGGAAACTATTCTGGAAACTATCTGGGGCCACCTGGTGGCGCACCCGACATCGGCGTCCCGATTCGATATCCCCAATGCGATATCTCCAATGTGATATCTCTGGAATGACCGGCAATAAAAACCCCGCCATGAAAGCGGGGTTTTCGTGTCGCTCGAAGTGGCCGTTCAGACCTGGGGGGTCACTTGCACCGCCTGCGGGCCCTTGGGTGCCGATTCGATCTCGAAATGCACCGGCTGCCCTTCCTGCAGGGTCTTGAAACCGCTGCCGACGATGGAGCTGTGATGTACGAAAACGTCCTTACCGCCGCCTTCCGGGGTGATGAAGCCGTAACCCTTGGTCTCGTTGAACCATTTGACAATACCTGTCGCCATGAAAATAACCTCGTGTTGAATTGTTGAGTCTTGAGAGTGCAGGCCAGGAAGGCGGTCTTCGGGTGGATACGCAGGCGGTATTCCCGGGAAGGGTCGTCCTCGAGAGCGTGCATTCGCGAGCCATCATAACGCACCGCCACACAAAAAGCCACGACTTTTCTCGCCCCCGGCACGATTGTATGCTTGACCGCAGGTTTGGATGAAGAATCGGCAGGAAGGAGCAGGGAATATGCGGCTTGTGCAGCGGCTCGCGTACCGGTGCATCCTCGCAGCTCTATTGTGCGGGCCGGTGACGGCTGTCCAGGCCGCGGAGGCTGCTCAGGACTTCCAGCGATGGCTGCAGGAGCTGCGCCGCGAGGCGGCGGCCCAAGGCATCTCGGAGGCCACCCTGGAGCGCGCATTGCGCGGCCTGCAGCCGCTGCCGCGGGTCATCGAGCTGGACCGGCGCCAGCCCGAATTCACGGAGACCTTCTGGAACTATCTGGACAAGCGCGTCACGCCGTCCCGCGTGGCGCAGGGCCGGCGGCTGTTGCGGCGCCATGGCGAGCTGCTGGCGCGCGTGGAACGCCGCTACGGTGTGCCGGCCCGCTACCTGGTGGCCTTCTGGGGTCTGGAGACCCATTTCGGGCGCTATCTGGGCCGTTTCCCCACCGTGGCGGCACTGGCCACTCTGGCCCATGACCGCCGGCGCAGCGACTTCTTTCGCAAGCAAGTGCTGGCCGCCCTGCGTATCATCGACCAGAGGCACGCCAGCGCTGCGGACATGAAGGGCTCCTGGGCCGGGGCTATCGGCCAGTTGCAGTTCCTGCCTTCCACCTTCCTGGCGCATGCCGTGGACGGTGACGGCGACGGGCGCAAGGACGTGTGGCGCGATCTCGAGGACGTGTTCGCCTCCGGCGGCAACTACCTGCACAATCTGGGCTGGAAATACGGCGAGCGCTGGGGGCGGGAAGTACGCCTGCCCCGGGATTTCGACTGGACCCTGGCCCGCCTGGAACTGAAAAAACCCGTGGCCGAATGGGCCCGCTTGGGGGTGCGGCGTGCCGATGGTTCACCTCTGCCCGCGGCCGCGCTGCGTGGCGCCATCGTCCTGCCGCAGGGCCATGCCGGCCCCGCCTTCCTGGTCTACGATAACTTTGAAGTCATCCTGAAATGGAACCGCTCCCTCCACTATGCCATCGCGGTGGGATACCTGGCCGACCGTCTGGTGGGCGCGCCGCCCTTGCGCAACGGGCGCGCCGCCGACAACCGCCGCTTGAGCCGCCAGGAAGCCCTGGAACTCCAGCACCTGCTCAACCGGCTCGGCTACGATGCCGGAGAGCCCGATGGTATTCCAGGCCGGCGCACGCGCACCGCGGTCCGTGCTTACCAGCAGAGCGTGGGCCTGCCGGCGGACGGTTATCCTTCCCACGCGGTCTTGGAACATCTGCGCCGCCACAGCGCGACGGCCGGCAGACGGCAAGGCTGAGCGCCGGGAGAATCTCTCCCCAAGGGTATTTTGGCCGAGAGTATTCTGGTTCTGGAGAGTATCCTCAGCTGGGTTTCTTCTTGCAGGTGCTCACGCCGATGATGCGGTACAGCGGGCACCACCCCACGAGCGCAGTGGCCAGGGGAACGATGCCGATCCAGCCCCAAGGGGTCTGGGGGCCGACGAAGACCAGGCTGATGAGCACCAGACCGATGACGATGCGCAGGATCTTGTCCAGATTGCCGACGTTCTTTTCCATTGCGGGTTCTCCTCCGTTCGATTCGATGGACTGGCCGACTTTGACATCAGCCTAAGGTTCCCACCCGCCACGTTCTGTGACTTAGTCACCCTGCGCTGCAGCCGGTGCTGCATCCCTGCCCCCGATCCCGTCAGTCTCCGGCCAGCGCGGCCAGGGCGCCGGCGTGGAGGATCTCGATCCGCCCCCGCCCCAGCCGCACCCAACCCTTGCGCTCGAAGTCCTTGAGCAGGCGGCTCACCACCTCCCGGGCGGAGCCCAGTTCCACCGCGATATCCTGGTGCGTGGTGTGCACCACGGCCGTACGCCGATCCAGCAGATGGCGCGCCAAGCGCCGGTCCAGACGGCGAAAGGCCAGTTCGTCGATGCGCAGCATGAGATCCACCAGCCTGCGTCCCATGGCGGCGAACACGAAGTTGCGTACCGCCTCGCTGGCCAGTGCCCGGCGAAACACGGGCAAGGTGACGGCGGTCGCCACCAGGTCTTCTTCCACGAGGCCCTCGGCCGGGTAGTCGGCGTCGCCCAGGAGGCAGGAAGTGGTGAGGATGCAGGTCTCCCCGGCCCGTACCCGGTAGAGCACGATCTCGTTGCCGGTCTCGTCCAGATATTGGACCCGGATGCAGCCCTGCAGGACCAGCAGAAACTCGCGGCAGGGATCGCCGGCCTGGAACAACCGCCGCCCGGCCGGGGCCTGCAACCGCACCGCCCGCTCGGCCAACAAGCGCCATCCCTCGTCCTGCAGGCAGCCGCTGCCCAATGCCTCACCCAGCAGGGCATGCACGTCTGGTTCGAGCGGGGCACCGGTCCCGCCACCACTCGCCGCCTGCTTGGTATCCGCCTCCCTCTCCGCCACCCGCATGCGCTCCCTATGGGCTCAATCTTAACCGTTATCACCAATGTCCGGAATATTATTCGAAATAGATTCAACTGGTTACTGAAATCCAAGTGGTTTATTGGCTGTTCACATCTTGTAAGTGATTGATTTATCTTTTTTGTTTCGAATCCGGTCACGCCCAGAATCTGTGAGACTGAATAGAAACTAGTGGGTTGCCCCTCGAATCTTTGGGCACATATTTGGTCGTAGAGTGAGAGCGACAGGAGGTGTCCATGAGCACGAAGTCTGTGAAGCGTTGGTCTGCAAAGCGCAAGCAAGAGGTGGTGCTGCGACTGCTGCGAGGCGAGAGCCTGGATACCCTGAGCCGGGAAACCGACCTGCCAACCAGAGTGTTGTCGAGCTGGCGGGATGAGTTCCTGGAAGGGGGTC
>WFNO01000026.1 GCA_015488555.1 Gammaproteobacteria bacterium
CGAGTGGATTCAGGGCGAGTGGATTCAGGGCGAGTGGATTCAGGGCGTGGTGAAGGTGTCGTGAATGCGCATGTCGCGCTGGGCCTCCATGACCAGGGCGTAACTGACGCGCTCGAAGGTGCGCACCACCATCACGGTGCCCGCCCGCTCATTGGGCAGGCGGATCTTGCGTTTGCCGCGCGGGGCCTGAGGGTCGAAGATGGTCTCTCCGGTTTGATGGACCAGCAGCACGTGACCGGTCTCCAGGCCGTCTCGGCTGCCCTTGTCCAGCACCACGGTGTGGTATTGGCCGATGCGCGAGACGCCGTCCAACACGGCGATGATGTGGCCCTCGATCTCGAAGTCGGGGGCGTGGGGCTGAAAATAGGGCTCCAGCTTCTCTTCCTCGACGATGGGAAAGAGGCGGTCTCCGATGAGAATCTCGCGGCTGGTCTCGTCCAGCTGTACGGTGCTGGGATCGCCGAAGGACAGCACCTTGGCGGTGGCGATCTGCAGGGTTTCGTAACCCAGGATGTCCTTGCGCTTGGCGCCCGGCGAGCGATAGGGTTTGCCGGTGCGCACCACGATGTAGGCCGTCCCCGCTTCTGGATCGAGGCCGCGCACGTAGACCTTGTCGCCGCTGGCGCTTACCAGGCTGCCGCCGTCCTGGGCGACGATGTAGGGGGCCCCTTCCAGTTCCTCCGCGCTCACCACCCGCGGGTAGAGCAGGAACTGGCGGATGGCCTCCATGGGGATGGTGGGGATGGCCTGTTCCAGGGGCGTGATGCGGATCTTGGGCTTGAGCTTGACCGTGGGCCGCCCGCGTTCGAGGATCAGGCGCGGGCGGCCGTCGGCGCCGTACACCAGGCGGATGACGTCTCCTGGGTAGATGAGATGAGGATTGCGGATGTCGGGATTGATCTGCCAGATCTCGGGCCAGCGCCAGGGATCGCGCAGGAAACGGGCAGCGATGTCCCACAGGGTGTCGCCCTTGACCACCACGTACTCCTTGGGGTGATCGGGGTTGAGCCGCAAGGTGTCCGCCATCGCGGCGCCGCAGACGCTGAGCGCCAGCACCGCCGCCAACAACCATCGCAATGTCATCGCACGCCGCCTTGTTCGTGAATCGAGTCGAGAATGGATTGTCCGCACACCCGACCGGGTAAGACCGCTCGAGTTTAGTCGATGTGTCCTGCGCACACAAAATATAGCGGGTATCGTGTAGAATCCTTTAACAGGTGGCAGGGTTGCACTGTACCGTTCTCACCTGCCGGTGCCGCATGGTGGTTCTCGGCGCGGCGCCGGGTCTGCCGGAAAGCGATATTCCGAGACGACGTTCCAAGGAATACAAACCGGGGAACAACGCCGGGGGAACACACGCCGGGGGAACACACGCCAGAGAAACGGATCCCAAGAAAAGTGATCGTACAGGCAGCGGCTGCGGGCCTGGACCCGACCTGGACCCTGGCTCGAGTTTCAGTCCAAATACTGGCATCGCGGTTGCTTTCGTCAACGGATGCCTCATCGTTTGTCTTAAGTAGCACACACGACAGTTCGAAAGATGGCCATACTTCACATTTTGCGCTACCCGGATCCCCGCTTGCGGAACAAGGCCGCGCCCGTAGCGAGAGTGGACGATGAGATCCGCAGGCTCATCGACGACATGCTGGAGACCATGTACCAGGCGCCCGGTATCGGACTCGCCGCGCCCCAGGTGGAGGTGAGCAAGCGTGTTATCGTCCTGGACGTCAGCGAACAACGCAATCAGCCCCTGGCGCTGATCAATCCCGAGATCGTCGCCCAGGAGGGGCGTGAGACCATGGACGAGGGGTGCCTCTCCGTGCCCGGCATCTATGAGCCCGTGGAGCGGGCCCAGCGCGTGCGCGTCAAGGCACTGGATCGGGACGGGCGGCCTTTCGAGATGGAGGCCGACGGCCTGCTGGGGGTCTGTATCCAGCACGAGATCGATCACCTGGAGGGGCGCCTGTTCGTGGATTACTTGACCGAGATGAAGCGGCGCCGCATCCGCAAGAAAATGGAGAAGCTGCGCCGGCACACCATGTGAAGGCGCCGCGGGCAGTGACTTCCAGACTCCGCATCGTCTTCGCCGGCACGCCGCAGTTCGCGGCGGTGCCCCTGGCCGCGCTGCTGGCCCGCGATTTTTCCGTGGTCGGGGTGCTCACCCAGCCCGATCGGCCGGCGGGGCGCGGGCGCAAGCTGAGCGAGAGTCCGGTGAAGGCACTGGCCCGCACGCACCGACTGCCCCTGTTGCAGCCCGAGACCCTGCGTGACGAGGCGGTGGTGGAGGCCATCGCCGCCTGGCATCCGGATCTCATGGTGGTGGCCGCCTACGGCCTGCTCTTGCCGGCGCCGGTGCTGGCCTTGCCACGGCTCGGTTGCTTCAACATCCACGCCTCGCTCCTGCCCCGCTGGCGGGGCGCGGCACCCATCCAGCGGGCCCTGCTCGCCGGGGATCGGGAGACCGGCATCACCATCATGCAGATGGACGAGGGGCTGGACACGGGAGACATCCTCCATCGCCTGGCCTGCCCCATCCGCGACGACGACACCGCCGCCACCCTGCACGATCGCCTGGCGGAACTGGGGGCGCGGGCCTTGCTCGAGGCCCTGGCCCTGTTGCAGGCGGACCGGCTCGAACCGCAGCCTCAGGACGAGCGGCTGGCCACCTATGCGCGCAAAGTGGAGAAGGCGGAAAGCTGGCTGGACTGGCGGCGCCCGGCACCGGAACTGGAACGCCGCGTGCGGGCCTTCGATCCCTGGCCGGTGGCCCGCACGCGACTGGGGGAGCAGCCCTTGCGCGTGTGGCGGGCCCAGGTGGCGGAGGATGCCGCTGCATCCGCCCGCCCGGGCACGGTGCTGGCGGCAGAGCGGGACGGTATCACGGTGGCGGCGGGGGAAGGCGCCTTGCGCCTGTTGGAGGTGCAGCCGCCGGGCGGGCGGCGCATGGCCTCCGCCGATTTCCTCAACGCCCGGAGCGCGGACCGCAAGGTGGAACCGGGTACGATCCTGAGCGGTGCGCCAGAAGAAGACCTGCAGGGAAGCCCCCATTCGTGAAGCGCAGCGCATGAATCCGCGCGCCGCAGCGGCGCAGGTATTGCAAAAGGTCTGCGGGCGCGGCCAGCCGCTGGAGCAGGCGCTGGAGCATATCGAGGGCCAGGTGGCGGTGGCCGATCGCCCGCTGTTACAGGAACTCTGTTACGGTACCCTGCGCTGGGAACCACGCCTGCGTTTCTTCCTGCGATGCCTGTTGCGCAGGCCGCTCAAGGCACGCGACCGGGACATCGAATGGTTGCTGTTGCTGGGGTTGTATCAGTTGCTCTATCTGCGGGTGCCACCCCATGCCGCGGTGGCGGAGACGGTGGGCGCCGCCGCCGAGCTGGACCGGGGCTGGCTCAAAGGGCTGGTGAACGCCGTGCTGCGCAATTTCCAGCGTCGCCGCGAGACCTTGCTGGCCGCGGCGGCGGCCGACGAGGAAGCGGCGCATGCCCACCCGCGCTGGCTGATCGAACGTTTGCGCCGGGACTGGCCCCGAGATTGGGCGGCCATCCTGGCGGCCAACAACGAACGGCCACCCATGGCCCTGCGCGTCAACCGCTTGCGCTCGAGCCGAGAGGACTATCTCGTTCAGTTGCAGGCGGCGGGCCTGCACGCACGTCCCCTGCCGCACACGCCCGCGGGCGTGATCCTGGAGCAGGCCGTGGACGTGACGCGGTTGCCCGGTTTCGCCACGGGCTGGGTGTCGGTGCAGGATGGCGCGGCGCAACTGGCCGCCCCTCTGCTGGATCTGCGGCCCGGCTTGCGGGTGCTGGACGCCTGCGCCGCCCCCGGCGGCAAGACCGGGCACATCCTGGAGTGTGAACCGGCCCTGGAGGAGGTGGTGGCGCTGGACCTGGACGCCGGACGCTGCGCCAGGATCCGCGACAATCTGCGGCGGCTGGGCCTGCACGCACGGGTGTTGTGCGGTGATGCCACCGCGCCCGAGTCCTGGTGGGACGGCCGTCCTTTCCAGCGCATCCTGCTCGATGCGCCGTGCACGGCCACCGGGGTCTTGCGCCGCCACCCGGACATCAAATGCCGGCGCCGTCCCGCGCACGTGGAGCGGATCCAGGCCGTGCAGGATCGACTGTTGCGGGCCTTGTGGCCCTTGCTCGACGGAGGCGGTATGCTGTTGTATGCCACCTGTTCGGTGTTGCCGCAGGAGAATGCGGACCGCATCACCGCCTTTCTCGCCGAACACGCCGATGCTCGCGCACACGTCTTGGCGGGACCCTGGGGACGGGTGTCCGGTCCGGGGCGGCAGATCCTGCCCGGCGAAGACGAGATGGATGGATTCTACTATGCCGCATTGTACAAAGAAGGCCGGTAGAAGGCGGCCGGGCGCGCCGCCGGGCACGCCAACATCAAGATCAGCATCAATATCGCTCTCAGGATCGGCATGAGGTGTGAGGGTGTGAACGCGTGGCACGTGGCGGCGGCCGGCCAGAGCGCCGGCAGGCGATGGCGGGCGGGACGATCCTGGTGGGGCGTGGTGTGGGCCTTGCCGTGGCTGCTGTGGCCTGGCTCCGCTGTGGCCGAGGAGGCCATCGAGATCCGCAGCGTGAACGTGGAGCTGGTGGACGAGGTGCTCTATCTCAATGCGGCCATCACCTATCGGTTGGCGCCGTCCCTGGTGGACGCCCTGCACGAGGGGGTGCCGCTCACCTTCCTCCTGGAGATCGAAATCGTCCGCCCGCGACCCTATTGGGTGGACGACGTGGTGGCCCACCTCCAGCAACGCTATCGCCTGGAATACCACGCCCTCACCCGCCAGTATCTCCTGACCAACGTCAACAGTGGCTCCCAGTTCCGCTTCCCGTCGCTGGAGGCGGCGGTGTCGGTGCTGGGTACCGTGGTACGCCTGCCGCTGGTGGACCGCAATCTCCTGGCCCGTGACCAGGACTACTACGGCCGCCTGCAAGTACTGTTGGACGAAGAGGCTTTGCCGGTGCCGTTGCGCCTGTTGTCCTATTTCTCCGCCGATTGGCGCCTGCAGAGCGCGTTGTACACATGGCAGTTCCACTTGTGAAACGCCTCAGCAGCGGCATCGCCCCGGTGGTGATGCTGTTCATATTGCTCGTCGTCTCGCTGTATCTGATGAGCGCCGCCACCGAGAACTCGGAGCGCTTCGGCCGCATCTATCTCACCTTGCTGTTCATCAACATCATGGCGCTGATCCTGCTGCTGGTGTTGATCGGTGCCAACCTGGTGCGGCTGGTGCGCCAGTATCGCAGCGGCGCCACCGGTTCGCGCCTCACCCTGCGGCTCATGGTGGTGTTCGTGGTCATCGCCCTGGCTCCGGTGTCGGTGGTCTACTATTTCTCCCTGCAGTTCATCCAGCGCGGCATCGACAGCTGGTTCGACGTGCACATCGAGCAGGCCTTCGAAGACGCCCTGGCCTTGAGTCGCGATTCCCTGGACGAGCGCAAGCGCGAATATCTGCGCCGCACCCAGGCCATCGTCGACGAGATTTCCCTGCTGCCCGACGAACAGTTGGCGCTGGTGCTGGACGACCTGCGGGCGCGTTTCGAGGCCGACGAACTCACCCTGCTCACCGGCGTCGATCACATCATCGCCTTCAGCAGCCGTGATCCCACCCGTCTGTTGCCCGACCTACCGGCCGAGGAGATCCTGTTGCAGGTCCTGCAGCGCGGCGACTACATCGGCGCCGATGCCCTGGGACAGCGCGGATTGCACATGCGCGTGGTGTTGGCCCTGCCCGGCGGCAACGGCACGGCCGGCAAGCGCCTGCTCAATGCCCTCTATCCCTTCTCCCAGGAAGTGCAGAGGCGCGCCCACAGCGTTCAGGATGCCTATCAGCGCTACCAGCAGCTCACCTATCTGCGCAAGCCGCTCAAGTTCAGCTTCGTGCTCACCTTGTCCCTGGTGCTGCTCATGAGCCTGTTGTTCGCGGTATGGGCGGCCTTCTATTCCGCGCGCCGCCTGGTGGCGCCCATCCGGGCGCTGGCCATCGGCACCCGGGCGGTGGCCAGCGGGGACTACGACCGGCGCCTGCCCCAGCACTCCAGCGATGAGCTGGGTTTTCTGGTGCGGTCCTTCAACGAGATGACGCAGAAGATCGCCCAGGCCCGCGCCGAGGTGGAGCGCAGCCAGCAGGAGGCGGAGGGCGAGCGGGCCTATCTGCGCGCGGTGCTGGGGCGCCTGTCCTCCGGAGTCCTGACGCTGGATCACGGACATGTCATTCACACCGCCAATCCCGCCGCCAGTCAGATCCTGGGCGTGGACCTGCAGCGCTACGTGGGGCGTCCCCTGGCGGAAGTGGGGGCGGCCACGCGCTATCTCGGGCACTTCGTCGAGGCCCTGGAGCGGCAGCTGGAGAGCGGCCGCGAGTGGCGCCAGGAGATCAACCTGTTCGGCGCCGGCGGGCGCCAAGTGCTGATGTGCAGCGGGACCACGCTGCCGCCGGAGGGCGGCCGCCCGGCCGGCCATGTGATCGTGGTCGAGGACATCACCGCCCTGGTCCAAGCCCAGCGCGACGCCGCCTGGGGCGAGGTGGCACGCCGCCTCGCCCACGAGATCAAGAATCCGCTGACGCCCATCCGCCTGTCGGCCGAACGGCTGCGTCACAAGTACCTGGGCAAGATGAGCCCCGAGGACGGCGAGGTACTGAAGCGCTCCACCCACACCATCGTGCAACAAGTGGAAGTGATGAAGGAGATGGTGAAGGCCTTTTCCGAGTACGCCCGCACGCCCAAGCTGGAGTTGCGGCCGCACGACCTCAACACCCTGGTCAACGAGGTGCTGGACCTGTATCGCGGTGACGAGGAGCGGATCCGGTTCGTGACCGAGCTGGCCGCCGATCTGCCTCCCGTGGAGCTGGACAGCGGACGTATGCGACAGCTGCTCCACAATCTCATCAAAAATTCCCAGGAGGCCGCCGGGGAGCGGGGGTGCGAGGTCCGTATCCGCACGCGTCTGGTGGAGGACACCGGCCTGAAGATGGTGGAATTGGAGGTACGGGACAATGGACCGGGCATTCCCGAGGAGATGATGGGGCGTTTCTTCGAGCCCTATGTCACCAGCAAACCCAAGGGCAGCGGTTTGGGTCTGGCCATCGTCAAGAAGATCGTAGAAGAACACGGCGGGCTCATCCAGGCCCGTAATCCTGCCGGGGGCGGCGCCGCCATCGTCGTGCGCCTGCCGCTGGAGAGCCCGCTGTTGCATCCGCAACCGCATCCGCAGGCAGCGGAGCGCGGGCTGGGCGCGGCAGCCCTGCCGGACCCGGCACAGGAGGACGAGGCCCAAGACGAGGCCCAAGACAGGGCCCAAGGCAAGGCCCAAGGTAATTCTGGGGGGAGGAAGGCGGGATGACCGCACCCTACATCCTGGTGGTGGACGACGAACCGGACATCCGCCAGCTGGTCAAGGAGATCCTGGAGGACGAGGGCTACGAGGTGGGCGTGGCCCAGGACGCCGCCCATGTCCGCACGGCTCTGCGCCAGCGCCGCCCCGACCTGATTCTGCTCGACGTCTGGCTCCCCGACGGCGACGGTGTCACCCTGCTCAAGGAATGGTCGGTCGATCAGGGGCTGCAGGTTCCGGTGATCATGATCTCCGGTCACGGCACCGTGGAGACCGCGGTGGAGGCCACCCGGCTGGGGGCCTACGACTTCGTGGAGAAGCCCCTGTCTCTGTCCAAGCTGCTGCTGGTGGTGCAGCGGGCCCTGGAGGCCGACCGCCTGCAGCGCGAGAACCTTGGCCTGCGCAAGTATTTCCAGCCCTTCGTGGAACCCATCGGCAGTAGCGCCGCGCTGGAGACCCTGCGCGAGCAGGTGCGCCGCATCGCCCAGCACAACGCCCACGTGCTGATCACCGGGGAACCGGGCAGCGGTAAGGAGCTGTTCGCCCGCTATCTGCACCATTGCAGCCCGCGCGCAGAGCGGCCCTTCGTGGAAGTGGGCGTGGCCGCCGTGGCCGGCGAGGATGCGGTACAGGAGCTGTTCGGCAGCGAGGCGGGCGGACAAATCCATTACGGTTACCTGGAACAGGCCCACGGCGGCACCCTGTTCTTCAGCGAGGTGGCGGACATGACGCCCGCCTTGCAGGCCCGGCTCCTGGAGGTCCTGGAGAATCGCAGCTTCGTGCGCGCCGGGGGCAGCGGGCCGGTGGAACTCGACGTGCGCGTGGTGGCTGCTACCCATCACGATCTGGAGGAGGAGGTACGCAGCGGCCGTTTCCGCGAGGCTCTGTATTACCAGCTCAACGTGGTGCCGCTGCACATCCCGCCCCTGCGCGAACACAGCGGGGACGTGCCGGAGCTGCTGGCCCATTTCGTCTCCGTCTTCGTCGACCAGGAGGGCCTCCCGGCGCGGCGTTTCAGCGAAGCGGCCGTGCGCCGGTTGTGCCAGTATCACTGGCCGGGCAACGTGCGTGAATTGAAGAATCTCGTACAGCGCCTGCTGATCCTGGGCCGGGGCGAGGAGATCGGGCTGGAGGACGTGGAAGTGGCCCTGGGCATGCGCGCCAAGGGGGTGGCCGAGATCCCCATCGAGTTCGACGCCCCGCTGCGCGCCGCGCGCAAGCAGTTCGAGAGGGCCTATTTCGAGTACCAGCTGGGGGTGGCCGGCGGCAACATCAGTAAGGTGGCCCAGGTGGCGGGTATCGAACGCACCCATCTCTATCGCAAGCTGCGCGAACTGGGACTCAAATAGCGCAGCGGCCGGCAAGGCGGGTGGGGGCGCGCGGACAGGGACAAACGGTGTTGTACAATGGGCCTGCGCCGCCGGCACGCGGTGCGGACACGAACGATCTTGGTAAACATCCTTGGTAATTATCGGGGCAACGATCCGGGTGGGGAGGGATCATGAAGATCATCATCCTGGGTGCAGGGCAGGTGGGCACCTCCGTGGCCGAGAACCTGGTGCGTGAGGCCAACGACATCACCGTCGTCGACGTGGATGCCAAGCGCCTGCACGAGCTGCAGGACCGGCTGGACCTGAGCACGGTGGCCGGACACGCCTCCCATCCCAGCATCCTGGCACGAGCCGGGGCCGAGGATGCGGACATGGTGATCGCCGTCACCAACAGCGACGAGACCAACATGGTGGCCTGCCAGGTGGCCTATACCCTGTTCCACACCCCCACCAAAATCGCCCGGGTCCGGGCCCGCGACTATCTGGAACACAACCAGCTGTTCACCCAGGAAGCCCTGCCCATCGACATGCTCATCAGTCCGGAGCAGGCCGTCATCGACCAGGTGCAACGGCTCATCGAATATCCGGGGGCCCTGCAGGTGCTGGATTTCGCCGACGGGCGGGTGCGCCTGGTGGCGGTGCGGGCCTATTACGGCGGCCCGCTGGTGGGGCATGAGCTGCGCGAGCTGCGCGAACACATGCCCTCGGTGGAGACCCGCGTGGCGGCCATCTTCCGCCGCGGGACCCCCATCACGCCCCAGGGGGACACGGTGATCGAGGTGGACGACGAGGTGTTCTTCATCGCCGCCACCGAGAACATCCGCGCCGTGATGAGCGAGCTGCGGCGCTTGGACAAGCCGGTGAAGCGGGTCATCCTGGTGGGGGGCGGCAACATCGGCAAGGGCTTGGCCGCGGCGCTGGAGGACCGCTACCAAGTCAAGCTCATCGAGCACAATCCCCAGCGCGTGGACATGTTGTCCGAGGAACTGGACAAGACCCTGGTGCTGCTCGGCGATGCCGCAGACGAGGAACTGCTGCTGGAGGAGAACATCGAGGACACCGACGTCTTCTGTGCGGTGACCAACGACGATGAGGCCAACATCCTCTCCGCCATGCTGGCCAAGCGCCTGGGGGCGCGCAAGGTCATGGCCCTCATCAACCGCGCGGCCTACGTGGACCTGGTGGAGAGCAGCGACATCGATATCGCCATCTCACCCCAATTGGCCACCATTGGCGGCCTGCTGGCCCACGTCCGGCGCGGCGACGTGGTGGTGGTCCATTCCCTGCGCCGCGGGGCCGCCGAGGCCATCGAGGCCGTGGCCCACGGCGACGAGCGTTCCTCCAAGGTGGTGGGGCGGGCCGTGGAAGACATCAAACTGCCGCCCGGCACCACCATCGGCGCCATCGTCCGCGGCGACCAAGTGCTCATGGCACATCACGACACCGTCATCGAGCCGGACGATCACGTGATCCTGTTCCTGGTGGACAAGAAGCGCATCACCGAGGTGGAACGCTTGTTCCAGGTGGGCGTCACCTTCCTGTGAGGCTGTCATCGAAGGCGCGGGGCGTGGGACGGGACGCACAGCGGGACTGAACGGGCCATGCAATACCACGCCATCTGCAAGATCATCGGGGTCCTGCTCACCATCTTCAGCCTCACCATGCTGCCGCCGGTGCTGGTGGCCTGGATCTATGAAGAATCCACGGGCTGGCTGTTCTTCCGGGTGTTCCTGGCCACCCTCTCCTCCGGGCTCCTGCTCTGGTTCCCCATGCGCCGTCACGCCGGGGATCTGCGCCTGCGCGACGGCTTCATGGTGGTGGTGCTGTTCTGGGTGGTGTTGGCCCTGTTCGGCTCTTTGCCTTTTCTCTACATGCCAGGCTCCACCCTGCGGGTGGTGGATGCGGTCTTCGAGTCCCTCTCCGGGCTCACCACTACCGGGGCCACGGTGATCACCGGCCTGGATGAATTGCCGCGTTCCCTGCTCTATTACCGCCAGCAACTGCAATGGTTGGGGGGCATGGGGATCATCGTGCTGGCGGTGGCTATCCTGCCCATGCTCGGGGTGGGCGGCATGCAGCTCTATCGGGCCGAGACCCCGGGGCCCATGAAGGACAACAAGCTCACACCGCGCATCACGGAGACGGCCAAGGCCCTGTGGTACATCTACTTGGGCCTGACCATTTTGTGTGCCCTGGCCTATTGGACCGCGGGCATGCCTCTGTTCGATGCCGTGGCCCACAGTTTCTCCACCGTGGCCATCGGCGGATTTTCCACGCACGATGACAGCATGGGTTATTTCAACAGCGCCGCCATCGAGGCCGTGGCCGTATTGTTCATGTTGCTGGCGGGCGTCAATTTCGCCCTGCATTTCCTCGCCTGGCGCAGTCTCAGCCTGCGTCCCTACGCCGCCGATCCCGAGTTTCGTACCTATTTCACCGTGCTGGGCATCAGCGCTGTGATCGCCACCGGCTATCTCTATTACACCGGCACCTTCTCCAATTTCGGCAGCGCGCTGCATCACGGTATCTTCCAGGCTGTCTCCATCGGCACCACCACCGGCTTCACCACGGCCGAATACCACATGTGGCCTTCCTTCCTGCCGGTGCTGTTGTTGCTCACCAGTTTCATTGGCGGCTGCGCTGGATCCACCGGCGGTGGCCTCAAGGTGATCCGCGTGCTGTTGCTGTTCAAACAGGGCATGCGCGAGATCCGCCGCCTGGTTCATCCCAATGCCCACTACCTGGTGAAGGTGGGCGGCAAGCCCCTGCCCAAGGAGGTGATCGACTCCGTGTGGGGTTTTTTCTCCCTGTACGTGATCTGTTTCACGGTCATGTCCCTGATCCTGGCGGCCTCCGGCCTGGATCTGGTCACGGCCTTCTCGGCCGTGGCGGCCTGTATCAACAACCTGGGACCGGGGCTGGGGGAAGTGGGGTCCAACTACGCCGGACTCAACGACACGGCCAAATGGGTGCTGTGCGTGGCCATGCTGCTGGGGCGCCTGGAGATCTTCACCTTGCTGGTGCTGTTCACGCCCACCTTCTGGCGCAAATAATTAAGGTGCAGTCATGAGCGAGGATCCACGCGACAAATGGGACCGCATCTACCGGGAGCGTGGTGACGAGGTCCCGCTGCCGGCGCAGGTGCTGGTGGAATTCGCCCATCTCCTGCCGGCTCGTGGCAGAGCCCTGGAGATCGCCTGCGGTCTGGGAGGCAATGCCTTGTTCCTGGCGGAAAGGGGCCTGGAGACCGAGGCCTGGGATTTGTCGGCCGTGGCCGTGCAGCGTCTGCAGGCCCGAGCGGCCGGCCTGCCGCTGGTAGCCGCGGTGCGGGACGTGACCGCCCAGCCGCCGCCGGCCGATCGTTACGACGTCATCGCCGTCAGCCATTTTCTCGAGCGCGGGCTGGCCCCTGCTCTGGTGCGCGCCCTGCGGCCGGGCGGCTTGCTGTACTATCAGACCTTCACCCGGGAAGCGGTGTCGGCCGGCGGGCCATCCAATCCTGCCTTCCGCCTCACGCCCAACGAATTGCTGGACCTGTTTGGCGAGCTGCGCCTGGTGGCCTATCGAGAAGAAGGGCGTCTGGGCGACCTATCCCAGGGTTTTCGTGACGAGGCCTGGCTGGTGGGCCTGAAGACCTGATCGCCGGCAGCGGATCTCCAGATCGGATCATGGCCCGGTGAGGGCGATCTCTTCGGGCGTCCTTCATACCGGCGGCCCTGTGGCTGCAAATGGTGCTATAATTGAACTGGGTTTTCACGCCGGGCGCAGCGCCCGGAAGCGCAGGGGCGGAAACGACCGCAGCGCCTAAATAGTTGAAAGGCAGTTGAAAAGATTCTTTCCATCCCTCCCGGAGCCTTCCCTGGGCGGCTTTTGCAGTGACCGGCTTCCCTTCCGGAGCGCACGGCGGCGTCTCGAACAGGAAGTAAAGCACCGCAGTCAAGCTCGTCGTCCCTACTGGTCGAACCGCGAAAACCCGGATCCGGGTCACTTGCCGGTGACCTGAGTGGTGACCTGAACGGGTCTGCTGCGGGTCGGCGAGCGAGATCGAAGCACAATCGGAGCAAAGCATGCGTCGCTGGGTAGCCTGTCTCCTCGTGATCACCGTCAGTTTCCTGATGATCGTGCTGGCGGATCAGTATCTGCGTACCCGGGAGCAGGCCCGTGAGGTGCAGGCATTGGAGGAATATCTGATGCTGGTGGCCGCGCGCCTGGAGAACCGGCTGCAAGGAGCGGCCGTGGCCCTCGAGCGCCTGGCGGAGGCGCTCTCGGACGGGCCGCCCGGTGTCACCGCCGGCATTTCTTCGGAGAGCACTGCGGCGGGTCCGGCCCCAGTGGCTTCGTTCGAGGCGGAGGCTGCGCGCCTGCGGGCCGAACAGGGATTCTGGCGCACCCTGCGGTTGGTGGCGCGCTCCGGCGCACCGCACGCACAGGTGCCCGCCGGCAGGGAGCCTGGGCCGGCGCGCCGCATCAGCCTGCCATCCGCTTTGGGCCGGGAGGCGCCCGTACGCCTGGTGCCGCAACTGTCGCCGGCCTACTGGGCGGCCGTCTTCCGGGGGGGCGCCTTGTGGGGCGGTGTGCGGGGGGAGCTGGACCTGGAACGGCTGCTGGAGCAGGTGCAGCGCGCCCTGCCCCACCCGGGGGCCGAGACCTATGCCCTGCGCCTGGTGAGCGAGGAGAGGGATGCTCCTGGGGTGCTGGCGGGGGTGCTGCGTGCCCCGGCAGACGAGATCCACGGTCTGGCGCTGCAGGTGCCACACGGACCGGTGTGGGTGCTGGAAGGGTCCTGGCGCGCAGGTCCGCCGCCTCCCGACCGAGTATTGCGCAGTTTCCTGTGGTTGTTCGGCGGGCTCTTCATGCTCGCCGCCCTGGCCCTGGTCAACCGCCACTACGACTATTCCCGCGGCGTGGCCCTGGCCGTGGCCGGACGTCTCAAGGCCCTGCGCGAGGAGACCCGCCGTCTGGGGCGGGAGATGCAGCAGCGCCTGGCCCAGGAACGGTCGCTGCGGCAACGCTATGAGCCGCAGGCGGCGCTGCTGGAACGCTGTCCCGCTGCACTCTTCCAGACCGACGGCCGCGGGGACTGGGTCTACGTCAACGAGGCCTGGTGCCGTCTCACCGGACTCGACGTCCGGCAATCGCTGGGGCGGGGCTGGATGAAGGGACTGGAAGCGGCGGACAAGGAACGGGTCCTGTCCCAGTGGTATGGCGCGGTGCGCCGGGGTGCCCCTTTCAGCGCCGAATTGCGTTTCCGCAGGCCTGACGCCCGCGGCCGGCCGGGGGAGCGGGTGTGGGTGTTGCTCTATGCCGCCGGCGATGCGCAACAGGGCTATGTGGGGGTGGCGCTGGACATCACCGCCCGCCAGGAACTGCTGGAGCAGAACCTGGAGGCCGCACGGGCCGAGGCGCGGCAACTGCAGGCCGTGCTCGATCGCCTGCCCGCACCCTATTTCCGCCTGGATGCCAGGGGCCGCCTGCTCCAGGCGTCTCGCACCCTGGCGGAGCTGCTGGACCGCGAGGGCGCGGAGTTGCAGGGATGCCGGGTGCAGGCGCTGCTTTACGGGCGACACACCTGGCGCGACCCGCTCGATGCGCTGCGCCGCCACGGGCAGGCCCGCGGGCGCATCGAGTTGCGCCACCGCGACGGGCATCCCGTGCCCGCGCTGGTCCAGCTGCAGCGGGCGCCCGCTTCGGCATCCGGTTCAGAAGCACCGGAGGTGGAAGGAACCGTCACGGTGCTGGTGGAGGAGCAGGCGCAGGAGCCGCAAGCGGCGGAAGGTGAGGAATCGATTCAGCTGTTGTGCCAGGTCCTGGAAGGGGTGGCGGAGGCGGCGATGGTGACCGATCCCAAGGGGCGCATCGAATACGTCAACCCGGCCTTTACGCGGCTGACCGGGTATGACCGGGAAGAGGTGCGGGGACGCGGGGCCAATATCCTCAAGTCTGGGCGTCACGATTCGGCTTTCTATGAAGGATTGTGGCGGCGGTTGCAGGCCGGACAGCCTTTCCAGGGAGTGTTCATCAATCGTCGCAAAGACGGCGGCCTGTATCACGAGCGCAAGCGCATCGTTCCGCTGCGGGACGAGCAAGGCCGCATTCGCCACTACGTGGCGCTGGGGCGGGTGATTCCGGCTCGAGTGTCCCCGCAAGAAGAATCTCAGCAAGAAACGCGGCTGCAACCTCGACAGGAATTCCGGGGGCAGGAGGCCCGGCAAGATCTACTCACTGAACTCCCACGGCGGGGGAGTTTCATGACCCTCCTGGAGCAGGCTGTGCAACGGGCACGCCGCCAGCATCGGCATCTCGCGGTTCTGATCCTGGATCTGGACGGTTTTCGTGACGTCAACGACAATTTCGGTCTCGAGGCCGGTGACCACGCTTTGAAGATCTATGCCCGCCGCCTGCAGTCGGCGGTGCGGGAAGGGGATCTGGTGGCTCGCATCGGCGATGACGAATTCGCCGTGTTGGCAGATGATGTGAATGGAGTGGCCGCGGTCACGCGCATCGCCTACAAGATCATCGAGGTGGTGGCTCCCCCAGTGATGATCGACGGCCGGGATATCTTGCTCACGGTGAGTATGGGCATCAGCATCTTTCCCGAGGACGGCGCCACTGCCCAGGCCCTGGTGGAACATGCCATGGATGCCCTCAATCGGGCCAAGGACCCTGGCCACAACAGTTTCCAGTTCTACTCCAGTGACATGCGTGCCCAGGCCTGGGAACGCAGGGCCATGGAACAGGGCCTGGCCCATGCCTTGGAACGGGGCGAATTCCTGCTTCATTACCAACCCCAACTGGATTTGCAGGGGGGTGGCATCTACGGGGTGGAGGCGCTGTTGCGCTGGCAGCATCCGGAACTGGGTCTGCTATTGCCGATGGCGTTCGTGCCCTTGCTGGAAGCGTCCGGATTGATCGTGCCAGTGGGTGAATGGGTATTGGAGACCGCCTTCCACCAGGGACGGTGCTGGCACGAAGCCGGTTACGAGTGCCTGCGCATGGCCGTGAATTTGTCCAGCCGTCAGTTCAACGATCCCCATTTCATCGATCGGATCGCCGTTCTCATCGAGCGCAGCGGTATCGACCCGGCGCGCCTGGAACTGGAACTCACCGAGAGCATCATCATGCGCAATACCCGGGCCACCAATCTGGCACTGGCGCGCCTGGATGAGATGGGGGTCAAGTTCTCCATCGACGATTTTGGCACCGGCTATTCCTCGCTCAGCTATCTCAAGCGGTTTCCCATCGACATTCTGAAGATCGATCGCCACTTCGTGCAAGAGGTCCACCACAACCCCGACGATGCCGCCATCGTCACGGCCATCATCGGCCTGGGACACCATCTCAATCTGGAGGTGATCGCCGAAGGAGTGGAGCGCCCTGAACAACTGCAATTCCTGCGCCGCAACGGCTGCGATGCCATTCAAGGCTATCTTTTCAGTCAGCCTCTGCTCCCTGCCAGCCTCGCCCGCGTGTTGCGCGAAAAGCAACACCGTGCACAGCGTGCCGGGGCCCACGAGTGTTCCTGAAGATGGTCATGGAAATCACCTTCTATTGAGGCGCGCCGAGATCGCGTACAGTGGCCTCTATGCGCCGCTGGCGTTGCAAGGCCTCGTCCAGGGAGGGCGGGTTCTGCTGACGTTGCAGGCGTTCGTGTACCTGCTGGCGGCTGAGCAGGGGATAATCCACCGGCCAGGACAGGCGCTCGCGTTCCACCCGGGCGGCCAGATCGATGCGCAGGATCTCGTGGCGGACTCGGCCATCGGCTCCCACCGTGCGCAGGGGCAGGCCCAGTTCTCCGTAGCGGTCGTCCACCGTCTCTGCGGCCCCAGCGCAGGGGTCTCGTTCCTTGAACAGGCGATTGCGCCGTACTTCGTCACGGGGATCCGAGAGCTGGCCTAGGGTGTCCAGGAAACGCTGAATGCGGGGATCGGCCGCGGCCTCCCGCGCCAGATAGGCATCGAAGCAGTGGCGGCCGTCCGAGCGTATCCGATAATGCACGGTGTCGTAGCCGTGCAGGCGCGGCCCTGGTCCCAGGTGTTCCAGACGCACCTCAGGTAATGCCACCGGGGCGTCGGTGAGGGCACCCGCGTGGGCGGAGGGCGGCACTCGCGGGGTCGCCAGGTCCAGGACCAAGCGCTCTCCGGGGTGCACGGCATAGGCGCGACCGCGGGCCAGATCCAGAATCATGTAACCGCCGGGTATGGCATCATCGATGCGCGCGCGGTTCTCCCGCATCAGCACTGTATGCCGCTTGCCGTCTCCGTCCACGCTTTCGATGCGCACGCCTTCGCCTGCAGGCCGTGTCCCATCCGCCACCGCGGTCGCAGCGACAGTCCCCAGGATTACCACCAGCCAGAAGAAGGCGCGCATGGGGTTTACACTTCGAAGACCTGTAGATCCGGCAGCTGCAACCGTTCCCGATTTTCGGGTGCGGTGATGACGGCCAGCGCGGCCTGCCGGTTCCCGAGGTACTCGCGCCCCACCCGCAGCAGATCGTCCAGGGTCACCGCCAGGATTCGCTGCCGGTAGGCCTGGCGCTGTTCCGGGGTGCGCCCGAACAGGGTGTTGTGAAATACGTCCTTGGCTTCGCCAGCAGGGGAACCCGGTTTGTCGATGGTACCGATCACGCCCAGGATGGCCTCTTCCACTTCCCGCCAGGTGTGGGGTTCCTCCAACAGCCAGTCGATGGCCCGGTCGAAGTCCTCCAGGGTCTCTTCCAGGCGCGGATCCCGATAGGAGAAGAAACGGAACACCGCGAGATCGGCGTCGTGGCTGGAACCACCGCCGTAAGCTCCGCCCTGTTCGCGCACGGCGCGGTGCAGAAAACCGTTGCGCAGAAAGCCCGCCAGCACGTCCAGGGCGGGAGCGTCGGGATGGGCCGGCGGTACCGTGGGATAGGCCTTGGCACAGAAATTCACCTGGGTGTTGGTGGTCCACAGCTGGTGGCGCGGGGCCGTGTCGGCGGGCGGTTGGAAGGGGTGGAAAGTCCCCTGTGCGGCCGCCACTTCACGGTCCCGCCAGGCGGCCTCCAGCTCGGCAATGAGTTGCTCGCGGTGTTGTTCCTCCCCGATGAGCAGGAAGCGCCGCGGAGCGTCCAGGATGCGCCGGTGCAAGGCCTCCAGCTTGCGCGCCAGTTCCGCCACCCGCTCGGACTGCTGCAGCGTCTCGTCCAGCCGTTTCAGGTGTTGGATGCCGGCCAGGCCGCGCAGGCGATGGGCGAGGGCGGCGGCGGGATTGAGCCCGGCACCGGCTGCGGTCATGGCCAGGCTGTGGCCGCGGCCGGTGAGGCTCTGTTCCCGGCGCACCCGTTCCTGGGCGATGATCTCCCGGATGCGATCGTGCTCGTCGAAACACACCCGCTCCAGGGTGTCGCGCAACAGCCGGCATAGCTGTGCGTGGTTGCGGACCAGGGCCTTGCTGGAAAGGACGAAATAGCCGCGCATGGCGGTGACCGCATCGAGGGTGCCACGGACGGCGGTGTAGCCCTGTACGCCGCCGGAGACGGCCGATTGCCAGGCCTGCATGGCCAGATAGTCGCGTTCGCCGCAACCCAGCTCCGGCAGGCAACGGGTGTAGTAGGGCAGCAGGTCCAGCAGTTCCCCTTCCAGGTCTGGCAATTCCAGGACGATCTGCTGGTAGACGAGCCCGTTGGTGCCCTGGGCGAAGAAGTCCAGGGGCAGGCCGGCGGCTTCCAGGCGGCTGCCCTCCGGCAGTTGCTGGCGTGGCGGGATGTCTTCCAGGCCCACCTTGGGGAGGATCTCCGGATCGTCCTGCTGTTGCTGGCGGGCCTCCAGTTGGACCGCCTGCTCGATGATGCGGCGCTTTTCGGCCTCGCTGAGTCCAGCCTTGATGGCCGCCAGGCGCTCGGCCTCGGCAGCAGCGCGCCGCCGGTCCAGCTCCGGATCGGGGACCATGGACAGGTGCACCCGGTGGGGGTTGTCCAGCAACCAGCGCCGGACCAGGCGCTGGAGGAATTCCGATTCCTCGATCCTGCGGCGCAGGCGCTCCAGGGCCGGATCCAGGTTGAGCAGGGCGACGGGGTCGCCGCGGTGTACCGCCGCCGGCAGGGCACCCAGGATAAGCTGCAGGCCGTAGGGGAAACCGTCGCCGGTGATCTCGCGCTGGCTCAGCTCCAGTTGGTGCAGGGCGGCCTCCAGGTGTTCGCGGGGTACGCCCTCGCGGGCCACCTTCTCCAGGACCTCGAGCACCAGTCTTTCCACTGCCTCGGCGTTCTCCGTCTGGCAGCCCTCCAGACCGCACATGAAGGTCATCTCGCGATTGGAGTCCTCCAGCCCGCACAGGGGTGAGGGGGCGGCACCCAGGTCGGTGGTTTCCAGGGCGTGGCGCAGGGGCGAGGCCCCGTGTTCCAGCAGCACGCTGGAGAGCAGGTGGCACTCGAGCAGGGTGTCCAGCTCAATGTTGCGGCCCAGGAGCCAGCCCAGCACTACATGGGTCTTGTTTTCCGGGTCCTCCCCCGGCGGCACGGCATAGTATTCCACGGCCTGTTGCGGTGCCCCATAGCGGCGCTCGTCGGGCACGCCGAAACGCGCGTCGGAGGCCTGGAAGCGGTGCAGGGCGCGTTCCTCGAAACGGGCCTGGAGGTCCGCTGCCGGGATGTCGCCGTAGGTCATGAAGATGGCGTTGGAGGGGTGGTAGTGGCAGCGGTAGAAGTCCAGCAGGGCCTCGTAGCTGAGATCGGGGATGTGCTGGGGATCGCCGCCGCTGTTGTAGTGGTAGGTGGTGGTGGGGAAGACGTGGCTGCTGAGATATTGCCAGAGCTGGTTGACGGGGGCGCTCATGGCACCCTTCATCTCGTTGTAGACCACACCCTTGAAGACCAGCTCGCTGTCGGGATCGTCGCGGCGCGCGAATTCCAGGCGATGGCCCTCCTGGCGGAAGTCCAGTTCCTCCAGGCGGGCGAAGAAGACGGCGTCCAGATAGACGTCCATCAGATTGAAGAAGTCCTTGCGATTCTGGCTGGCGAAGGGATAGGCCGTCCAATCGCTGCTGGTGAAGGCGTTCATGAAGGTATTGAGAGAACGCCGGATCATCATGAAGAAGGGATCGCGCACCGGATAGCGCTCGCTGCCGCACAGCACCGTATGTTCCAGGATGTGGGCCACACCGGTGGAATCCATGGGCATGGTGCGCAGCGCCACCAGGAAGACGTTTTCCCGGTTGTCGCTGGCGATGTGCAGGTGTTGGGCGCCGGTCCGGCGGTGCCGGTACTCTTCCACCGTGACCTTGAGCGAGGGAATGGTTTCACTGCGCAGCCACTCGAAGGCCGGATGGACCCGCGCCGGTGCGGCCGCCGCCTGCGCCGTGCCCCCCGCCTCGGGGGTGGAGGGCGCGGTGGGTGACGACAGCGCTTTGTCAGTGTCGGATCGAGACTCGTTCATGATGCTCCCTTTACGATGCAAAGACCCAGGGGATCGGAAAAAGTTATTCTACCCCGTCTCGAGGGTGCGGGATATGGGGTGGTGCGGGATATGGGGTGGTGCGGGAGCTGTTCACCTCCACCTCGCGGATCCCCATGCGTCGGGGATCTGTCAAGTGGTGGGCACGCTTAAAATTAGTAGAAGACGCTGAGCATGTCGGTGAACTGCAGGCCAGCCTCTTCGAGGAAGGTCTCCACGTTTAGAGAATCGGGCTCTAGTCCCAACTGCTCCCAGACGCGTTCGTCCACCTGCAACTCGTTCATGGGCATCTCGCAGAAGGCCCCGATCTCAGTGTGATTGGCCAGGAGGTTGGCCAGATGGAGAATGGCAGCCTCGCGTGGATTGGATTCGGCCGTCTCTGGCAGGTGGTGGCAGGCCACTGCTTCTTGTAAGGATTCGGGTAGACGCCACAGCCTCATGAGCAAGGCACCGAGTTCGGCGTGGCTGAAGCCGAAGGTCTGTCGCTCTGATTCGTGCAAGAGTTCCTCGTCGCCCTGTGCCTGCAGCAGCAGTTCCTTGGTGAGTTGCGGAGCGCGGTGATAGAGGATGAGACTGCCCACGTCGTGTAACAGTCCGGCCACGAACAGGCGCTCGGGGTGCAAGATATTGCAGCGTTTGGCTAACAGTCGCGCATTCACGGCGCTGTAGAGACTGTGGCGCCAGAAGGTATCCATGTTCACTACGTTATGGGGGATGTAGGAGAAGGTCTTGACCGCGGTAATGGCAATGACCATGCTGTAAAGTTCGCTGATGCCCACTACGGCGATGGCCCGGGAAACCGTGTCGATCTTGCCGGAGAAGTTGTACAGGGCGCTGTTGACGATCTTCAGCAGGCGCATGGTGAGATTGGGGTCCTTACTGATGACTGCCCCGATGGTATGGGCCGAGGCGTTGAGGGACTCAATGAGGTCGAAGACCTTGATGCAGACGTCGGGCGGCGAGACCAGCCCCGCCACTTCGTTGACCCAGCTACTGGGATCTTCCCGTGGTCTCTCTTTTTCGGGGGCTCCCTGGCCAACCGCTGTGAGATTGGGGAAAACGTCTGGGGGACCTGCTGGTGTTTCCATGGATACTCCCGTTTGCGATACTGTTCCAGAGCCAGACCCACCCCGGGGTCCGCCGTGTGGATGTAAGCTGGTCACCTGTTCTCTGTCTCCTCATGATTGATTGTAGGGCTTGCGTCCAGCTCGGCTCGGGATGCCGCTCTGGTCGTTGTAGGGCGAATGTCGCTAGCCGCTCCAGCACAGCGGTGCAACTTCCTCTGTGTTAGCGACCGGCGGCAGAAAATTTTTACTGCCAACTTTTTACCAGTGTCAGTGGCTTGCTGCCCTTGCAGTTCTTTACTGCCGCGCGTGCCGCTCTGTGCTAGAGTTCACAGGGCCGATGTGTCCTGCGTCGCTGTCATGAAGCTTTCTGGAAACATCGGGCACGCTCCGAAAAAGGCTTTACCTCGTTTGTCTTGAATATCGCTTGTCTTGGATCATGGGTGAGATCGCCGCTTGGGAGAAAATCGTCGCCGGGATCCTGGTCCTGTTGCTGTTGTTTGCCTTTCGTCCTGGTCTCAAGGCGGTATTGGAGCAGAGCCGGCAAGCTGAGAAGGACTGGTGGGGAGCCTTGCTTCCCATCGGGATGGTGGTTTTGTTCGTGATCCTGCTCATCGCCTTCAGTCGCTGAGATCTTCCTACCAGACTGAATCCGGTAGCAGATCGGTGTCGGGCCCAGTGCCTGCCAGTGGGTCTCCGCGGCCGCGCCCCAGCGATTTCCGGTGAGATATCATGGCACAATGGCCCAGTCACAGAATATGCTGCCATGCTTCACCGGGACCGGAATTCAAGCGAAAATCTCTGATGCCACAAGGGGTTGCGAGCCACGCCGGCGGTGTTGCGCTGCTTGCCCGTACCCCAGGTACTGTGCTGCGCGGCGCGCTTCGCGTGGGTGAGATAGGTTTCTAGTATCGATCGATGGGGTGTAGTTTTTGAATGTGTCGCAACTGCCGTGGTTGAAGCAGGCTTAGGAAGGGTTTGAGTTTGAGAAAGGAAGTCGGAGGTGCCGGAGGTGGCGAGAATGAGTTACCGTATCAGCCGAAATGACGAGTCCAATCCTGGGCGACATCACGGGCGTGGCTGCAAGATTCTGCGGGTGTGGTTAACGGCATGGCTGTGGTCCTGGACGGTGGTTGCCGCTGCGGCTGTCTATCCCTTGCCGCCTCCAGGGGAGGACTTGGTGGGTGAAGTGATCACCGTGGTGGCGGAGGCTGAGGACACCCTGCTGGATATTGCTCGTCGCTTCGGTTTGGGTTACAACGAGATCGTGGCCGCCAACCCCGGTGTGGATCCCTGGTTGCCGGAACCCGGTACTGAGATCGTGGTGCCCGCGCGTTTCGTGTTGCCATCGGTTCCCCGCGAGGGCATCGTGGTCAATCTGGCCGAAATGCGGCTCTACTATTTTCCTCCCCGCCAACGAGACGGCAGCGGTGTGGTCATGACCTTTCCTCTGGGCATCGGTCAGGAGGGATGGGCTACCCCCACCGGGGTGACGCGGATCGTGGACAAGAGGCGCGACCCTGCCTGGGTGGTGCCCGAGTCCATTCGTAGGGCGAGCGCCGCGCAGGGAGAACCCTTACCGGCGGTGGTGCCGCCGGGACCGGACAATCCCCTGGGCAAATTCGCCTTGCGTTTGGGCATAACCAGTTATCTTATCCACGGCACCAACAAGCCCTATGGCGTGGGCCGGCGCATCAGCCATGGTTGCTTGCGCATGTATCCGGAAGACATCGAGATCTTGTTCGACGAGGTGGAGGTCGGTACCCCGGTACGCATCGTGGACCATCCCTACAAGGTGGGGCGGGCGGAGGGGGTACTCTACCTGGAGGCGCATGAGCCCATCCAGGAAGGGAATGCGCCGCCCGCCACCAATCTGCCCCAGGTGATGCAGGCGCTGGCAGCCATGACGCCGGCACGGTGGAGGGAGCGTGTGTTGATGCGCGCTATGGTAGTAGCGGCTCGTCACCGGGGCATTCCCGAGACAATCAGCACCCTGGACGAACAGGCGGATTCCCCGAAATCAGGTTGGGTATTGCAAGTAGGCGCCTTCTACGAGCGACGCAACGCCCTCGCCCTTGCGGGACGACTGGCGCGCCAAGCCTTTCCAGTGACCGTACGCGCTCGGTTGAACGATGGCCTGTGCCATGTGCTGGTGGGACCCTATGGGCACCGTGTCACAGCCGTGGCTGCGCAGGCGCAACTGGAGAGGCACTGGGGATTGGAAGCCCGTCTCCTGCCTGCCATGCGCCACGGTCTGTTGGCGGCCTGTCAACCTTGAACGCCCGCTATCGAGCGGATCCGGTTCGAGCGTAGTTCCTACGCTGGGGATTTTCCGTGATCTGGAGTGTCCCGGAATGTCACCTCCGGCGGGAGGTCTTGCGCGCAGGCGGCATTATTTGGCGATGGATTTTTCGAACATGCGCTCGGCCTTCTCTTCCGCCCGCGCAGCCGCTTCCTTGGCTTCGGCCGCCTCCCGGCGGGCTCGGCCGGCGTCACTCTGGGCGCTGCGAGCAGTAGCACTGGCTTGTGAAGCCTCCGATCGTGCCTGATTGGCCATATCCAGGGCTTCTTGGGCCAGGGACTTGGCTTCTTCCGCAGTGGCCTTGGCCTGTTCCGCGGTTTTGGAGATCCGTTGCAGTTCCTCGGTGTTGGCGCAGGCCCCCAGTAGGAGTCCCGCAGTGATCAAAGGCACGAATCTGACCATCGTCTTGTTCATGAGCGCGCAACCCTCCTTCTCATTTGTTCGTTCTATAGTTCTAGAAGCCAGATTTCTCTGGTTTGAACTCTCTGGCAGGGTGTAAGGTAATGCATTCCGCAGCGCTTGTCACGGTCCACATTCGAGGGTTGCACCATCAGGGCGGAAGGAAGGGCACGAGATGGGACCGCGACGGCATGCGTCTTGCTGGTAAATCTTCGTGGTAGATGTCTGGGTTCCGTGCGAGTTGGACGGGATGCAGATCATGGTGAGTTCGCATCACGGGGCTGGAAATGCAGGGCAGTGGAGTTGATACAGTAGCGTAGTCCCTGCGGAGGCGGGCCGTCGGTGAAGACGTGTCCCAGATGAGCATCGCAACGGGCGCAGCGGACTTCTGTGCGCTGCATGCCGTGGCGCGTGTCCGGCAGATAGGCCACCGCCTCCGGGTCGATGGGCTGCCGGAAGCTGGGCCAACCGGTACCGGAGTCGAACTTGGCTGCGGAGTCGAAAAGGGGCGCCCGGCAGCAGATGCACAGGTAGCGGCCGTCGGCATGGTGGTCGTGATAGGCGCCGCTGAAGGGGGCTTCGGTGCCCCCTTCCCGAGTGACGTGGTATTGTTCCGGGGTCAGGCAGGCGCGCCATTCCTCCGGGGACTTGCGGATCTTGTCAGGCATGGCTGGACATTCAGTGGGGGATGGTGGAATCACCAAGGCCTCCGTGGAAGGGAGCTTAGCGCGATCTGCGCGCCTGCTACAAGTATGGGCGATCGACGGGAGATGGGACGAGAACGTGCGACCAACCGAAAGTGAACACATGAAGAAACTCACCTGCTCCGGAACCGCGAGCGGTGGTGGACGGCTGGCCGGGTCATTGCCGGTGATGCTGTGGCTCGCCCTGGTCACTATGCCGGTCCTGGCGGCGCAGGATGCTCCGGCACCTGTGCCGGTGTCCGATCCGGCATCTGATCCGGTACTCGATTCGTCGGTTGGGATGGCGGCCGATTCCAGCAGCGAATGGGACGAGGGGTTCGAAGACGAGGAGTTCGCGGACTTCGAAGGCGAGTTCGGGGAGGAAGGGGAAATCATTCCCGATCCCCTGGAGACCTGGAATCGCCTCATGTTCGCCTTCAATCACAAGGTGTATTTCTACGTGCTCAAACCCGTGGCTCGGGGTTGGCGCCACCTGCCGCGTCCCGTACGGCGTTCGGTGGCCCGTTTCTACGACAATCTCATGGCTCCGGTGCGCATCGTCAACAATGGTTTGCAACTCAAATTCACCGCCACCGGGGTCGAGGCGCTGCGGTTCGGGATCAACAGCACCATCGGGGTGCTGGGGCTCTTCGACCCGGCGCGCGAGTTCTGGAATCTCCGCCCGCAGGTGGAGGACCTGGGACAGACGCTGGGGCATTACGGCATCGGCCAGGGATTCTATTTGGTGTTGCCCTTGTGGGGGCCCTCCAGCCTGCGCGATGGCCTGGGCTTGTTGGGAGACACCTTGTTCCTGGATCCTATCTATCGCTACGTACAGGATTTTCCGGTGCGGTTGGCCATACGCGGTGTGGAGTCCGTGAACGAGGTGTCTCTGGACCGGGACAGCTATGAAACCATCGTTCGCGATACCCTGGACCCCTACAGCTTCATCAAGAATGCCTACGCGCAAAGCCGCGCAGCGGAGGTGGCGCGCTGAGGGTGTGCCCGGGGGTTCCGGCATCGACCATGGCGACTGAGCTCCACGGCGCCGGTGGCGTACGGGACGATTGGCGGCAGGCGCTGGCGCGGGCCGCGCAGCGGATCTGGGAGCGGGGCCATGGCCGCCTGTCCCGGTGGCGGGCCGCCCTGGCGAGCCTGCCGCGCCTGCATCCCAGTCGTATCGACCTGAATGGGGCCTGTATCACCATCGGCACGGCCGAACAAATCGATGCCGCCGGCCGCCAGCGCCTGGTGCAGGGCCTGCAGGCCCTGCATCCATGGCGCAAGGGTCCCTTCGAATGGTTCGGCGTGCGCGTGGATGCCGAATGGCGCAGTGACTGGAAATGGGCGCGCCTCGCCCCCCATCTCCATGGGCTTGCCGGCCGCAGGATCCTGGACGTGGGCTGTGGCAACGGTTACTACTGCCTGCGCATGGCGGGTGCGGGTGCGGAATGGGTGCTGGGGATCGATCCCACCTTGCTGTACGTGATGCAGTTTCGGGCCGCGGCCCGTTACCTGCCCGCGGAGCTGCCAGTGACCGTCTTGCCGCTGAGCCTGGAGGACCTGCTCGCGGTACAGGACGGCGGTGTTCCCGCCATGCAATTCGACACCGTATTCTCCATGGGCGTGCTCTATCACCGGCGCTCCCCTCTGGACCATTTGCTGGGCCTGCGCAGATTGTTGCGGCCTGGCGGCGAACTGGTCCTGGAGACCTTGGTGATCGAAGGCGGTCCTGAAGAGGTGCTGATCCCTCCCGGGCGCTATGCCAAGATGCGCAATGTCTGGTTCATTCCCAGTCCCGGTGCCCTCCTGGGATGGTTGCGGCGTTGTGGTTTCCGGAAGCCACGGGTAGTGGACGTGACCGTGACCACGGTGGCGGAGCAGCGGCCCACGCCCTGGATGCGTTTCGAATCCCTGCCGCACTTTCTCGATCCGCGCGACCCGGCACGCACCGTGGAGGGCCTGCCCGCTCCCAGGCGGGCCATCGTACTGGCCGCGGGTTGAGCACGTTATGCCGGGCCGCCGGGAGATGAACCCCTCGAGCGCAACACACTCAAAAAACAAGAGAATGCCGGCCATACCGGGGGAAGGTCCTGCGCGACCGGTATGAGATCGGGCGCGGAACCGGGATGAGAGCCAGCGCGGGAACCCGGCATCGAAGAGGCGCCACCATGAACGGCGAAGACAGACGCGACAAAGGCAACGAGCGAGGCCGCAGCCGGCAGCCCTATCGGGATCTGGGGCCGGAGAAGATCCTTCAGGCCTTGGAGGAAGCGGGGTTTTCCTGTGACGGCCGGGTGTTGGCCCTCAACAGTTACGAGAACCGGGTGTATCAGATCGGTCTCGAGGACGGCGAGCCGGTGGTGGTCAAGTTCTACCGGCCGGGACGCTGGTCCGACGCGGCCATCCGAGAGGAGCACGCCTTCACCCGCGAACTGGCCGCACACGAGATCCCCGTGGCCGCCCCGCTGGCCGATGCCCGGGGCGAAACCCTGTTCCATCACGGCGGTTACCGTTTCGCCGTCTTCCCGCGCCGGGGCGGGCGCCCGCCCGAACTCGACGATCCGGCCCAACTGGAGTTGCTGGGGCGTTACCTGGGCCGGTTGCATGCCGTGGGTGCGGTGCGTCCTTTCCGCCACCGCCCCCATCTGAACGTGCAGCACTATGCCGTGGATGCCTACCGTTTTCTCCTGGAGGCCGGGTTCGTGCCGCGGGAACTGGCGGCGGAATACCGCCGCCTGGCGGAGACCCTGGTCGCCGGCATCGAGGCCCGTTACCAGGAAGCCGGGCCGGTGGCCGAACTGCGTATCCATGGCGACTGCCATCCCGGGAACATCCTGTGGCGCGAGGGAATTGTCGTCATGGTGGATTTCGACGACGTGTGCATGGGGCCGGCGGTGCAGGATCTGTGGATGTTCCTCGCCGGTGACCGGGACTACATGGCGGCGCGGCTGGGGGACCTCTTGCGGGGCTATACCGTGTTCCGGGACTTCGATACCCGGGAACTGGTGCTCATCGAGGCCTTGCGCGCCATGCGCATGTTGCACTACGCCGCCTGGCTCGCCCGGCGCTGGGACGACCCCGCCTTTCCCCAGGCCTTTCCCTGGTTCAACAGCCGGCGCTACTGGGAGGATCACCTGCTGGCCCTGCGGGAGCAGGTGGCGGCGCTGGAAGAGCCGCCGCTCGCGCCCTGAAAATTCCCTTTCACGACGCTTTTCCGCCGGGGCGGGCGCAGGAGGCCGCCGATCGAGGAGGCTGCCGGCCCTTCCTGAGCCCGTTCAGGCGCTGCGCCAGTAGTTCTCGGTGGTGATGTGTCCCGGCGCCTGGCGCCGGTGGCGGCGCAGGCCGCGCCGCTCCAGCACCGCGCGTGTATCGCGCACCATGTCGGGATTGCCGCAGATCATGACCTGGCTGCGCTCGGGAGCGAGTTGTACGCCCGCTCGTTCCTCCAGGCTGCCGTTTTCGATGGCCCCGGGAATGCGCCCCGGCAGGGCGAAATCGGTTTCCTCGCGACTCACCATGGGAATCATGACGAATCGCCCCGGATGTTGCCGGCCGATGTCGGCGAGGATGTCGCCGTAGGTGAGTTCGCGGGCGTAGCGCACGCCATGGACCAGGATCACGCGTTCGAAGCGCGCCCACGGTTCCGGTGTCCTGAGAATGGAGAGAAAGACCCCCATGCCCGTGCCGGTGGACAGACACCACAATTCGCGCCCGTCCGGGACCTCCTGGAGGACGAAGAAACCGCTACCCTGGCGGGCCACCCACAGGTGGTCTCCCGGCTCCAGGCGTTCCAGGTGGGGCGTGAGCCGGCCGTCGGGGACCACCACGAAATAGAACTCCAAGGGGCGCTCCTGGGGCGGATTGACGAAGGAATAGGGGCGGGCGACGCGTTCTCCGTCCAGGTCCAGGGCCAGGCGGGTGAACTGGCCGGCCACGAAGGGGGCCACCTCGGCCTCCACCTGCAGGGAGACCAGTTTCTCCGTCCAGCACCGCTTGCCGCAGATGCGCCCTGCCACCCATTGGCTCATGCCCGCACCCTCATGCTCGCACCGGCCTCCTCTGGTGAGGGCGCGCATCCCGCCTCGCCGGCCGGCGAGCGCACCGCCTGTCTTGTCGTGCCGATCCTGGTACCATCGTGGTCATGACCCTCAACGAGTTGCGCTACATCGTGGCCCTGGCGCGGGAGCGCCACTTCGGGCGCGCCGCCGCGGCTTGTTTCGTCAGTCAGCCTACACTCAGCGTGGCGGTCCGTAAACTGGAAGAGGAACTGGGTGTGGTCCTGTTCGAGCGGGCCAAGCACGAGGTGCGGGTCACCCACATCGGGGAACGCATCGTGGCCCAGGCCGGCCGCGTACTGGAAGAGGCCGCCGCCTTGCGCCTGCTCGCCCAGCAGGGCCGTGACGAGTTGAGCGGCCCCTTGCGCCTGGGGGCCATCTATACCATCGGTCCCTATCTGTTGCCCAATCTGGTGCCTCGCCTCCATGCCCTGGCGCCGCAGATGCCGCTGGTGGTGGAAGAGAATTACACGGCGCGCCTGGGCGAGCGCCTGCAGCAGGGGGAGCTGGACGTGATCATCATCGCCCTCCCCTTCGAAATGCCCGGCGTAGTGGTGGAACCCCTCTACCACGAGCCCTTCGTGGTGGCACTGCCGGTGCAGCACCGCTGGAGCCGCCGCAAGCGCATCGGCGCCGAGGAGCTGGCGAGTGAGAATCTGCTGTTGCTGGGTGCCGGGCACTGTTTCCGGGACCAGGTGCTGGACGCCTGTCCCGGTTGCAGCCGTTCGGCGCAGGTCAACGGCGAGATCCAGCAAACGGTGGAAGGCAGCTCCTTGGAGACCATCCGCTACATGGTGGCCTCGGGCATCGGGGTCACCGTGCTGCCTTGCAGTGCCGTGGGCAGTGATCGATACGCGCGCAAGATGCTGGCCATCAAACCATTCCGCCGGCCGGTGCCGGGACGCGAGGTGGCCCTCGCCTGGCGCGAGAGTTTCCCCAGACCGCGGGCCGTGGCCGTCCTCAAACAGGCCGTGCTCGCCTGCCGCCATCCCTGCGCGAGCGCCGTCGGCGCCAAGGGCAGGCGCACCTGAACCGCGGCCTTGTAGGTGCCAGGCACTTTCTCAGATACAGGCTCATTCACAGGTGCCGAGGGAGCCGCGCCGGCAGCGGCGGCGGTCGATCCACTGGGCCTTGTCCAGCCGGGCCCCATCGAACAGGGTTTCTTCCAGGATGGCCTCCACCAGGATGGCGGCGCTGAGATCGCTGTTGCGCAGATCGGCGAACAACAGGTTGCTCTTGGTGAAGTTGGTCTTGACCAAGCGGGCTTCGCTGAGCCTGGCGTCCTCCAGCGAAGCACGTTCCAGATCGGCCCCCTCCAGGTCGCTGGTGCCGAGGTCGGCGCCGTCGAGCACCGCCTGGCGCAGGTCCGCCCCGCGCAGCGAGGCGCCGCGCAGGCGCGCGCCGGTGAGGTCGCTCTGGTAGAGTGAGGCCTGATCGAGCAGGGCGCCGTCCAGGGTCGTACGGAGCAGGCGGGCGCGATCGAAGCTGGCGCCTTTGGCATAGGCCTTGGCCATACTGGCCTCACTGAGGTCGGCGCTCAGAAAGCGGGCCTTGAGCAGGCGGGCCTCGTCCAGGCGGGCACCGCGCAGGTCACCGAAGCTGAAGTCGGCGCGGCTGAGTTTGGCGCCGCGCAGGTCCGCATCCCGGAAGTCGGTGCGGGTGAGCACGGCCCCCCGCAGGTCGGCCCCGCGCAGATCGACCCCGCGCTTGTCGCATTCGATCCAGATGACGCCTTTGCCCGGTGGGTCCTCGCAGGCGGCCCGAGCGGCCTGCGGGATGGTGAGGGACAGCAGGGCCAGAGCGAGCACTTGAGGCAATAGAATCGAGATCCATCTCGGAATCGATGCGGCAGGCAGCGCCGGTGGCCTGGAAAGGGCGGAATATGCCCGCCCACCGGGTGTTCGGGCCCCGGGCGATGTCCACTGTCCTTGTCTCACGAAGCCACTCATGGTCGTGGTGAAGCCGTTGCCGGAGGCCGTCACGCGCCTCCCGTGGCGTCGTCTGAGCCGTGCCCGTTCCAGGCCCGTTCCGGGTCCCTTTCTGAACTCGATGTATGCGGGCGCCTTCAATGGTAACAAAATTGTGCCTTGCTCCCCATGTGCGGGGTTGCGTTCATGTACAAAGGGGATCAGAAACCTGTGAGTCGGTCGAAGATGCGGAAACCCGCCAGATAGGTGCCGGCGGCAGAGCCCAGGGTGCTGAAAAGAAAGACCAGCAGGATACGGGCGACACGATTGCGCCACCACCCCCGGAAATGGGTGGTGTCCTCGCGCAGGCGGCTGAAGTCCCCTACGCTCGGGCGGCGCAACCAGGTCTCCAGGGCGGCGGTGACCATGCCCGCACCGATGGTGGGGTTCAAAGAGGTGATGGGCGCCGCGACGAAGGCCCCGGCCACGGTGAGGGGGTGGGCGCGGGCGAGCAGGGCGCCCAGCGCACACAGGGTGCCGTTGATGAGCACCCAGTCACCCACCAGTTGCCAGCCCAGTTCGCTGCTGTGGCGAAAGCCGATGGCGAAGCCGGTGAGGATGAGGGCGACGATCAACCAGGGGATGGCGCGCGGCCAGAAACTGGGGGGAGGCACCACGTCCAGTTCGGCGATGACTGCGGCGGGCGGTGCAGAGGGCGGTTCCTGCAAATATCGCTGCATGCCCTGCAGGTGTCCTGCACCGACGATCGCCAGCAGATGCCGGAAACGCCCCGGCTCCGCCTCCTGGCGCAAGCGGGCCGTCATGTAGCGGTCGCGTTCGTCGATGAGCGGCTGGTAGAGGGCCCGCGCCTCCTCGGCGAACTGGGTGAAGGTGGATTGCAGCAGGTCGCCTTCCTTGAGACGTTCCACCTCTTCGGCACTGATGCGCCGCCGCGACAGTACGCTGCCCAGCAGTCCGGTGATGAGCTGCAGGCGCTGCCACCAGGGCACGCTGCGATAAATGCGTTTCAGGGTGACGGAGATGTCGCGGTCGATGAGCAGCAAGGGCAGGTTCCGGCGGCCGGCGCCTTCGATGGCGGCACGCATCTCCGCGCCCGGCAGGATGTCCAGTTGCTCGGCCATGCGCTGCTGGTAGGCGCCGAGGGCGAGGTGCGCCGCCACCTGGGCGGCCTTCTTCTCCCGCAGCACCTGAAACAGGTCCATGCGCGCCAAGGCGTCGGGATCGACGATGGCCCGGTGACGGCTGGGACATAGCTCCACGGCGACGGCGTCGTATTCCCCCGTATCCAGCAGCTCCCGCACCTTGTCGGCACTGGCCCGGGAGACATGGGCCGTGCCCAGCAAGGTAATGCGGGTTCCGCCCAGTTGGAGGGTGACGAGAGGCTCCCCCGTGCCGGGACGCGGGGAGGATGCGGGTGCTTCCATCACGGACTCATGCATCGGCCTCGCCGCCCGTCGGCTTCATTCCCCTCGCTGGTCCGGAGCAGGTCGGATTTTCTCTGGGCATGCAATGGTCCTGTGCTGCAATGCGCTCTCGGTTCATGCGGGTATGCTTTTCGCTCGATGCCTAGATGGTCTGGCCTCGGACCGCTCGGGTTCGGAATCACATCCCCGTGCCGCACGGTATTTTTGCCGGCTGCAGGCTCGGTCGTTGCAGGCTGGCGGAGTCCGGTGCCGGAGCGTGTGAGTCGATACGAGGATTCTAACACAAGGAATTTTGACGGGAACGACCAGATTCCGAAAAAACCATGCGATTGAAGAGGATGTTGTTGAGAGAGCCTTGCTGTGCGGCCCTGGTGGGCAAAGGAGACATTCAGAATTCCAGTTCGTCGTCCAGCATACTGCGCCGTTCGAGCGCGAAGTAATCCTGCAGGGCCTGGAGCAGGCGGCTGTTGTCGTCGCGCGCCGAGTAGTGGAATACCAATCCGTATTGATAGCGGCCGTGATCGGTGGGATGGTCCTCGCACCAGATGATGCGGCCGGTGAGGCGGATGCGCTGATCGTCTTCTTCATAGGTGAGACACACGGGCGTGTCGGGGTCCAGATAGCCGTTCATCTCGAAGCCCATGCCGGAGAGGGACAGGTCCGTGACCTCGTCGATCTCGAATTCTTCCCCCTGGGCCTCCAAGGTGAAGGTGCCCCGGCATTCCTCCATGCAGAAGCGCAGGCGTTCTTCCTGGCGTCGGTCCGGTTCCATCGCGCGTTCTTTCCGATGCTGATCCAGCGCAGTACCCGGAAGGTAGTCGTCCGCAGGCAGGTGAACTTTAGCTGTTGAAATGCTACTCACGCGGCGCGATCCGGTGTTGAAAATGGCCTCGAAATGCTCGTTTACCATATAAACTGCGCTTTCTCGGCCATTTTCGCCTGGTTTCGCACTCGCCCGAGCGAATTTCAACGGCCTGTTGGAGGATATTCGATCGGAGGTCGGACGATGGGCGATGATTCCTGACGTCTGAGATCAGGTTCCTGAGCCTGGATCACGTGTATTGCACCACCAGCTGTCCACCCATGTAGAGTCCCAGCAGGGCCAGGCCGATGCTGAAGGCCTTTTGCAGGGGGGCGCGTGGCAGGCGGTGCAGGAGCCGGCTGCCCACCAGGCTGCCCAGTCCCGCCAGCAGGGCGACGCCGATCACCAGACCGGGCGAGAGCGGGATCTCACCCAGGTAGACCAGGCCGCCAGCGGTGGCGTGGAAGGTGACGAGCACCAGGGAATGTGCCACGGCGGTGGGCAGGTGGGAGATGCCCAGGAACAGCAGGGTGGGCACCATGAGGAAACCACCGCCCACACCCAGCAGTCCGGTGGCCAGCCCCAGGGCCATGCCCGTGATCAGGGCCACACCGCAACGGCAGGGTTGTTCCACATGCACGTCGCTGAGCTGGACGTGGCGCATCCACCACGACACCACCAGCAGGAGCAGGGCGAACAGTCCCTGTTGTACCCAGGACGCGATCCAGGTGCCGATCCAGGCCCCGAGCATGCCGCCCAGTACGCCCCCGCCGCCGAAGAACAGCAGCAGATTGAGGCGCACCACGCGCCAGGCCCGCTGTTGGGTGGCAGCGATGAGGCTCACGACGGCCACGATCCAGAGGCTGGTGGCGATGGCCTCCTTGATGGGCATGCCGGCGCCATAGGTGAGCAGGGGCACGGTGAGCATGCCACCGCCGGCGCCGAACAGCCCCAACAACAGGCCGATGAAGGGGGCACCCAGCCACAGCCAGGGGCTCATGAACCGGGCGCTCCTCGGCGGGGGTCAGACATCATCGTCGCAACCGCATTTGACACCCAGTTTTTTCAAGATCTGTTCCATCAGGCACCAGCGGGTGAAACCCGATTGGAACAGATTGGCGCCCACGAAGGCCGTGAACCACAACCAGGTGGGCTCGTTCAGGGTCGCGTCGTTGTAGGCCCAGGCCAGCAGCAGCGAGATCAGGATGAAGCCGCCGGCGATGATGCGGATGAGTCGTTCTACGGTCATGGGACTACTCCTCGTTGCTTCAGGTCTTGCACAGGGATTCAGAATCCGGCGATTGCGGCCGCCCGCGCTGCCACAGGTAATAGATCAGCGGGATCACGAACAGCGTCAGGGTGGTGGAGGCGAAGGTGCCGAAGGCCATGGAGACCCCCAGGCCGCCGAACACCGGATCGGCGATCATGATGGAAGTGCCGGCGATCACCGCCAGGGCGGTGAGCAGGATGGGGCGCGTGCGTACCGCACCGGCTTCCAGCACCGCGTCTTCCAGGCTGGCACCGCGGGCCCGGTGTTCGAGGATGAAATCGATGAGCAGCACCGAATTGCGCACAACGATGCCGGCCAGGGCGATCATGCCGATCATGGAGGTGGCGGTGAAGGGCTGGCCGGTGATGAGGTGCCCGGGAAAGATGCCGATCATGGTCAGAGGGATGGCCCCCATGACCACGATGGGCAGGACGAAGCTGCGGTAGTAGGCCACCAGCAGCAGGTAGATGAGGACGATGGCCACCATGAAGGCGGCGCCCAGGTCGCGGAACACGTCCAGCGTGAGGCGCATCTCCCCGTCCCACAGCAATTGATAGTCGAAGGTGGGATCCGGGACGGGATCCCGGAATCCCAGGCCGCCGGTGCGCAGGCGCACGCCGGGCAACAATTCGCTGCCGTCCAGGCGCCGATCCAGGTCCAGCAGGGGGTAGACTTGGGAGCCGGTGGCCGGCTCGCCGCTCACGTAGACCACGGGGAAACCGTCCTTGGTGTAGATGGGACGCGGTGCGGGTACCTCTTCCACCTTGGCGATGGCCGCCACCGGGATGCGCCGGCCATCGGCGGCGGTGACGAACAGGCGGTCCAGGTCGCGGGGGGCGATGCGGAAGCGCCGCGGCAGTTGCACCTGGATGGTCACCGGGTGCCGCTCCTGTTCCGCGTGCAGTTTGCCGATGGGGAAGCCGGCCACGAAGTCCCGCAGCAGGGTGGCCACGGCCTCCGTGTCCACCCCGGCCGCGGCCGCCTTCTCCTTGTCCACGGTGACCCGATACTGGATCTGTTGCGCGTCCACCGAGTCGTCGATGTCCACCAGGTCCCAGGTGTCTTCGAAGGCTGCGCGTACCTCACCGGCCAGGCGCCGGGCGGTTTCGTAGTCGGGACCGTAGATTTCCGCCAGCAAGGTGGCGCGCACCGGCGGTCCTGGGGGATCTTCCACCAGCTTGATGTTGGCGCTGGGATGGCGCTCGGCCACCGGGCGCAGCCAGTCGCGCAGTTGCAATACGATCTCTTCCGATTGGATGCGGCGCTCGCGCTTGTCCACCAGATTCACGCGGATCTCGGCCACGTGCGGGCCTTGTTTGACGGTGGCGCCGCGCAGCATGCCGTTGAAGTCCACCGGGCCCGCCATGCCCACATAGGTCTCGTAATCGGTGACCATGGGATGGCGGCGCAGCACGTCGCCGATCTCGCGGGCCACGGCGTCCGTGATTTCCAGGGGGGTGCCCTCGGGCATGTCCAGGGTGATGTTGAAGGTGTTCTTGTTGCCTTTGGGCAGCATCTTCAATTCCACGGTGCCGGGCGTGAGGGGACCGCCCACGCCTTCGGGCCGCAGGAACTGCCAGGCAGGCTGCCAGAGCACCACCAGGAACAGGAGCCCCACCACGGCCCAGAAGATCCATTGCACCGCGCGGCGTTCCAGCAGGGGTCGGGCCAGACGGGTGTAGAGCCGGTGCAGCCAGTCCTTGGGGGTCTCGCCCTCTTCTTCCAGGGTGGGGCCGGGCATGCGGCAGGGCAGCCAGCGCTGGGCGAGCCAGGGCGTGAACATGTAGGCGATCACCAGGGAGGCGAGCATGGCCACCGGAGTGTTGAAGGGGATGGGCCCCATGTAGGGTCCCATCATGCCGGTGACGAAGGCCATGGGAATGAAGGCCAGGATGACGGCGAAGGTGGCAATGATGGTGGGGCGGCCGGTCTCGTTGGTGGCACGGATGATGGCGGCGGCCTTGTCCTTGAGCGTAGCGGCGCCCTTTTCCAGGTGGCGGTGGATGTTCTCCACCACCACGATGGCGTCGTCTACCAGCAAGCCCAGGGCCAGGATGAGGGCGAACAGGGTGATGCGATTGATGGTCTGCCCGGCGACGAAGCCGATGGCCAGGACGATGAACAGGATGAGGGGAATGTTGAGGGTGACGATGGCGGCCTCACGCCAGCCCAGGAACAGCAGCAGGATGAGCACCACGGAGACGATGGCGATGACGAGATGCTCGATGAGCAGATTGACGGCGGCGTCGGCGCGCTCGCCGGAGTCGCGGCTCACTGTGACGCGCACGTCGTCGGGGATGAAGTCGCCTTTCAGGGTCTCCAGTTTGTCCAGCACGCGCTGGCTCACCACCACGGCGTTGGTGCCGCGTTTCTTGGCCAGGGTGAGGGTGACGGCCACCTGTTCCGGTTCACCGGCGGGCGCCGGCCGGCCTGCCTCCGCTTCCCGCGCGGCTCCGGGTCCGAAGCCGATGCGGTGCACGCGTTCGATCTCGCCGCCGTCGTCGCGGATCTCGGCCACGTCGCGCAGGTAGATGGGCCGCTCGCCCGCGACCGTGACGACGATGCGACCCACTTCCTCGGCATTGCGCAAGGCGCCGTCGAGGCGGATGAGCTTCACCTGGTTGTCGTCCACGGCGCTGCCCACCGGGACCTCGAAATTGGCGGCCCGCAGGCTGCGATAGAGCTGGCCCAGGGGGATGCCGTAGCTGGCCAGGCGTTCCGGGTCGATGTCGATGGTGATGCGCCGGTCGCGCCCGCCGATGACGTCTACCACGGACACCCCCGGCAGCGGGCTGAGCTGCTCCTTGACGCGGTCCACCAGGCGTTTCAGTTCCAGGTCGCTGTGGTGGTCGCTGGAAAAGGTGAGGGTGAGGATGGGCACGTCGTCCACGTCCGTGGGTTTCACCAGGGGTTGGCTGGCCCCCGGCGGGATGCGGTCCAGGTTGTGCATTAGGCGGTCGTAGAGCTTGACCAGGCTGGCCTCCTTGTCCTCGCCCACCTCGAACTGCACGGTGACCATGCCCAGCGAGTCGCTGGCCAGGCCATAGGTGTGGTCCACCCCGGTCATCTCCTGCAATACCCTCTCCAGGGGGCGTACCACCAGGTTGAGCACCTCCTCCGGTGTGGCGCCCGGCATGCGCACGAAGACATTGGCCGCCGGTACGTCGATCTGGGGATTCTCCTCGCGCGGAGTGACGAACAGGGCCACCAGGCCGAACAGGGAGATGAGCAGGCAGGCGGTGGGGGTGATGTAGGAATGCATGGCTGCCCGGCCCAGCCGGCCGGCGATGTTGAGGCGCGTGCTCATGCCGGACCTTCCCGCCCTTCGCTCAGGGACCCGCTGCCGGAATCACGCTCGGACCCGTCGGCGGCGACGATACGGTCACCCGTGTGCACCGGGGTCGCGGCGCGCAGGACGATGCGTTCTACGCCGCGCAGTCCGGCGAGGATCTCCACGCGCCCGTCCATGCGGCGGCCGACACGCAGCATGCGGAAATGGGCCACTCCCTGTTCGTCCACCACATAGACCCCGGGCAGATCGGCGCGCCGGACGAGGGCCTCTTCGGGGATGAGGATGCCCCACTTGCTGCCGATGAGAAACTCGGCGCGGGCAAACATGCCGATGCGGGCTTGGCCGGTCTCTTCCAGGGTGGCTTTCACCAGATAACTGTGGGTGGCGGGGTCTCCGGCCGGCACCACCTGGGTGACGGTGCCGATGGTCTTCAGGCGCGCCGCATCCACCGTCACCACCAGGCGGTCGCCCACTTGCACGTGAGAGACGTGGTCCTCGCGGATGAAGGTCTTGAGGACGATGTTGTCCGGGTTCTCGATCACCAGGATGGCCGCGCCCGGGGTGGCGATGTCCCCGGTCTGCTTGCGCTTCTCCACCACCACCCCGTCCACCGGAGAGCGGATCTCGGCATACTGGAGTTGCACCTCCACGCGACGCAGATTGGCCTGGGCCACGCGCAGTTCTTCACGGGCCACCTGCAGGGCCAGCTCGGCCTTCTGAAAGCGGCTGGCGGGGATCAGTTTCTGTTCGTAGAGCCTCTTGTAGCGGCGGAAGTCCACCTCGATCTCGTTGACCCGTGCCTGGGCCTGGGCGAGGCGGGCGCGTGCTTCGGAGAGACGGGCCTCGATCTCGGTGGGATCGATGGTGAGCAGCAGGTCGCCTTTCTTCACCGTGCTGCCCTCGCGCACCCGCAGTTCGCGGATGAAGCCCATGAGGCGGGAGGCGATTTCCACGCGGTCGTCGGCGATGAGGGTGCCGGTGGTGCTGTAGGTTTCCGGGATCTCCTCCACGGTCACTTGCAACAGTTCGGCCGCCACCTCCTCGCCATCCTGTTCCACGGGTTGGATTTCCTCCCGCGCACAGGCCGCCAGCAGGGCCGCCGGCAGGAGGACCCACATGGTCTTGCGGAAGGTTGCAGGGGAAAGTTTCATGGGTGTGTCTCCTTCTGTGGCTGCGGGCTGCGGCGAGGGGTGTCGGGACAGTAGACGGCCTTGAGGGCCTCGATGATGCGCAGATAGGCGGGATCGGCCACCTGATAATAGATGTGCTGGCTGCGGCGCTCGCATTGCAGGATGCCCAGCATGCGCAATTTGGCCAGATGCTGGGAGAGGTTGGATTGCGGCGCCCCGGTGC
>WFNO01000027.1 GCA_015488555.1 Gammaproteobacteria bacterium
TGGCGCGCCCGAGAGGATTCGAACCTCTGACCTTTGGCTCCGGAGGCCAACGCTCTATCCAACTGAGCTACGGGCGCATGTGTTCGTGATTCTTTGCGCGGCTTCCCCCTCAGGGAGAGGGCCGGGGTGAGGGGATCTTTGCCGCGCGAGGCCGGCGGGACAATGTAGCAGATCCGGGCGCCGATTGCATCCCGATGGGGGCGGGCGGGTGCACACTCGATACGGCCCTGTGGCGGATCTCCCGGAATCCCGACCGACTTGGGCGTGGCCGTACTCAATGGGGGACTTTGTCCGCCAGGGGCCGGTATTGCAGGGCGTAGAACATCTCCAGATAGCGGCGGATCTCTTCGCGCTCCAGATTGGTGACGTATTTCCAGAAGCCGTAGATGCGCGACAGGGTCATCATGCGCTCGGCGTACAGGGTCCAGGTATAGCGGCTGCGGATGCGTTCCAGGGCGTTTTTCGAGATCTCCTCCCAGTATTCGGGCTCGCGGGCGGCGCGCTCGAAGAAATCCGCCATGATCTCGGCCGCCTGGTCGCCGTGGTTGGGTTCGATGTGAAAGCCGGAGACGCCGTGTTCGATGATCTCCAGGGGACCGCCGTAACGGGTGGCGAAGGTGGGCAGGCCGGTGCTCATGGCCTCGATGACCGTGAGGCCGAAGGCTTCGAACAGGGCGGGCTGGACGAAGGCGCCGCGGCGGTCGGCGACGAAGCGGTACAGCTCCCCAGCCAGGTTCTTCTCCAACTGGACGCCCAGCCAGCGCATCTGGCCGTTGAGGTCGTAGCGGTCCATGAGCTGGTGCATGAGGGCGATCTGTTCCTGTTCCTCGCGGTCCTTGGAAAGCTGCGAATCCACGTGCCCGGCCACCACCAGGAGATTGACCTGTTCGCGCAGCCGTTCGTTCCTGCCGTACCACTCCACCAAGCCGGTGATGTTCTTGATGTGATCCAGGCGTGCCATGGAGAACAACAGGGGCTTGTCGCGCTCCGCCAGCACGCCGCGCGCGTACTGATCCTGGCGCTGGCCATAGACCAGCTCTTCCAGCTCACTGTGCAGGACGGTGAGGCGGCGCCCGGTTTCGGTATAGGGGAAATAGATGTCGGCGTTGGCGCCGGGCGAGACGATGTTGAACTTGGGATCGAACATCTCGATGCCGTTCACTACCCGGTACAGGCCGGGCAGGGTGAAGGCGCTGTAGCTCTCGTACTGGCCCACGCTCTCGGCATTGCCGGCGATCTCCTGATAGGTGCTGGTGATGATGAAGTCGGCGGCGTTCATGGCGATGAGATCGGCCGTGAACTGGCAGGCGAAGTGGTATTGGGCGTCGTTGTCCTTCCAGTACAGGTCCGACATCAGGTACTTGGTCTTCTCCAGGGCGTGGGCGATGTTGCACTGGGTGACGCGCAGGCGATGGGCCATGATGGTGGCCACCAGGTTGCCGTCGGAATAGTTGCCGATGATGAGGTCGGGCCGTCCCGCCAGTTCCGCCAGTACTTCTTTTTCCGCATCGCGCGCGAAGCGCTCCAGATAGGGCCACACCTCGAAACGCGAGATCCAATGGGACACGACCTCGCCGTCGGGATTGCGGAACGGCACGCGCAGGATGCGGGCGTGCTCGGTACCGACGATGCGCTCGATGCGCTGGTCGCAGGTGGTGCCCTGGGCCTCCGGGATGAGGCGGGTGAGCACCAGGATCTGGGGATCGATGTCCAGTCCCTGCTCGGCGATGCGACGGCGCATCTCCTTCTCCACCGCGCGCACCTGGTCGAGGATGTAGACCACTTGCCCGCCGGTGTCCGGCAGGCCCAGGACGTTGTCCTGGGCGAAGTAGCCGTGCGGGCTGATGATCACCAGATTGAAGATCATGGGAATGCGGCCCAGGAACAATTCCAGGTTGCCAGGATCGGGGGCCTCCAGGATGTCGGTGAGCAGCGACAGGGTGTCGCGCATGCGCGCCACGGTGCGCCCCCAGCCCGGTTCGAAGCCCAGGCTCTGCAGGGTGTGTCCCACCTCGTCCCAGCCCGCCTCGGGCGGTTGCAGGGCGAGATAGTCCTCGGCCTTGCGCAGGCTCTTGCGCAACTCGGAGACACTGGTGATGCGGTCGTTGAGCATGAGTTGCTGGCCCTGGACCTGATGGACCGTGAGAAAATCCAGGATGTGGCGCTCGCCGGTGCCCAGCTCCTGGAAGAGCTGGCTGGACAGGCGCCGGTTGAGGAACTCCACCCCGCGGCCGATGGACCGCGACTCGCGCAACTTGGGAAACTCGCGGCTGAAGGGGCCGATGTCGAATTCCAGCAGCCAGCCGTTCTCCCGGCTGCGGCCCTCCACCAGGCGTTCCTTGCAGGCCAGATAGCGGGAGACGGAAATGGTTTCCACGTCCAGGGATTCGGCATGGATGCGCAGGTACTTCCAGCGTGCCACATAGGGCCGGGTGGCGAGATAGAGCCAGGGAGACTCCACCGCGGCCTCCTGCGCCGAGCGCAGGGTCTTGCAGAAGGGCGACTCGTCGAACTGGAGCTGGTCGTACTCGCAGCAGAAGTCTTCCAGCTCGTCCCAGATCTCGGAACGCAGGAGAAAGGGTTTGCCCAGCCCCACCAGGCGGCGCAGGAGCAGGAAACAGGCCTCGCGATGCTGGTGCAGATAGTCTTGCAGGGCGGCCATCTCAGTCCTCCGCATCCAGCCTGAATGAGCCGAGGAAGTCGTAGTGCTCGATGCCTTCCAGGATGCCCCAGGCATAGGCCCCCTCGGCGAAATAGATGCGCTCGCCACCGCGCAGGTGTTCCAGTTCACTGCTGTGATTGCCTACCACCACGCCCAAGGTCTCTCCTCCCAGCATGTCTTCGTCGTTGCCCGAGTCTCCGGCCACCAGGATGTGCTCCACCGGAATACCCCATTTATCGGCAAAATAGCGCAGCGCTGCACCCTTGGAGGCGCGCACCGGCAGGATATCCAAAAAGGCCTGGTGCGAATAGATGACGTTGACGTGCAGATCCTTCTTGCGCAGGCGCCGTTTGATCTCACGCAGGGCGGGGGCCCGCTCGGGATCGACGAAATAGCTGATCTTGAAGGCGCGCTGTTCCTCCTTGGGCTGCAGGCGCAATCCCGGCACGTCCTGCAGGGCGGTATGGACGGCGGCGGGCTCCCAGCGGAAATCGATGTGGCGCAGCCAGCCGCTGTCCTCCACCAGCTTGGGCCCGTAATGGATCTCGCTGCCCACGGCGGTGATGAAGAAATCGGGCATGGTCACGCCCCACTCGCGCAACACCTTGCGGGCGCTCTCGATGCGCCGGCCGGTGGCGACGCCGAAGCCGATGTGGCCGTGATAGTCGGCCAGCAGGGCCAGCAGCCGCTCCAGGGCCTCGCGGTCGCCGATCAGGGTGTTGTCGATGTCGCATACCAGGATGCGGTCGGCGGTGGGCAGGCGGCTCTTGAGGGGGGCGCTGGTGCCCTTGCGCCGGCGGCTGCGGCGCAACACCTTGCTCACCTCGCGCAGGTAGGTATTGACGTGTCCCTCCCAGGAGAAATGGCGGCGTACCCCGGCCAGGCCCGCCTTGGACCAGCGGTTCCACTGGCGTCGGTCGCCGAGCACCTGCACCAGCACCTCACCCAGGCGTTCGGTGTCCAGGGGGTCGATGAGCACTCCGTTCTTGCAATATTCGATGATGTCGCGCGGGCCGCCGTCGGAGGTGGCGACGATGGGCAGGCCGCTGGCGGTGGCCTCCAGCAGGGTGAGCCCGAAGGGCTCGGTGAGGGCGGGATTGACGAACACCCCGCGGCTGCGGGCCGCCAGGCGGTAGATGTCGGGCACGTCCTCGGGCTCGTGGTGCTTGGGGTAGGCGGTGATGCCATGGAGATCGTACCGGTCGATGAGCAGCATCAACTCGCTGAGCACCCGCCGCGGCCCTTTCTCCATGGTGGTGATGTCGTCCCGGGTGCCGGCGAAGATCACCAGATTGGCCATCTCGCGCAAGCGCGGGTTGCCGCCGAAGGCGTGTACCAGGGCAGCGATGTTCTTGCGCGGGTCGGGCCGGGACAGGGCCAGGACCATGGGGCGGTTCATGTCGCGCAGGAAACGGGCGATCTGGTCGGCGATGGGCGGGCGCTGCCAGCCCCGCCGCGGTGGATGGAAGCGGTGCAGATCGATGCCGGGGGGGATGACCACCATGCGCCGCGGCTGGTAATTGTCGTAGAGGCTGTATTGCTGGCCCACTTCCTGGTGGGTGCTGGCGATCACCAGATCGGCGTGATCCAGCACCTGGTTTTCGGCCTCGATGCGCTGGCTGATCTTGTACTGGGCCTCGATGACCTCCGGCCTGAGCCCCTGCTCCATGAGCCGACGGCGCTTGACCTGGCCCAAGGAATGGCCGGTGAAGACGAAGGGCACTTCCAGCAGACTGGAGACGCGAATCCCCACGTAGCCGGCGTCGGCGTAGTGGGCATGCACCAGATCCGGCACCCGGCCCACGGCACGCACATGGGCCAGGGCGCGATCGGCGAAGCTGTCCAGATAGGGCCACAGCACTTCCTTGCGCAGATAGCGCCGCGGCCCGCAGGGCAAGCGCACGATGTAGGCCCGCGGGGCGACCTGTTCCAGGGGGCGGGCGTAGTCTTCGTCCACCTTGGGATCCAGCACTTGGCGGGTGAGCAAATCCACTCGTGCCACGCGGGGATGGGCCGCCAGGGCCCGCGCCAGCTCCAGCACGTATTTCACCTGGCCGCCGGTATCGGCGTCGCGGCCCAACTCCAGGTCGTGGCCCCGAATGAGGCCGTGCACGCTGATGAGCAGGATGTAGAGTCCTTCCCGATCAGCCATGCGCCGCCCCCTCTTCCTGCCAGCGGCGCAGCGTCTCGGTGTAGAGTTCGCGATCGGTGGTGGTGGCCCCGCGGATGGTACAGATGCGGGCGGCGAAATCCAGGGCGCGCCGCAGGGTGGCGGCATGGGACCAGCCTTGCAACAGCCCCAGCAGGGCCACGGCGGCGAAGGCGTCGCCGGCCCCCACGGTGTCCACCACCCGTGCCACCGCCTCCGGCGTCCCCTGCCAGTGGCGTTCGGCGGTCACCAGGCAGGCGCCCGCCGCGCCGCGCGTGAGGACGAGGAGTTCGAGGCCATAGCGCTGGCGCAGCGCCTGGGCCGCCGCCAGCAGGTCTTCCTCCCGCCAGTAATCCCCATTTGGCGGCAATAGGCTCAGCGCTCGCAGTTCCTCGTCGTTGAGCTTGACCCACTGGGCCCCGTGCAACACGGCGTGCACGATCTCGCTGTCCCACCAGGGAGCCCGCAGATTGAGATCCACGCACACCGGGCGCACCGCTCGACGCAAGGTCTCCAAAGCGGCGCGCGACACTTCGTGGCGCAAGGCCAGCGTGCCGTGATAGAGCAGGGCGGCCTCGATGCCCTGCAGGGCCGCAGCGGCGTCCGCCGCCGCCACGAAATCGTAGGCCTGTCGCGGCACGATGTGGTAACTGGGCTGCCCGCCTTCCAGTTGCACCTGCACCACACCCGTGGGGTGCGCCGGGTCCACTTGCAATCCGGCCAGGTCCATGCCCCAGGCCTGCATGGTGTCCCGCACCCGGGCCCCCAGGGCGTCGTCACCGATGCGGCTGATGAACAGCGGCGCGGCGCCGAAGCCCTGCAGGTGCCAGGCCACGTTGAAGGGGGCGCCGCCCAGCACCCGTTCGCCACCGGGAAAGCAATCGAACAGCACCTCGCCGAAGATCACCGGGCGGCCGCCCGACCTTGCGGTCACCTTGTCGTCCCCTCCGGTCCGTGCGCGATCATGGGTGATTCTTGCAGCGCTGATGGCGATTCACCGCTACCACCTTACCACCGCCCTGCAGGCGTCGCAATTTCGCCCCAAGGCCTCATGTCGAAGCATGCCCTGGACAACGCCGTGGGCGAGGAACTCGATCAGCGCGGCAGGCGCTTTCCTTCGGTATCTATAGCCGACCACTGCCGGTGGCGTGGATCAAATCGGATTCGAACAAAAAGGTAGAACGAGTGCGCGGCAGATGGACTCAGGCGCAATAGATCTTCAACTGGTCGCGGCCGCTGTCCTTGGCCTTGTACAGGGCGCGGTCGGCCTGGCGCAAAAGATCGTAGGCATCGCGCACCTGCTCTAACTCATCCAACACGGCGATGCCGATGGAAGCGGTGATGATGAGTGCCCGGCCATCGTCCAACACCAGCGGTGAACGGCGCAGGGCCTCCAGCATGCGCTCGCAAACGGACTGCGCACTGCCAGTATCGGTACCGGGGAGAATGGCCACGAACTCTTCGCCGCCGTAGCGGGCAACCACGTCGCTGTGGCGCGTATTCTCCTGAATGATGCGCGCGCAGTGGACCAGCGCCTTGTCGCCCACCTCGTGACCGTACAGATCGTTGATCTGTTTGAAGTGGTCCAGATCGATGAACACCACGCTGAGCGGGAAGTTGTTCTCGCGCGCCAACTGGTATTCCGCCGCCAGCACTTGATCGAAATAGGCCCGGTTGTAGAGGCCAGTGAGATTGTCGCGGCGATTCTGTTCCCGCAACCGCTGGTTATACGTGGTCAACGCTTCGGCCTTCTCCTTGAGGGCCGAGGTCTCCTGCAAAGTGGTGACTGTGATGAGACTCATCAACTCCCTGGCCTTCTCCAACAACAGCTCGGGAGATACATGACCAGCGACGTCCAGATCGAAAGTGGACGCCGTGGCCTGAAGCTGCACCGCGGCCTCTTCGATGATCTCCGTGAGTTCCTCCAATCTCACATCGAGGTCGGTATGAGCGGCGTCGGCCGCCATGCGCAGGCGCCGCTGGGGATCCTCCTCGTGCCACCACAAATCCCCCAGCAGACTGGCCACGGCCACGATCTGATTGAAGCGATTCCCCGGATCACCACGGTGGCTGTGCGCCACCGCCACCACCAGGTCTTCCGGCATATTCCAGTTCTGCAGCAGCCAGGCCCCCACCTCGGCGTGGTCGCAGGCCAACCGCTCCCGTTCCTCGGTCGCGATCTGCTCGTGGCCGATGTGGGAAGGGGGCAGTTCGGCGTAGAAGCCGGGTATCACTTTCTCGATGGCCAAGATACCGATGTCCTGCAGCAAGGCGGCCAGGAACAATTCTTCTTTGCGTGCGGGCTCCAGGCGCGCACCCAGCAATTGGGCGCAGATGGCACAGGCCAGGGCCCGGCGCCAGAACTGGTTGTGATCGATGCCCCCGCCGTCCCGGCGGCTCTCGCCCACCACGGAAAAGCCCAGCGCCAGCACCAGGGTACCGTTGAGGCCGAACAGGGCGATGGCCTGGCGGATGTTCTCGGTCTTGCGCTTGCGGGCATAGAAGGGCGAGTTGGCCATGCGCATCAATTTGGCGGAGATGGCCGGGTCCTGTCCCACCACTGCGGCCACTTCGTTCAGCGTGGCCTCGGCATCCTGGCACAACTCGATGATGCGCATGGCGATCCCCGCCGGGGAAGGAAGATCGGAACACAATTGCAACTTGCGCGCGAGATCTGGATTGGACAGCATGGGCCTCTTTCACTCGATTCCGGCGCACCGTGGTGCCTTGCGATGCTATGGGAATGTTGTTGCCAGAACTTCCTCAAAATGCCCCACAACCGCGCGCCGGGCGTTTTTTGGTGGGGTAACATGGCGCAGGCCTGATGCTGGCCATACCGACATGTCCCGCCGCGGCGGGCGCCTGAGAATTACCGACGCCCCAAGGGGTTACAAACCACGGCTGCGCCGGCGGTGTTGTGCCGCCCGTAACCCAAGTACTGTGCTGCGCAGCCGCGGACGCACAACGCGACTTACGAGGAATTTTGAGATATATCCTATTGTTCTTTCCCTGCACCGGAACCGATTGCCCGGCCGGGATCCTGACCCTGCTATCGGCAGTTATGTACGGCGGCTTGAATGGTCTTGAATCCCTGCAGGCTGTTGAAATTCGCTCAGGCGAGTGCGAGACAGGGCGAAAACGGCCGAGAAAGCGCAGTCTAAAATGGTAAATGTGCATTTCGGGCCATTTTTCAACACTGGATCGCGCCGCATGAGTAGAATTTCGACAGCCTGCCTAGATGATGCAGTAGAAGCTCTCGCAAAATTCCACGCGAGTCGTATCGTGAGCCTATAGGCGACCGCGCTGTGCCGTGCGCAGTAGCGGCTCTATTCCACGGTCACCGACTTGGCCAGGTTGCGGGGCTGATCGATGTCGGTACCCTTGAGCACGGCCACGTGGTAGGCGAGCAGCTGCAGGGGTACGCTGTAGATGACCGGCGCGATACTGTCCTCAGCAGGGGCCACGGGCAAAACGAAGACGCTCCCTTCCGCTTCCACCCCGGCCTCGCTGTCGGCGAAGACGAAGAGCTGGCCGCCGCGGGCGCGTACTTCCTGGAGGTTGGACTTGAGCTTCTCCAGCAACTCGTTGTTGGGCGCCACCGCCACCACCGGCATGTCGGCGTCGATGAGCGCCAGGGGACCGTGCTTGAGTTCACCGGCGGGATAGGCCTCGGCATGAATGTAGGAGATCTCCTTGAGCTTGAGTGCCCCTTCCATGGCCACCGGATATTGGGCGCCCCGGCCCAGGAAGAGGGCGTTGTGCTTGTCCGCGAAGGCCTGGGCCAGCTCCTGGATGCGGTCGTCCAGTTCCAGTACCTCTTCCACCAGACGGGGCAGGCGTTCCAGTTGCTGCACCAGCCCAGTCTCGGTCTCCGGGCGCATGCCGAAACGGCGCCCCAGCACCATCACCAGCATCATCATGGCCACCAGCTGGGTGGTGAAGGCCTTGGTGGAGGCCACGCCGATCTCGGGCCCGGCGCGGGTCATGAGCACCAGCTCGGACTCCCGCACCAGGGAACTCTCCGGCACGTTGCAGATGGCCAGGGAATGGCCGAATCCCAGGCGCTTGGCCTCCTGCAGGCCCGCCAGGGTGTCGGCCGTCTCTCCGGACTGGGACAGGGTGACGATGAGGGAGCTGTTGCGCACCACCGGACGCCGGTAGCGGAATTCGCTCGCCACTTCCACGCTGCACGGTATCCCGGCCAGCGATTCCAGCCAGTAACGCCCAATGAGGCCGGCGTGATAGCTGGTACCGCAGGCGATGATGTGCACGCCCTGCACCCGATCGAAGATCTCTCCGGCGCCGGCGCCGAAGGATTCCTCCAGCACCCGCCCCTGATAGAGGCGGCCCTCCAGGGTGTCGGCGATGGCGCGGGGCTGCTCGTAGATCTCCTTGAGCATGTAGTGGCGGTAGGGACCGCGTTCCACGGCATTGGCGGAGATCTCCGAAATGCGCTCCGGGCGCTGTACCTGCCGCCCGCGCGCATCGAAGATCAGCAGACGGTCGCGGCGGATGGCGGCCACGTCGCCCTCCTCCAGGAACACGAAGCGCTGGGTCACCGGCAGCAGCGCGGCGACGTCGGAGGCGATGAAGTGTTCGCCGATGCCGATGCCGATGATGAGTGGACTGCCGCGCCGGGCCGCCACCAGGAGATCGGGGTCGCGGGTGCTGATCACACCCAGGGCATAGGCCCCCTCCAGGTCCTGCACCGCCCGCTGCACGGCTTCGAGCAGCGGGAGGCCGCCGTCCAAATAATGATAGACCTGATGGGCGATCACCTCCGTGTCCGTCTGGGAGGTGAATTCGTAGCCTTGCGCCTGCTGCGCCTCGCGCAACCGCTCGTGATTCTCGATGATGCCGTTGTGCACCACCGCCACGGTCTTGCGGCAAACGTGGGGATGGGCATTGGATTCGCTGGGCACGCCATGGGTGGCCCAGCGGGTATGGGCGATGCCGATGCTGCCATGCAGGGTGCCTTCCTGCAGGGCCTGGGCCAGGGTGGCCACCTTGCCCGGCATGCGCACGCGGCACAGGGAGCGGCCTTCGTCCAGAACGGCGATGCCCGCCGAATCGTAACCGCGGTACTCCAGACGCCGAAGCCCTTCCATGAGAATGGGGACCACGTCCCGTTCCGCCACCGCGCCTACGATGCCGCACATGCGCTGTGCCTCCCTTCGTTCAAGACCCGGCCTTCTTCGCTGCCGCTTTCTGCGGGCGCCGCCAGCCCGGCCGGGTCTGTTGGGGCGCGCGGCTCAGAGTCAGCTCCCCCGGCGGTGCATCGCGGGTGATGGTGGAGCCGGCACCGATGGTGGCGCCGGCGCCCACGGTAACCGGTGCCACCAGCTGGGTATCGGAACCGATGAAGGCGCCATCGCCGATCACGGTGCGATGCTTGCGCGCGCCGTCGTAATTGCAGGTGATGGTGCCGGCCCCCACGTTCACGTCGCGGCCCATCTGGGTGTCGCCCACGTAACTCAGATGGTTCACCTTGGAACCGGCACCGATGTGCGATTGTTTGACTTCCACGAAATTGCCGATGCGGGCCTCTTGCTCGCACACCGTTCCGGGGCGGATGCGGGCGAAGGGCCCGATGCGGCACCGGCGGCCGATGTGCGCCTCTTCGATGACGCAGTTGTCCAGAATCACACTGCCGGCGTCGATGCGCACGTCGCGCAAGTGGACGCTGGGACCGATGGTGACCGCGTCGCCCAGTATTACCTCCCCTTCGCAGATCACGTTCACGTCCAGCAGGCAGTCGCGCCCGGCCTGGACCCGCCCGCGGATGTCTAGGCGAGAGGGATCGAGCACGGTCACCCCCTCGCGCATCAGCGCTTCGGCCTGGAAGCGCTGATAGCAACGCTCCAGGGCCGCCAGTTGCAGACGATCGTTCACGCCCTGGACCTCCCACAGCGCGCCGGGCGCCGCACTGCCCACCTCCACGCCGTCCGCCACGGCCAGGGCGGCGATGTCGGTGAGGTAATATTCACCCTGGGCGTTGCGGTTGTCCAGGCGGTCCAGCCAGGCGCGCAGGCGTTTCCCCTGCACGGCCAGGATGCCAGTGTTGATCTCATGAATGCCCCGTTCTTGCGGCGTGGCATCCTTGTCTTCCACGATGCGCAGGATACGCCCCCGCGAATCACGCACGATGCGCCCGTAACCCGCGGGATCTTCGAGGCAGGCGGTGAGCAACACGAGGGGATGGTCCTGCAGGCCGTCCAGCAGGCGCCGCAGCGTGTCCGGCTGGATGAGGGGCACGTCCCCATAGAGCACCAATACAGCGCCCTCAGGGGGCAGCTGTGCCAGGCATTGTTGTACGGCATGGCCAGTGCCGAGCTGGCGCTCCTGTCTCACCCAGTGGAGATCCGGAGCTTGGAGGGCAATGCGCACCTGTTCCCCACCATGACCGTGGACCACCAGCAGGCGCTCGGGGGCCAAGGCCCGGGCACTGTCCAGCACATGAGCAAGAAGGGGCCTGCCTCCCAGAGGATGTAACACCTTGGGCAGGTCCGAGCGCATGCGCGAACCTTCACCAGCGGCCAAAACGACGATATTGAGACTCATAGGCAAGAGATCGCTCCCACAGGGCAGGCCCGGGGCCGGTGGCAGGATACCGCGCCGTTCCCTGGCCCGCCGTCAGGACGACTGCCACTACGGCGGGCGGGATCCGCTCCCTATATACGTCCCCCATATTACGTCAAGGACGGCGAAAAACGAAAGGTCTTGGCGTGGGTGATGGATTCAGGAGCGTCCGGCGCGCTCGCGCAGCTTCTTGATCGCCTGTAGCTGGGCCACGGCCTCGGCCAGCTCGGCTTGGGCCTTGGCGTATTCGAATTCTGAAGTCTTGTTCGCCAGCTCACGCTCGGCCCGTTCCTTGGCCTCGATGGCGGCCTTCTCGTCCAGGTCCTTGGCGCGCACGGCGGTATCGGCGAGAATGGTCACCACATGCGGTTGAATCTCCAGCATGCCGCCGGAGACGTAATACATCTCTTCCTCACCACCCTCCTTGCGGATCCGCACCTCGCCGGGCTTGAGCTGGGTGAGCAGGGGGGCGTGGCGCGGCAGGATGCCTAGCTCTCCCATCACCCCGGATGCGAACACCATCTCGGCAGAGCCAGAGAAGATTTCCTCCTCGGCGCTCACGATGTCCACGTGCATTGTCATCGCCATTGTCTTGCCTCGGGTTCTCCAGCCGGTTTATTTACTGCAGGGTCTTGGCCTTTTCCACCGCTTCCTCGATGGTGCCCACCATGTAGAAGGCCTGCTCCGGCAGGTGATCGTATTCGCCGTCTACGATCTTGCGAAAGCCACTGATGGTGTCCTTGAGCGGCACGTACTTGCCCGGGGCACCGGTGAACACCTCGGCGACGAAGAAGGGCTGGGACAGGAAGCGCTGGATCTTGCGCGCACGGGCGACGATGAGTTTGTCGTCCTCGGACAGTTCGTCCATGCCCAGGATGGCGATGATGTCCTTGAGTTCCTTGTAACGCTGCAACGTGCCCTGCACGGCGCGCGCCACGTCGTAGTGCTCCTGGCCCACCACCAGGGGATCAAGCTGGCGGCTGGTGGAGTCCAGGGGATCCACCGCCGGATAGATGCCCAGCTCGGCGATCTGGCGCGACAGCACCACGGTGGCGTCCAGGTGGGCGAAGGTGGTAGCCGGCGACGGGTCGGTGAGGTCGTCGGCGGGCACGTACACGGCCTGGATGGAAGTGATGGAACCGGTCTTGGTGGAGGTGATGCGCTCCTGCAACATGCCCATCTCCTCGGCCAGGGTGGGCTGGTACCCCACCGCCGAGGGCATGCGCCCGAGCAGGGCCGAGACCTCGGTACCGGCCAGCGTGTAGCGATAAATGTTGTCGATGAAGAGCAGCACGTCTCGGCCCTCGTCACGGAAACGCTCAGCGATGGTGAGGCCGGTGAGGGCCACGCGCAGGCGGTTGCCCGGCGGCTCGTTCATCTGGCCGTAGACCAAGGCCACCTTGTCCAGCACGTTGGACTCCTTCATCTCGTGGTAGAAATCGTTGCCCTCGCGGGTGCGCTCGCCCACCCCGGCGAACACCGAGTAGCCGCTGTGCTCGATGGCAATGTTGCGGATCAGCTCCATCATATTCACGGTCTTGCCCACGCCGGCGCCGCCGAACAGGCCCACCTTGCCACCCTTGGCGAAGGGACAAAGCAGGTCGATCACCTTGATACCGGTCTCCAGCAGTTCGGTGCTGCCCGCCTGTTCCTCGTAACTGGGGGCTTTGCGGTGGATGGACCAGCGCTCCTGCTCGCCGATGGGCCCTTGCTCGTCGATCGGTCGGCCGAGCACATCCATGATACGCCCCAGGGTCTCGGTGCCCACGGGCACGGAGATGGGCGCACCGGTGCTGGTCACGGACTTGCCGCGCTGCAGACCGTCCGTGGAACCCATGGCGATGGTGCGCACCACGCCGTCGCCCAGCTGTTGCTGCACTTCCAGGGTGAGATCCCCCTCGTCCACCACCAGGGCCTCGTAGACCTTGGGCATGGCCCCGCGGGGGAATTCCACGTCCACCACCGCGCCGATAATCTGCACAATCTTTCCTGCACTCATCGCCTCAAATCCTCTTTAGCCAAACTCGAAAAATCTGTGTCGAACCGAAATCCTCACACCGCCGCGGCACCGCTGACGATCTCCGAGATCTCCTGGGTGATGGCTGCCTGGCGGGCCTTGTTGTAGATCAGCTGCAGCTCGTCGATGAGGGTGCCCGCATTGTCAGAGGCCGCCTTCATGGCCACCATGCGCGCTGCCTGCTCGCAGGCGAGATTCTCCACCACGCCTTGATAGACCAGGGACTCGATGTAACGCATGAGCAGGGCGTCGAGCACGTCCTTGGCCTCGGGCTCGTAGATGTAGTCCCAATGGTGCTTGAGTTCCTCGTCCCCGATGGCCTCGATGGGCAGCAGGCGATCCAGTCGCGGACGCTGGGTCATGGTGTTGACGAATTCGTTGTAGGCCAGCAACAAGCGGTCGATGCGACCCGCCTCGTAGCCGTCCAGCATCACCTTCACCGTGCCGATGAGATCGGCGATCTGGGGCCGGTCGCCCAGATGGGTGACCTGCGCCTGGATATCGCCGCCGAGGCGGGAGAAGAAGGCGGCGGCCTTGTTGCCAATCACGCAGAGTTCGGTTTCCACGCCGCGATCGTGCCAAGCCTTCATCTCGCTCACCACGGTTTTGAACAGATTGGTGTTGAGTCCCCCGCACAGGCCACGGTCGCTGGAGACCACGATGAGGCCAAGCTTGCGCACCTCGCGTTCCTGCATGAAGCTGTGGCGGTATTCGGGATGAGCGTGGGCGAGATGACCCACCACGTTGCGCATCTTCTCCGCGTAGGGGCGGGAAGCACGCATGCGGTCCTGCGCCTTGCGCATCTTGCTGGCCGCCACCATCTCCATGGCGCGGGTGATCTTTTGGGTACTCTTGATGCTGTTGATCTTGCTTCGGATTTCCTTGCCGACCGCCATTGCCCTGTGTTCCTCCCTGCTGCAGTGCGCCTATGCGGGCGTCACCAGACGTGATTGGCCTTGAAGGCATCGAGGGCGGCCCGCAGGGCCTGCTCGATCTCCTCGTTGTAGTCGCCACTCTGATTGATACGGTCCAGTAACTCGCCGTGTTCCGACTTCATGTAACTGTGCAGGGCGGCCTCGAAATCGCCCACCTTGTTCAGCTCCACGTCGTCCAGGTAACCCTCGTTGACGGCGAACAGGGACACCGCCTGCTCGGCCACGCTGAGCGGCGAGTATTGCTTTTGCTTCATCAGCTCGGTGACGCGCTGGCCGCGCTCCAATTGCTTGCGGGTGGCCTCGTCCAGATCGGAGGCGAACTGGGCGAAGGCCGCCAGCTCGCGGTACTGCGCCAGATCCAGGCGCACGCCGCCTCCCAGCTTCTTGATGATCTTGGTCTGCGCGGCACCGCCCACGCGCGACACCGAGAGACCGGCATTGATGGCCGGCCGGATACCGGCGTTGAAGAGATCGGTCTCCAGGAAGATCTGACCGTCGGTGATGGAAATCACGTTGGTGGGCACGAAGGCCGAGACGTCGCCGGCCTGGGTCTCGATGATGGGCAGGGCGGTAAGCGAACCGGTCTTGCCCTTCACCTCCCCGTTGGTGATCTTTTCCACATATTCGGCGTTGATGCGCGCGGCGCGCTCCAGCAAGCGCGAATGGAGATAGAACACGTCACCGGGATAGGCTTCGCGCCCCGGCGGGCGGCGCAGCAGCAGGGACACTTGGCGGTAGGCCCAGGCCTGCTTGGTGAGGTCGTCGTAGACGATGAGGGCGTCCTCGCCGCGATCGCGGAAATATTCGCCCATGCTGCAACCGGCATACGGGGCGATGAACTGCATGGCTGCGGGATCGGCGGCGCTGGCGGCCACCACGATGGTGTGCTCCATGGCGCCGTGCTCCTCCAGCTTGCGCACCACGGCGGCGATGGAGGAGGCCTTCTGCCCCACCGCCACGTAGATGCACTTCACCCCGGTGCCCTTCTGGTTGATGATGGTGTCCACCGCCAGCGCGGTCTTACCGGTCTGGCGGTCGCCGATGATCAGCTCGCGCTGGCCGCGGCCGATGGGCACCATGGCGTCGATGGCTTTGAGTCCGGTCTGCAACGGCTGGCTCACGGACTGGCGGGTGATGACGCCGGGCGCCACCTTCTCGATGGGCGAAGTCCCCTGGGCCTCGATGGGACCCTTGCCGTCGATGGGATTGCCCAAGGAATCCACCACCCGCCCGAGCAGGGCCTCGCCCACGGGCACTTCGAGGATGCGACCGGTGCACTTGGCGGTGTCCCCCTCCGAGATGTGTTCGTAACTGCCCAGCACCACGGCGCCCACCGAGTCGCGCTCCAGGTTGAGCGCCATACCGAAGGTGTTGCCCGGAAACTCGATCATCTCGCCCTGCATCACGTCGGCCAGCCCGTGGATGCGCACGATGCCGTCGGTCACGCTCACCACGGTGCCTTCGGTGCGGGCCTCGGTGACCGCCTCGAATCCCTCGATCCGCTTGCGGATCAGCTCACTGATTTCAGCCGCATTCAACTGCATTGGTTTTTCCCCTCAACTCGATGAATTCATTGGCACAGGGCCTGGGTCAGCCGCTCCAGGTGCCCCTTGGCCGAGCCGTCGATCACCAGGTCGCCGGCCCGCACCACGGCACCGCCGATGAGCGCCGGATCGGTGCGGCTGGTCAGCTCCACCTCGCAACCCAGGCGGGCGGCCAGCGCATCGGCGATGGCCTGGCGTTGTGCGTCGCTCACAGGCTGGGCGGCGATCACTTCCGCCTGCACCACCTTCTCCGCTTCGGCCCGGTAACTCTCGTACAGGGCGCAGATCTCCGGCAGGATGGCCAGGCGCCGGTTCTCGATCAGGGTATCGAGCAAGGCGGCCGCCCGCTCCCCGGGCGCTGTACCGGTGACGGCCTGGGTCACGTCCAGGAAGATGGCGCGCAACTGGTCATCCTCCACCCGCGGGTTGTCCAGCACCAGGCGCATCTGCGCATCGGCGGCGATGGCCGCGAAGCAGCGCAGCCATTCCCCCCAGCAGTCCAGCTCGTCCCGCTCGCGGGCCAGGCGGAACACGGCCTGGGCATAGGGCCGGGCGAGGGTGCGTTTTTCAGCCATGCCCCATCACCTCAGCTGCGACACCAAGTCCTGCAGCAGTTCGGCATGGGCCTTGTCGTCGATCTCGCGCTTCAGGATGCGTTCGGCGCCCGCCACCGCCAGGGCGGCCACCTGGGCGCGCAATTGCTCCTTGGCCCGGTTGGCCTCCCGTTCGATCTCGGCCCGGGCCGCGGCGAGCAGCCGCTCGCCCTCGTTGCGGGCGTCCGCCTTGGCCTCTTCGATGATCTCGCTGGCGCGTTTCTCGGACTGGGCGATGATTTCCGCCGCCTGGGCCTTGGCCTCGTGGAGCACCTCCCGCGCCCGTTTCTCCGACAATTCTAGCTCACGTTTGCCCTTCTCGGCGGCCGCCAGACCGTCGGCGATGCGCTTCTGCCGTTCAGCCAACAAGTTGTTCAGGGGGCCCCAGAGCACTTTGTTGACGAACCAGATCAGCAGGACGAAGGCCGCCATCTGGCCGATCAGGGTCACGGTAATGTTCATGTACCTCTCCCTTTATGTAAGCTCGCGCACGGAGCAGCAGATCAAAGCGCTCCCAGGGCGCTGTCCAGGGCGCCGACGAAAGGATTGGCGAACAAGAACCACATAGCGAAGGCCAGAATGATGAAGGGGAAGGACTCCATCAGACCGGCGAAGATGAACATGTTGGTCATCAGCGCGGGACGCATCTCCGGCTGGCGGGCGATACCTTCCAGGGTCTTGGCACAGATCAGACCCCAACCGATGGCCGAACCCAGACCGGCGGCTGCCAGGATGACTCCCACACCCACGGCGGTATAGGCATAGATTTGTGCGAGCATTTCCGGTGTCATTGCACTCTCCTCTTCTTTTCTTCAACTTTGGTGTAAACAGGTCGTAAATTCAGCTATTTCTCCACTCCCTTTGGCAGGCCATACCAGCCGCTCCGGGGATCCGCATCGCACTTCCAACCGGATGCAACATCGCCTCTTCGGGCCCTCAGTGTTCGGTGGTGTGCGCCATGCCCAGATAGACGATGGTGAGCACCATGAAGATGAAGGCCTGCAGGGTGATGATGAGCAGGTGGAAGATTAGCCAGCCCAGATCCAGCAACACCTGCAAGGGCAGCCAGAACAGGGCCGCCAATCCCACCGCCATGGTGCCGCCGATGAGGGCGATGAGCAGAAACACCAGCTCCCCTGCGAACAGGTTGCCGAACAGTCGCAGGGCCAGGCTCAATGGTTTGGCCAGCTCCTCGATGAGGGTCATGACGATGTTCACCGGTACCAAGTATTTGCCGAAGGGATGAAACAGGAACATCTTGAGATAGCCCAGCACCCCTTTCACCTTAATGTTGTAATAGATAATGAGTGCGAACACCGTCAGCGACAGGGCGAAGGTGGTACTCAAATCCGTGGTGGGGACCACCTTGAGATACTGGATCCCGAAGAAACTGGCGATCACCGGCAACAGATCCACCGGGATAAGGTCCATGAAATTCATCAACCACACCCACAGGAAGATGGTGAGCGCCATGGGCGCGATGAGGGGATTGTACCCAGGGAAAGTGTCTTTGACTTGAGTGGAGACGAATTCGACAAGGCTCTCGGCGAAGTTCTGGAACCCCCCCGGCACGCCGGCGGTAAGGCGACGGCTCAGACGCCAGGAGACGGCCACAATGAGGGCCCCTAGCACGAAGCTGAAAAAAAGAGTATCCAAATGCCAGGCCCAAAAACTGGCAGCCTTGTGGGTGACCGGATCGCAGTCCCCCGCACAGAGATTGGTAAGGTGATGCTGGATGTATTCAACGGTACTGCTACCGGACGATGATTCTTTTGCGCTCAAGCCTCTGCTCTCCCTCAAACTTCAGCCGGCTAAACTGAAAACCGCGTTACGTCTCTTGTCTTCTGCGGTCTCTGTTGTTTCTTCTGTATTCTCGCAATTTTCATGGGGTGCCCTGCTGGCGCATTCTCCTTGCGGTGAAGACGAACACCATCTGCACGGTGACGAAGCCCGCCACCATCGCCAGCGGCGCCAATTCCAGGATAGCAAGGCCGACCCCGAAACAGGCGAGCACCACGAGGAAGCGCATCGCGGCGCCGCCATAGAGGATCACTTCGCTTTTCTTCTTCTCGCCGCGGGCCACCACCGTGCCGGCCTTGCGGATCCCACGGCTTAGCAGCAAGGTGGAAACCACGCTGACCAACCCGCCATAGGCGGCCGCCAGTGCTTCCCCCGGACCCTGGGCCACGAAAAAACCCGCGGCGACCAGGATAGCGATCAACAGCTGCAGACCAACGACGCGGCGGGTCTCGAGAACCAGCTCTTGAGCACGGAACGTCAACGGGCTCAATCCCTGCTCAACAGCTTGTACACTTTTAAAAAGCCCCCCACCAATCCGAGGCCGCCGAATAGTACCATAAAGGCCGGCCGGCTATCCAGCCAGCTGTCCAGGCCGTAACCCAGAAGGAACCCCGCGGCGATCATCGAGGTCAACATGGAGCCCACCCCGACGAGCGCCAGACCGCTTCCCGCGGGCCGGTTCTTCATGGCATACCCCCCGCAAACAGGCGGCGAGAGTATACCCGCCCACGCCCCGGGCTGCAAGGGGATTGTGCAGATTTCAATTGGAAGATAAATGGGTTACTGGATGCGCTGGAGAATGCCTTCCAGCTCTTCCAGGCTTGTGTAGCGGATGACAAGGCGGCCCTTGCCTCCAGCCCGGTGCTGGAGCCGCACCTGCGCCCCGAGCCGCGCCGAGAGTTCTTCTTCCAGGCGGCGGATGTCAGGATCTCCACCTCGCGGCGCAGATTCAGCCGTGCCTTCCCGCGGAACATGAGGCGCGCGTTGCAAGCGCCTCACCAGGCGCTCGGTCTCGCGCACCGACAACCCCCGAGCCGCCACCTGCCGGGCCGCCTCGCGCTGTTGCCGGCCTCGCAGGCCCAGCAGGGCACGGGCATGTCCCATCTCCAGTTCACCACGTTCCACCAGGGCCTTGACCTCCTCCTCGAGTTCGAGCAGGCGCAGCAGATTGCTCACCGCCGCCCGGGAACGCCCCACCGCCTGGGCCGCGTCCTGGTGCGTGAGCCCAAACTCGTCGATGAGCCGCGCCAGGGCCTGGGCCTCTTCCATGGGATTGAGGTTCTCGCGCTGGATGTTCTCGATGAGAGCCATGGCCATGGCCGCCTGGTCCGGCACCGCCCGTACCACCGCCGGAATCTCGTGCAGGCCTGCCAGCTGGGCGGCACGCCAGCGGCGCTCGCCTGCGATGATCTCGTACAGTGCGGCCTGGGCCCCCAACTCGTTTCCATTCTCATGGACACCGAGGGGGCGTACCACAATGGGCTGCACCACGCCCTGGGCGCGAATGGAATTCGCCAGCTCCTCCAAGCTGGCCGCGTCCATGTGCGTGCGGGGCTGGTAGCGACCGCGACGAATGCGGTCCACCGGCAGATGGCGTAGCTCTCCCTGAACGCACCCCCGAACATCCCCGCCCGCGGCCGCCCCTTCGGGTGTGCCGGCGGGCGGGCGCGGGCCGCTGCCCGCCCCGCCCAACAAGGCATCCAATCCCCGGCCCAGGCCGCGTTTCTTCGCTGCCATGGCGCTCCTCATTCCACCGCCGCAGGCGCGGCCTGGCGCTGGGCCTCGCGGCGCAGGATCTCGCCCGCCAGGGCCAGATAGGCGCGGGCCCCCTGGGAGTGCTTGTCGTAGCGCATCACCGGCAGGCCATGGCTGGGCGCCTCCGCGAGGCGCACGTTGCGCGGCACCACGGTGTTGTACACCCGGTCGCCGAAATGGGCCAGCAGCTGGGCGGAGACTTCGTTGGCCAAGCGGTTCCGCGAATCGAACATGGTGCGCAGCAAGCCTTCGATCTGTAATTGGAAATTGAGCGTGGTGCGGATCTTCTCGATGGTATCCAGCAGGGCGGAGAGCCCCTCCAGGGCATAATACTCGCATTGCATGGGAATGATCACCCCCTGGGCCGCCACCAGGGCATTGACGGTGAGCATGTTCAGGGAGGGCGGGCAATCGATGAAGATGTAGTCGTAGCGTTCCTGCACCGGCTCCAGGGCCTGGCGCAGGCGGCGCTCGCTCTGGGGTTGCGCCATGAGTTCCACTTCGGCGGCGGTGAGATCGGCGTTGGCGGGCAACAGGTGATAGCCCGCCTCGCGGGCCTCCACAGTGGCCTCCGCCAGGCTGCGCTCGCCCAGGAGCACCTCGCATGCGGAAACCGGCAGGTCGTGCTTGTCCACGCCGCTGCCCATGGTGGCGTTGCCCTGGGGATCCAGATCTATCAGCAATACCCGGCGCCGGGTGGCCGCCAGGGACGCCGACAGGTTGACGCTCGTGGTGGTCTTGCCCACGCCGCCTTTCTGATTGGCCACTGCGATGATCCTGCCCATGTGCGTCGTTCACCTCTCTCGCTGTGCCCGGGATGCCCGCGCGCCGTGCCCGTTCCCCTCCACGTCCCCTGCTTCGCGCCCCCCGGGCGACCTCTCGGGCTCCACCTCGATCTCCACCTCGATCTCCACCAGGGTGCGCGCCGCCTCCAGACCCGGCACGGCCAGCGGATGAATACCCCGCACCGGCAGCCCGCCCACCCGTTCCCGGGGAGCCACCGGTCCCTTCATGGCCAGCAGGCGGCCGCCGGGACGGCACAGGCGGGCGCTCTGGGCGGCGAACGCCTCCAGCGAGGCGAAGGCCCGGGAAATTACAGTATCAAATAATACGGGTGGATGATAATGCTCCAGGCGCTCGTGCACCACCTGCACCTGCGTCAGGTCCAGTTCCGCCACCGCCTGGGTGAGGAAGCGGATCTTCTTGGCCCCCTTGTCCAGCAGCACCACCTGTACCCCGGACAGGGCCAGGGCCAGGGGAATGCCCGGCAGGCCGGCGCCGCTGCCCACGTCCAGGACGCGCGGGCCGCGTACCCAGGGCAACACCGCCAGGCTGTCCAGGAGATGGCGGATCACCATCTCCACGGGATCGCGCACGGCCGTGAGGTTGTAGACGCGGTTCCACTTGGCCAGCAGCGCCAGGTAGGCCATGAGCCGGGCCTGGGTGCGATCGGGCAGGTCCAGCCTCAGGCGCTGCAGGCCGCGGCGCAGGACCTCGGCGGGGGATGCGGTGTCACCACCGGCGCGGGGGCGAGAAGGCATGCCGGACACTCTACCCCATCCGGCGGGATCCAGAAAAGCCGGCAGCCGCCCGGCAGCCACCGGGTGCCGGGACCGGGCGTCCCTCTCCAGCATCCCGACTTGGAGTTTCGAAGCCGTGCGGAAGGGGAAACTCGCGCGCGACTCAATCCTCGCGGGGCAGGCGGATCTCCACCGGCCGGGTCTGCCAGATCTCCTCGGCGTACTCGCGGATGGTGCGGTCACTGGAGAAGGGCCCCATGGCGGCGGTGTTGAGAATGGCCTTGCGGGTCCACTCCTCCGGTTCCCGATACAGGGCCGCCACCCGTTCCTGGCATTGCACGTAGGCGGCGTAGTCGGCCAGCACCATGAAGGTGTCGCCGCCGTCGGTGAGGGCATGCACCAGACCGCGATAGAGATCGGGCTGTTCGGGGGAGAAGAAACCGCCGCCGATCATGTCCAGGGCCTGCTTCAACTCGGGTTCGGCATGGTAGTGATCCCAGGGGTTGTAGCCTTCCCGGCGCCGCGCCAGCACTTCCTCGGCGGTGAGACCGAAGATGAAGATGTTGTCTTCGCCCACGGCATCTCGGATTTCGACGTTGGCGCCGTCCAGGGTGCCGATGGTGAGCGCGCCGTTCAAAGCCAGCTTCATGTTGCCGGTCCCCGAGGCCTCGGTTCCGGCGGTGGAGATCTGTTCCGAGAGTTCGGCCGCGGGAATGATGTCGCTGGCGGTGGAGACGTCGTAATTGGGCACGAACACCACCTTCAGGCGCCCGCCCACCGCCGGGTCGTGGTTGACGATGTCCGCCACGTCGTTGATGAGCTTGATGATGAGTTTGGCCATGGCATAGCCGGGCGCCGCCTTGCCGGCGAAGATCACGGTGCGCGGCACCACGGACTCGCCCTGACCGGCGCGGATGCGGTTGTAGAGCGTTACCACGTGCAGCACGTTGAGCAACTGGCGTTTGTATTCGTGGATGCGCTTGATGTGCACGTCGAACAGGGAAGCGGTATCCACCTCCATGCCCAGGTGCCGGCGGATCAAACCCGCCAGCCGCTGCTTGTTGGCCTGCTTGACGGCCCGGAAGGCGGCGCGGAACTGCGCGTCCTCTGCCAGCGGGGCGAGCAGCTCGAGCTGGTCCAGATCGGTGATCCAGCGCTCGCCAATGTGCCGCGTGATGAGGGTGGTGAGCCGGGGATTGACGTGGTGCAACCAGCGCCGCGGGGTGATGCCATTGGTCTTGTTGACGATCTTGCCGGGATAGAGGCAATCGAAGTCGGCGAAGATGGTCTCCTTCATCAGGCGGGTGTGCAGCTTGGCCACGCCATTGACCTTGTGGCTGCCGACGATGGCCAGATGGGCCATGCGGATGCGCGGCTCGCCCGTATCGTCGATGAGGGACACGCGCCGCAGCAGTTCGGGATCCCCGGGCCGCAGGTGCATGACTTCTTTGAGGAAACGGCGGTTGATCTCGTAGATGATCTGCAAGTGGCGGGGCAGCACCTTCTGAAACAGGCTCACCGGCCAGGTCTCCAGGGCCTCGGGCATGAGGGTGTGATTGGTATAGGCGAAGGTGCGCGTGACCAGGTCCCAGGCCCGCTCCCAGTCCAGATGTTCTTCGTCCACCAGGATGCGCATCAGCTCGGCCACGGCGATGGACGGATGGGTGTCGTTGAGCTGGATGGCCACCTTGTCCGGCAACTCGTCGAAGTTCGGATGGAACTTCTTGTAACGATAGAGGATGTCGCGCAGGGAGGCGGAGACGAAGAAATACTGCTGTTTGAGGCGCAGTTCCTTGCCCATGTAGGTGGTGTCGTCGGGGTAGAGCACCTTGGAGATGTTCTCCGACTGGGCCTCGGCCTCTACCGCTTTGATGTAATTGCCTTCGTTGAAATATTTGAGATCGAAGTCGCGCGAGGACTTGGCCGCCCACAGGCGCATGTTGTTGACGGTGTTGGTGCGGAATCCTGGAATGGGGGTGTCGTAGGCCATGGCGATCACTTCCTCGGTGTCGATCCAGTGATACTGGAGGCGCCCCGACTCGTCCGGATACTCCACCACCCGGCCGTTGAACTTGATGGGATAGATCACTTCGGCGCGGGGAAACTCCCAGGGATTGCCGTAACGCAGCCAGTTGTCCGGGTGCTCCACCTGATGGCCGTTCTCGATGCGCTGGGTGAACATGCCGTATTCGTAGCGGATGCCGTAGCCATAGCCGGGAATACCCAAAGTGGCCATGGAATCCAGGAAACAGGCCGCCAGGCGCCCCAGCCCGCCGTTGCCCAGGGCGGCGTCCGGCTCCATCTCGCAGATCTGTTCCAGATCGAGACCGGCGTCACGGAAGGCCTGTGCCACTTCCTCGAAAATGCCCATGTTGAGGAGGCTGTTCATGAGAGTGCGGCCGATGAGGAATTCCATGGAGAGGTAATAGACCCGTTTGGCGTCCTCCCGGTAATAGGTGCGCATGGTCTCCATCCAGCGCTCCATGAGCCGGTCGCGCACCACATAGGCGGCCACGTGGAACCAGTCCCGGGGCGTGGCCGTGTACCAGTCCTTGCCGACCGTGAACTCCAGGCGGTTGGCCATGGAACGCTTGATGGATTCCACGTCCATGCCCAGGTAATCGCGTTTGAAGAGATCCTGCTGGAAGGCCGGCTTGTCGTGTCGTTCTTTCTTCATGGCGTCGTTCACTCTTGTCACCACCGTGGTTTTGTAGAAAGATGGAACGCTTCTTCAGGACGTTATCGGCCGTTTCTTTTTCAACTGTTGGATGATGCCGGCCATACCTATAATATAGGCCTCACGGCCGCGCCGCGAGCCAATACAGCGGGAGACAGCGAAACGAACATGCCACCCCCCCCCCATGCAAACAGGTCCAACAGACCCCGGCGGCGCCGAAGCGGCGGTGCTGGACGTGCATCTCTCCGCTGGTTCGGCTCACTGCGATCCCTGCTCCAGACGGTGGCGATGCTGCTGCCGCTAGTGGTAGTGGCCCCCGCCGCGGCCAAGTCCGTGACGCTGAATCTCAAGGATGCCAACATCAGCGCCGTCATCAGCACCATCTCCGAGATCACCGGCAAGAATTTCATCGTCGACCCGCGGGTCAAAGGCAAGGTGACCATCATTTCCTCACGCCCCATGGACGAAGAGGAGATCTACCAGGTCTTCCTTTCGGTCCTCGACGTCCATGGCTTCGCTGCTATCCCCAGTGGCGAGGTCGTCAAGATCGTACCCGATGCCAGCGCCAAACAGGACGCCCTGCCGGTGGCGGACGCCGCGCGCCCCGGCACGGGGGACGAGGTGGTCACGCGGGTGATCCAGTTGAACCACGTATCGGCCTCGCAGTTGGTGCCTATCCTGCGGCCCCTGGTCCCCCAGCAGGGCCATCTGGCGGCCTACGTGCCCAGCAACATCCTCATCGTCTCCGACCGGGCCGCCAACATCCAGCGCCTGCTGGACATCATCCAGCGCATCGATGTCCCCAGCAGCAATGAAATCGAAATCATCCGCCTGGAACACGCCTCGGCCACCGAAGTGGTGCGCATCCTCAATGCCCTGGAACAGCAGAACAAAGGCAAGAAAGGTGGGCGCCCTACTGCCCTGGACAGCCCGGTGCTCATCGCCGACGAGCGCACCAACAGCATTCTCATGGGCGGCGGGCGCACCGGCCGGCTGCGCCTGCGCACCATCATCTCCCACCTGGACACGCCCCTGGCCACCGAGGGCAACACGCGCGTCGTCTACCTGCGCTACGCTCAGGCCAAGGACCTGGTGCCGGTGCTCACCGGGGTGAGCAGCAGCGTGGAACAACAGCAGAAAGGTAAAGCGGCGGGCAAGGTGGCCCAGAAATTGCCGGTCACCATTCAGGCGGACGAGAACACCAATGCCCTGGTGATCACCGCTCCACCTGACATCTTCCGCTCCTTGGAGGCGGTGATCAAGCAGCTGGACGTGCGCCGCGCCCAAGTGCTCATCGAGTCCGTGATCGCGGAGGTCTCCACCAACCTCAACAACGAGTTGGGTGTGGAATGGATCGTGGACGGTGTGGACAGCGAGGGCACGGCGCCGGTGGGCATCGTCAATCTGGGCGGAGGTCTGGTGGACATCGTGGGCTCCATCGTCGCCGGCCAAGTACCCACCATCGGCCAAGGAGTGACCATGGGCGTGGGCCGCTTCGACGAGGGACGTACCCGCTTTGCCATCCTGGTACGGGCCTTGCAAGGTGACGGTAACACTAACGTGCTATCCACGCCCACGCTGGTGACCCTGGACAACGAGGAGGCCGAGATCGTGGTAGGCCAGGAAGTACCTTTCATCACCGGCGTTTTCACCACGCCCACCAGCACGCCTACCAACCCCTTTCAGACCATCCAGCGCAAGAACGTGGGCCTGACTCTCAAGGTACGCCCGCAGATCAATGAAGGCAACGCCATCAAGCTGGACATCGAACAATCCGTGGACAGCCTCAACGTCTCGCCCATCGCCGTGGACCTCATCACCAACACGCGTTCCATCAAGACCAGCGTGCTGGTGGAAGACGGCCAAATCATCGTGCTCGGCGGCCTCATCAGCGACAATCTCAAAGAAACCGTGAACAAGACTCCGCTGCTCAGCGACATTCCCATCCTGGGCGGTCTGTTCACCCGCCGCTCCACCAGCAAGGAAAAGACCAACATGATGGTCTTCATCCATCCCACCATCATCCGCGACACGGCCTTGGCCCAGGACATGACCAACAAGAAATACGAATACATCCGCGCGCGCCAACTGGAGGTACGCGCCAAGGAACACCTGTTCCTGGATCCAGGTGAGGTGCCCGTATTGCGGCCCATGAACGAATGGTTGGCGGTACCCCCTACCCTGCGCCCACCCCTGGTGGAGGAACACTCCTCTCACACC
>WFNO01000028.1 GCA_015488555.1 Gammaproteobacteria bacterium
CTGGTGGAGGAACACTCCTCTCACACCACCACGCCTGCCGGACAGGATGCCCCCCGCACGCCCCCCTCTATCCCCTGACGAGACTGTACCATGCAATCCTCCCTACCCCCCCCGCAGCCCATCCCGCCAGAGCCTCACAAGGGTGACGCACCCTACCCTTCTAAAGTGACCCCGCGAGGGACGCTGGAGGCGGGCCTCAGGATGGAAGGTGAGGATCTGCGCCCAGCCAGAGAGACCGATATCGAAGAACCCGATACTGAAAAGGCAAGCGCTGGAACGTCGCGCCTGCCCTTCGCCTACGCCAAACGTCACGGCGTCTTGCTCACTGAACTCGATGACCGCTGTGCCCGAATCCTCTGCCGGCCCGACGTCTCGCCTCTGACCCTGTCCGAAATACGCCGCCATCTGGGCCAGCCCTTGCAGCTGGAACTGGCAGCGGATGCTGAGGCCTTCGAGAGCATGCTCCAGCGCAGCTACGAGGGTGGGACTTCCCAAGCCATGCAGCTGGTGGGCGACGAACTGGACCTGTCGCGCATCGCCCAGGAAATGCCGGAACCTGAGGATTTGTTGGAGAGCGAAGACGACGCCCCTATCATCCGCCTCATCAATGCCCTGCTCACGGAGGCGGTGAAAGAGAGCGCCTCCGACATTCACATCGAGCCCTATGAACACCGACTGGTGGTCCGCTTCCGGGTGGATGGCGTATTGCGCGAAGTGCTAGAGCCGGCGCGTGTATTGGCACCCCTCCTGGTGTCGCGCATCAAGGTGATGGCCAAACTGGATATCGCCGAGAAACGTCTGCCCCAGGACGGGCGCATCTCCCTGAAGATCGCCGGGCGGGCCGTGGACGTGCGGGTCTCCACCCTGCCCTCGGCCCATGGCGAGCGGGTAGTGCTGCGCCTGCTGGACAAACAGGCCGGGCGCCTGGACCTGCGACACCTGGGCATGTCTGCCTCCGACCTGGAAAGACTGGAACGCATCATCCACCGTCCCCACGGCATCATCCTGGTCACCGGTCCCACCGGTTCCGGCAAGACCACTTCCCTGTACGCCATGCTCACGGCCCTGAACGACAAACAGACCAACATCATGACCGTGGAGGACCCCATCGAATACCACATCGACGGGATCAGCCAGACCCAGGTACAGAGCAAGATCGACATGTCCTTCGCCCGCGGCCTGCGTGCGATCCTACGCCAGGACCCCGACATCGTCATGGTGGGCGAGATTCGCGATCTGGAGACCGCCGAGATCGCGGTACAAGCCAGTCTCACCGGTCACCTGGTGCTCTCCACCCTGCACACCAACACCGCCATCGGGGCGGTGACGCGTCTGCGCGACATGGGTGTGGAACCCTTCCTGCTCGCCTCCAGCCTCATCGGGGTACTGGCCCAGCGCCTGGTACGTCTGTTGTGCCACCAGTGCCGAGTTCCCTATGAGGCCGAGCCACGAGAGCGCAAGGCCTTGGATGTCCGCAGCGAGTCCCCCGCAGACACCGCCGGGGCCACCCAAAAGCCGCTGGTTCTGTACCGCGCCGCCGGCTGCCAAGCCTGCAACTACACCGGCTATCGGGGGCGCACGGCCATCTTCGAGCTGATCGAGATCGAAGAGCGCCTGCGCAATATGATCCACGATGGTTGCTCGGAACAGGATATGGAGCGTCATGCCCGCAGCCAGGGCCCCAGCATCTACGAAGACGGCGCGCGCAGGGTGCTGGCGGGCGACACGACCCTGGAGGAGGTGTTGCGCGTCACCCACGAGGACTATTGAACATGCGCGCCGCCGGCGGAACGTGAACGGCCATGGGAGCGTTCGAATACACGGCCCTGGACGCCCGGGGCAAGGAACGCAAGGGCGTGCTGGAAGGGGACGCACCCCGCCAGATCCGCCAGCAGCTGCGGGAGCGGGGCTGGGTGCCCATTTCGGTGGTGGAGGTGCGCGAGGCCCAGGAACGGTCCGCCCCGCGCCTGTGGGCCTTCCGCCAGCGGGTGAGCGCCTCCGACCTGGCCCTCATCACCCGCCAGTTCGCCACCCTGGTGCGTTCGGGCCTGCCCGTGGAGGAGGCACTGCGTGCGGTCTCCCAGCAGTGCGAGAAGGCCCGGCTCAAGAATCTCCTGCTGGCGGTGCGCTCCCGGGTGATGGAGGGTCACCCCCTGGCCGTGGCCCTGGGAGACTTCCCGCGGGTGTTCTCCGACCTCTACCGCGCCACCATCGCCGCCGGAGAGCAGTCCGGGCACCTGGACGAGTTACTGGACAAGCTGGCTGATTACACGGAGAACCGCCAGCTGCTGCGGGACAAGATCGTCCAGGCCCTGCTCTATCCCATCCTGGTGGTGGTGGTAGCCGTGTTGGTGGTGGTGGGTCTCATGACCTACGTGGTACCGCAGATCATTCAGGTATTCGAGAACATGGACCAGGAACTACCGCCGCTGACCCAAGGACTCATCGCGGTGAGCGATTTCACTCGCGACAACGGCCCCCTGGTGGCGGCCCTGCTGGTGGCGCTGTTCATCGGACTGCGCCTGCTCCTGCGCCGGCCGGGCCCCAAGCGCCGCTTCCACCGATTGCTGCTGGCACTGCCGGGGGTGCGCCATCTGGTGCGGGGTCTGAACACGGCCCGCTTCGCCCGCACCCTGAGCATTCTCAGCGCCAGCGGGGTACCGGTGCTGGAGGCCCTGCGCATCTCCGCGGAGGTGGTCACCAATCTACCCATGCGGGATGCGGTGGAGGCCGCAGCGCGCCAAGTGCGCGAGGGCAGTAGTCTGCACCGGGCGCTGGAACGCAGCGGTTACTTTCCGCCCATGACCGTGCACCTGATCGCCAGTGGCGAGGCCAGTGGCAAACTGGAGTTGATGCTGGAACGTGCCGCCAATAATCAGGAGCGGGAGCTGGAGTCCCTCATACAGACTCTGTTGGGGCTGTTCGGTCCCCTGGTGATCCTGGTCATGGGTGGTATCGTCCTGGTCATCATCCTGGCCATGTTGCTCCCTATCATCAATCTCAACCAGCTGGTACTCTAACCGAGACAAACGATGGAAAAGGAATCATGCGCTTCACGAACCGACGAACAGCCACACGCACCGCCGGGCGCGGTTTCACACTCATAGAGGTCCTGGTGGTGGTGGTGATCCTGGGCATTCTGGCAGCCATCATCGTGCCCAACATCATGGACCGGCCTGCGGCCGCCAAGATCACCAAGGCCAAGGCGGACATCCGCGCCATCGAGAGCGCCCTCAACATGTACAGGCTGGACAAGCACGACTACCCCAGCACAGACGAGGGCCTGGAAGCACTGGTGCCTGACTACCTGCCGCGCCTGCCCAAGGATCCCTGGGACCGGCCTTATCAGTATCTGAACCCCGGTACCCACGGACCCATCGACATCTACACCCTGGGCCGCGACGGCCAGCCAGGCGGTGAAGGGGAAGATGCGGATCTGGGCAACTGGAACATCGAACAGTAACCCTTTCCACAGGACCGGGATCCAGCGTCCCTGCTCTGCCCTTTGCATCCGGCCGCGGGGCTTCACTCTCCTGGAAGTACTGGTGGTGGTGCTCATCGTGGGCATCGTGGTGGGGCTGCTGGTACCCGCCTTCACTGGTACTGCGCGCCGCGATCTGGAGACCGAGGCCCAGCGCCTGGCGGCCCTGCTGCGCCTTGCATCAGAAGAGGCGGTGCTGCAGGGCCAGGAATACGCCGTGGAACTGGCCCCGGACGGTTACCGTTTCCTGGCCCTCGGGTCAGGGGGATGGCAGCCCGTACAGGATCCGCTGCTGCGCCCCCGCGAACTACCTGCCTCCCTGCGCCTGGAGGTGTTCTACGAAGGCGAACGCTTCGATTTTTTTCTACATCGGGAACAAGCACCAACGGCTGCACAGGAGACTCTGCCTCGTCTCTACATCCTCTCCAGCGGGGAGATGACCCCGCTGGAAATCCTGCTCAGCGACACCGAGGGCGACGCCGGCAACTACCGCATCCAGGTGGAACTACACGGGAGGATTCGACTTGAAGGCTGAACGCCACTGGGCCTGCGCCCGCCAAGGTGGCCGTCCTGGTTCCGTCGCCGCTGGCGGTTTCACCCTGCTGGAGATCCTGGTGGCCCTGGCAGTGGTGGCCATCGCCCTCGGCGCCCTGGTGAGCCAGGCGAGCCAGAGCCTGGACCACACCGCCCACCTGCGCGAGCACACGCTCGCCCATTGGGTAGCCATGAACCTCGTGGCCGAACGCCAGCTCGCCCCCCAATGGCCGCGCGTGGGAGTGGAACGAGGCAGCGCCCTGATGGCGGACCGTGAGTGGTTCTGGCTGGTGACCGTCTCGGAGACGGCGGACCGCAACGTGCGCCGCCTGGACGTGGAAGTACATGGCGATGCGCGCCGGCAACGGGCGCTGGCCCATCTCATCGCCTACGTGGGAAGACCATTACCGTGAAACGACTCGCGAGCAATGGCATGAACGCGCGGGGGTTCACACTCACGGAGTTGCTAGTGGCCCTGGGCCTCTTCGCCGTCTTGTCGCTGATCGCCTACCAGGGCTTGCAGGTGATCCTCGAAGGGCGCGCGCGCACGTCAGCAGAAGGCGACCGCATTCATGCCCTACAGACTCTTTTCTCTATCCTGGGCCGGGACCTGGAACAGACCATCTCGCGGGCGGTCCGTGACGGCTTTGGCGATCTCCAACCGGCCCTCCTCGGAGACAGCGGGCGGCTGGAATTCACCCGGGCGGGGCTGCGCAATCCGGCCGCCTTTCGCCGCAGCCACCTGCAGCGGGTGGCCTACCGCCTGGAGGAGAACCGCCTGCTGCGCCTGACCTGGCCTGTACTGGATCGCGCGCCCGACAGCCTGCCGCGCGAGGTCACCCTGGCCTCCGGCATCGAGGAATTGGAATTTCGCTATCTCGATACCCAGCGGCTCTGGTCGAGCCAATGGCCACCTAGCGTCCTGTCCGGCTCGATAGCAGGCGGCGAATCACTGCCGCCCTTGCCCCTGGCCGTAGAGGTCAACCTCACCGTGCACGGTTGGGGCCGGCTCCAGCGCCTGTTCCTCCTGCCTCAGACAATTGTTGTAGAATCGCAGCAGAATGAAGCCCAGAACACATAAGAGGCGCGCGGGCTGGGGGCGCCACCCGGTCGGCCGGCGCCAGCGCGGGGTGGCCCTCGTCACCGCCCTGTTGGTCACCGCTGTCGCCACCCTCGCTGCGGTGACCATGGCCTCCCGCCTGCAGCTGGACATCCGCCGCACCGGAAATGTCCTGGAACGAGATCAAGCCTATCTTTTCGGCCTGGGCGTGGAGGCCTGGGCCCGCCAGATCCTGGCCGAAGACCGGCGCAATTCCAACACCGATCACCTCGGTGAGGATTGGGCCACGGTGTTGCCGCCGCTCGCTGTAGAAGGCGCGGTGGTAAGCGGCGCCTTGGAAGACCTGCAAGGCCGTTTCAATCTCAATAATCTGGTACGCGACGGCCGTCCCAGTGAACCCGACATCGAGCGCTTCCGCCGCCTGTTGCGGGCCCTGGAACTGGAGGAGGGAGTGGCCCGAGCCGTGACGGACTGGCTGGACCGCGACGACGAACCTGCCTTTCCAGATGGCGCAGAGGACCTCACCTATTTGCTGGAAAACCCGCCCTACCGCACTCCCAACGCGCCCCTGGCCAGCGCCAGTGAATTGCTGCTGATCCAGGGCATGGACCGCGCCACTTACGAGACCCTGCGCCCCCATGTCACTGCCTTGCCGGTACCCACACCCATCAACGTGAACACTGCCACCATTCCCGTGCTCATGTCCCTGGCTGAAGACCTCACCCGTACCGACGCCGAACTGCTGGCAGAAGGACGCGGCGAACAAGGATACGAGAACATCGACCAGTTCATGAACCAGCCGCCCTTCCGGGACTTCGCCGGCCAGGTGACCGACATCTCGGTCACCAGCGACTACTTCCTGCTGCGCGCACAGGTGCAATACGGCCGCAGCCGCGTACAGCTCTATAGCCTCCTCGCCCGCAACCCGCAGGCCGGGGTGCGAGTGGCGGCGCGCGCCCAAGGGGTTTGGTGATGCGCCCCACGCTGTTCATCCGCCTGCCGGAAGCAGCGGAGGATCCCGTGGCCTGGCTGATCCGCGACAGCGGCGAGGAAAACGAGATGGCCGCCGCGGAACACGCGCGGCTGGAAGACATTTCGCTGCACGCACCGGGCCGGCGTGTGGTGGTGCTGGCACCCGCCGCGCGCATCCTGCTCACCCAGACCCGCATTCCCAGCCGCAACCGCCAGCGCATCCTCAACGCCCTGCCCTACGCCCTGGAAGACCAGCTGGCCGAAGAGGTGGAGCGGCTTCATTTCGCCCTCGGCCAGCGGGAAGCGGACGGCACCCTGCAGGTGGCGGTGGTGGCGCGGCGTTGCCTCGCCGACTGGATCGCCCGCCTGCGGGCCTGCGACATCGAACCCGATGCCCTGGTGCCGGATCTACTCTGCCTGCCCTGGGAGGCGGGCCACTGGAGCGCCCTGGAGGAGCGGCACCAGACCCTGATCCGCACGAGCCTCCAAGCCGGCCTGGCGGCGGACAACGAGAATTTGGAAACGATGCTGCGTCTGATGCTGGCGGAACACACGGAGGAAGGGCGTCCCGCTACCATCCGCTGGTACCAGGCACCGGGAGCGGAGGATCCGCCTTTCACCGCGGTGGACGGTGTGAACCTTCTGCCCCACCATCTCGAAGAAAATCCCCTGGGACTGCTGGCCGGCGCCTACGACCCCACCCGCAGCATCGACCTGCTCCAGGGGGAATTCAGCCGCCACGAACGCCTGGGCCGCCTGTGGCGACCCTGGCGGGCCACGGCGGCCCTGCTCCTGGTCCTGCTGGCCGTGTCCGCAGCCGGCACCGCGGCTGATTACTGGCGCCTGCAGCGGGAACGGGCGCAGCTCCAGCAGCACATCGAGCGCATCTATCTGGACACCTTCCCCGAGGCCAGGCGCGTGGTCGACGCCCGCGTGCAGATGGAACGCCGCCTAGCCGCCCTGCGCAGCGGCGGCAGCGGCACGCAAGGCGGGTTCCTGGAGCTGTTGCGGCGCGTGGGCCCGGCGCTCAAGGCCGTACAGGCCGTGGAACTGCGGCGCCTCGCCTACCGCGAGGGACGCCTGGACCTGGCCCTGCGTGTGCGCGACCTGCAACACCTGGACCGGCTCAAGCAGCGCCTCGGCGAGGCCCAGGGACTGGAAGTGGAAATCCAGTCCGCCAGCGCCCGGGACGACCGGGTGGAGGCACGACTGTCCATACGCCCCCGGCAGGGCGCCGGTAAGGGGGGCGTGTGAAGGAGTGGCTGGCCCGGCTCGCCTCCCGCGAGCGCCGCGGCCTGCTCGTGGGGGCGGGCCTGCTCCTGGCGGTGCTGCTCTATCTCCTGGCCTGGCTGCCCTTCAGCCGCGAAGTGGAGCGCCTGCGCACCACGGTGGCCGAACAACGGACCCTGGCCGCCTGGATGGAACAGGCCGCGCGCGAGGCCCAGCGCCTGCGCCGCCTGCGTGCCGCCTCGAGCCAGGGGCGCGCGCACCGCTCCCTGCTCTCGCTCTCCGACCAGACCGCCAGGGAGCGCGGCCTGGGCGGGGCCATCAAGCGCGTGGAACCGGAGGGCCAGGACAAGGTGCGCATCCGCCTGGAGGCAGCGGCCTTCGACGACCTCGTCCGCTGGCTGGAACAATTGCAGATCAGCCATGGCGTGCGCATCCTGCGCATCACCGTGGAGGCACGGGAGACGCCGGGACTGGTGGATGCCCGGCTGACCCTGGCGGAGGGCGCCTCGTGAAGCAGGGCCTGGCCTACCTGTTCCTCGGCCTGGTGGCCTACGTGGTCTTCCTGGTGGTGAAACTGCCCGCCCAGCAGCTCTACGGCCGCCTGGCACCCGCCCTCGAATCGCGCCTGCCCTTGCAGCTCCATCAGCTGGAAGGCCCCTGGTGGGACGGGCGCGCGCGCCAGGTGGTCTGGGACCGGCGCAGCTTCGAAGACCTGCGCTGGCGCCTGCACGCTCCGGACCTGCTGCGCGGCCGCCTGGCCTTCCGCCTGGACCTGGCCCTGCCGCCCATCGAGGAAATGGGAGGGGAGAATGGAAGCGGGGCGGGCGGGGCGACACCGGCACCCCGCGTGCAGGTCGTGGCCGCTCTCGCCCCGGACGGCACGCTGTACCTGTACGACGGCCGCACGCGCGTGGGCCTGGCCCTGCTGGACCGGCTCTTCAATCCGGCGCCCCTGGGCCTGCGGGGCGGCCTGCGCCTGGAGCTGCAGCACCTGGTGTGGGCGGGGGGGACCATCCCTACCGGCAGCGACGGCGGTCAGACGGGCACTCCGGCAGGCGGTGGGCCCTCGAAAGGCCGCCTGGTGGAACTGGAGGCCACCGTGCGACTGGAGGGCGTGGGCCTGGGCCCGCCCGTGGACGTGCAGCTGGGTGATTTCCTCGCCACCTTCAGCACCGCCCGCGAAGGCGAAGGCCTCGTGGAAGGCAAGATCGAGGACCAGGGCGGACCCTTGCAGGTACAGGGCTTGGTGCGTATCCGGCCCGACGGCAGCTACCGGCTCACGGCGGAACTGGCGGCGCGCGACCCCCAGCAGCGGGCCATCGTCCAGGCCCTCAAACTGCTGGGCAACCCCAGCCCGGCGGGCAAGGTCTCGGTGGTACGCACCGGGCGGTTGGCGTTCTTCGGAAGATAGAAGACGGGGAACGGAAGACAGCGATCGGACATCAGGAGACAGGAAGCAGATACTCAGAAAAAGGGTTGTTCTTTCAATCGAAGTAACGAGACGAATCTACAGTACTCCGACCTCTGTCTTTCTGTCTTTCTGTCTTTCTGTCTTTTTGTCCTTCGTCCTCTGAATCAGCGCTTCATGGACTCGAAGAATTCCGCATTGGACTTGGTGGCCTTGAGCTTGTCCAGCAGGAATTCGATGGCCGCCAGCTCGTCCATGGGATGGAGCAGTTTGCGCAGGATCCACATCTTCTGCAGCTCGTCGGGTTTGGTGAGCAACTCCTCGCGACGGGTACCGGAACGGTTGAGATTGATGGCGGGATAGATGCGTTTCTCGGCGATGCGCCGATCCAAGTGGATTTCCATGTTGCCTGTGCCCTTGAACTCCTCATAGATCACGTCGTCCATACGCGAGCCGGTCTCGATGAGGGCGGTGGCGATGATGGTGAGACTGCCACCTTCCTCCACGTTGCGAGCGGCCCCGAAGAAGCGTTTGGGCCGCTGCAAGGCATTGGCATCCACCCCACCGGTGAGCACCTTGCCCGAGGAGGGCACCACAGTGTTGTAGGCCCGCGCCAGTCGGGTGATGGAATCCAGCAGGATCACCACGTCGCGCTTGTGTTCCACCAGGCGCTTGGCCTTCTCGATCACCATCTCTGCCACCTGCACGTGGCGGCTGGCGGGTTCGTCGAAGGTGCTGGAGATCACCTCGCCGCGCACCGAACGCTTCATCTCCGTCACCTCCTCCGGGCGCTCGTCAATGAGCAGGACGATGACGTGGCACTCGGGGCTCTTGGTGGTGATGGAATGGGCGATGTTCTGCAACATCATGGTCTTGCCCGCCTTGGGTGGAGAGACGATCATGCCGCGCTGTCCCTTGCCGATGGGAGCCACCAACTCGATGACCCGCGCGGTGATGTCCTCCGTGCTGCCGTTGCCCAGCTCCATGGGCAGGCGCTCGTTGGCAAACAAGGGAGTCAGGTTCTCGAACAACACCTTGCTCTTGGCCACTTCAGGCGGCTCGTAATTGATCGAGTTCACCTTGAGCAAGGCGAAATAGCGTTCGCCCTCTTTGGGCGGGCGGATCTTTCCGGCCACCGTGTCGCCGGTTCGCAGGCTGAAGCGCCGGATCTGGCTGGGTGAGACGTAGATGTCATCGGGTCCGGCCAGGTAGGAGCTGTCCGCCGAACGCAGGAATCCGAACCCATCCTGTAGAATCTCCAGCACCCCTTCGCTGTAGATGTCCTCGCCGTTCTTGGCATGGGCCTTGAGGATGGCGAAGATGACGTCCTGCTTGCGAGAACGCGCCATTCCCTCGATGCCCATCTGCTGGGCGATCTCCAGCAGTTCGCTGACGGATTTCTGTTTCAATTCAGTGAGGTTCATGATTGTCTTGCGTGGTCAGGTCTTGATTTGCTCGTGACTACGGCAGGGCACGAAAGGCCTTGCCGGATGGACGAGTAGAGGTATTGCTACTGGACGTGTAAAACGTCTAACAAAAAGGGAGATTGCCGGAATGCGGCGTGCTGCTGTGCTCGATCTTGTTTTTCCCTACGCTACCATCATTCGCGGATCTCGTCCAGTACTTTTTCCGCCATCTTTCATTCTCGGGAAACGGGCATACCGCCCGTCCCGTTACGGAAACCCGTACAGGGCACTGGCATACCCGCCACCGGCGGCCGCACGGACCGGTCCCCTGCGCGGCAGCCACGTAGCCGGACCTCCACCTGCGAGTCGACAGGATTCGCAGACCGCCTGGCAGTGGAGGCACCGTTTCGTTTCAGAGATTGCTGTCGATGAAGGCAGACAACTGGGACTTGGAGACAGCCCCCACCTTGGTGGCTTCCACATTGCCGTCTTTGAACAACATCAGGGTCGGAATCCCCCTGATCCCATAGCGCGGCGGGGTAGCGGGATTTTCATCAATGTTGAGCTTGGCCACCACGATCTTACCGGCGTATTCCTCGGCGATCTCTTCCAGAACCGGCGCGATCATCTTGCATGGCCCGCACCATTCGGCCCAGAAATCCACCAGCACCGGCAATTCGGACTTGAGAACTTTTTCTTCGAAATCCGAATCACCCACATGAATGATCTCGTTGCTCAAGGGTACCTCCCGTTCACGATTGCAAGCGGCAGGCTACATTATTCACAATTTACCCCGGGGGTACAAACCTTCTCTGCCCGGTAGAGATGTCATGCCGGATTCGTCGTCCCAAAAATCGATGCCCCCTCGAACTCCAGATGGTCATCCAAATAGAAACCCCCGTGGCAATTTCGGCTCACGCCATGCTTTTGGTATGATTCGGTATCACATGAGAGTCAGTCACAGGCCCGAACACTCGCAGCGGAACTCATTCCATTGGCGCGTAGTACCTTGTCCTCGCGCAACCCGGCTTCTCACCTACGCCCATGGCCGTGCGTATCATACCCCTGCCCTTCAGCCATGACGGAGAACAGTCATCTCAGCGACTTGCGTTTTTCAGACCTGGATCTGCCCGCCCCCTTGCTACGAGGCATCGCTGATCTCGGTTACCGCCACTGCACGCCTATCCAAGCCGTAAGCCTGCCCTTGTTGCTGGCAGGACAGGACGTGGCCGGCCAAGCCCAGACCGGTACAGGCAAGACCGCGGCCTTTCTCATCGCCTCGTTCGACCGCTTGCTGCGCCAGCCTCCATCTCAGGCAGAGCCTGGACATGTGCCGCGCGGCCGAGACGTGGGGCGTGATATCGGCCCCCCGCGTCCAGCCGCCACGAGCCCACGGGCCGTGATCCTGGCCCCCACCCGCGAACTGGCCGTACAGATCCACAGGGACGCCGTCGCGCTGGCACGGCACACCGACTTGCGCATCGCCGTACTATATGGGGGCGCAGGCTACGAATCTCAACGCCAGGCTCTGCAAGAGGGCGTGGACGTGCTCATCGGTACGCCGGGCCGTATGATCGATTTCTTCAAACAACGCTTGTTCCACCTGAGGGCGGTACAGGCTGCGGTGCTGGACGAGGCTGATCGCATGTTCGATCTGGGCTTTATCCGCGACATCCGCTATCTGTTACGGCGCATGACACCGTCCACTCAGCGCCTTACCATGTTGTTCTCCGCCACCCTCTCCTACCGGGTCCTGGAGCTGGCCTACGAACACATGAACAATCCCCAGCTGGTGCGCATCGAGACGGACCAAGTTACCGCGGACAAGGTCCGCCAGTCCATCTACTATACCGCCAACGATGAAAAGATTCCCCTATTGCTGGGTCTGATGCTGCAGCTCCGGCCGCCCCGCAGCTTGGTATTCGTCAATACCAAGGAGGCCGCCAACCGAGTCAGCGCCTGTCTGCGCGCCAACGAAGTGGACGCCGAGGTTCTTTCGGGAGACGTGCCGCAGAAAAAGCGTCTCGCCCTGCTGCGGCGTTTCCAGCAGGGACAACTGGCCGTATTGGTAGCCACGGACGTAGCGGCGCGTGGTTTGCACATTCCGGACATCACCCATGTCTTCAATTTCGATCTACCCCAAGATCCGGAGGACTACGTGCACCGCATCGGCCGCACGGCCCGGGCAGGCGCCACTGGCGAGGCCATTAGTTTCGCCTGCGAAGACTACGCCTTCCATCTGCCTGACATTGAATCCTATATTCAGCACAAGATTCCATCTTGCCGTATTACTGAAGAATTGCTGGTCACCCCCAAGGAACCCTCATCCAGCACGCTACCCCGCACTGGATCCCGGACTGCTGCTTCCTCCCGGCGCCGCACCCGTCGAGGCGGCAGGCGCAAACACTCGACCGTGCCAGGCAGGGCACGAAGAAAAGATACCTCCCGCCACCGTTCGCACGGAAAGCGGAGCCCGGCCGTCTGAGTTCCACCGCAGTATGGCGAACCGACTCCGAAACGGGCCTGAACTGGCCGTATGTGTGGTCGAGCGGCAACTGCTGGCCGCCCAGGTGATGCGCCTCTTCCTGCAGCCCGTGGACGGGAAGGTTTTTTCTTTCCAGCCGGGTCAATATCTGGATATCCTCCACCAAGAGAGCCGGCGCAGTTTTTCCCTGGCAGGCGCCCCGCGCAGCGACGGCCTGCTGGAACTGCACATCCGGCGCATCCCCGGGAACACCTTCACGGACTATGTGTTTGAGGAATTGCAAACCAGCGCAGTGTTGCACATCGCCGGGCCTTTCGGTGATTTTACCCTGCGCCCCCACTCCAGATCCGGATCCGGCCCCGGATCCAGCAGGCGGCGGGTGTTCCTGGCAGGAGGAACGGGCTTCGCCCCCATCAAGAGTTTCATCGAGCACCTGTCACTGGAGAACGGGTGCGCCACGCTGGCGAATGACTGGCTGTACTGGGGGGCCCGGCTTCCGGAAGAACTTTACCTGCATGCACTGGCCCGCAGCTGGCAGCAGCGACACGGCCTGCGCTACGTCCCGGTGGTATCCCACCTGCCAGCCGGGAAACACTGGCCGGGACGCACCGGCTGGGTACACGAAGCGGTCATGGCCGATCATCCCGACCTCGCTTCCTGCGAGGTCTATGCCTGTGGGCCACCCGCTATGATCAAGGCCGCCCGCACGGCCTTTCTGGAACGCGGGCTGCCCGCTCGGTTTTTCTACACCGAAGGCTAATCCGCGACCCAATACTTCACCCGCCCAGACCCGATCAAGTCTGTATCAGGTCTGGGCGGCGGCCGAGCCACCGGCGGTGATAAGGGTGGCCTGTGCGGATGGTGCGCTCGCCAGCTGGCGTACCGGTTCGGGCATCTTCAGCAACATGCCCTTGCGATAATACTCCAGGGCGGTCTTGTTCTCGCCCAACTGCTCCAGCACCTCCGCCAACTCGGAGAGCGCCTCCGGGTTGTCTTCGTGCAAGGCCAAATAGGCCTCCAGGCACTGGCGTGCCTTCTCCCACATGGCATTGCGCTTGTACAGGCGCCCCAGGGTGAGCAGCATGGCCTGGCTGTCCTGATGGGTCTTGAAGAGGTTCTCCGCCCGCGACAGGTGGATGAGGGCATCGGAGGCCTGCACCACGCCATATAGGTAGGCCAGATCTTCGTTCCAGCGCCGGGCCAGTTGATACTGCAGCACCCGCTCGGCTTCGTCATGGGCATTGCAGCGGATCAACTGCTGGGCATAGGTGCCCACCACCCCCGCCTGCTGGCGCAGGCGCTTGGGCATGCGGCTCCAGATCTCGAGCAGGCCCTTGAGGTCCTGGGATTCCGCCTCCTGGACCATAAGCCCGCAATACGCCTCCGTCTCCAGCTCCTGGCACTGATCGTGATCGATGATCTTGTAACGGCGCGCCGAGGGCAGGATCCGGAGCATGCGGTCCCATTCCCGCACGTCCCGGTAGAGGCTCAAGAGGCGCTTGGTCACCGCTTCCTGCTTGAAGTCGCTCTGGCGCAGGGCTTCCAGGATGCGCAGGGCCTCGTCCATGTTCCCTTGCTGGATGTAGAGATCCGCGCGGGTGAGCCCCACCGCCGCCTCGGCCCCCGGCATGCTCTCCCGGGCCAGTTCCAGATACTTGTCCCGGCGCTGGCTGGCACCCAGCTTCTCCGCCGCACGAGCGGCAAAGAGGTAGCTGATGAGTGGTGTCTCGCCGGCCTGGGTGGCGGCGATCAGTTTCCGCTCCGCCTCCATCCAGCGGCCGCTGACCAGGGCCACGATGCCCTGGTCCAGGTCGCGATGCGCCTTGCGGTGGCGCCGCTCCCGGCGCCAGCGCGACAGGTGCCGGGGCGAACCGATGTTGATGAGCAGCCGCACCAGGACGTACAGGAGAGAGAACCCGATGACCGCCGCGACCACGGCCAGGATGAGACTGGTCTCCAGGGTCCAATCCCGATAGTTGATGACGACATAGCCGGGATCCTCACGCACAGCCAGGGCGATCACCACGGCCAGCAGAAAAACAATCAGAATGGAAAAGAGGAATTTCATGGCTGTTCCCCACCTTTGACAATCCGCGCACCGGCGGCCGCCAGCAGGAGCGAACCGTCACCGGACGCAGGAACTTGAGCAGCTAGATCGAGCGAAAGCGTATGTGCCGAGAGATAGGCCCGACTCTCCAGCACTTCACGCAGGGCCTCCAGAGAGGGCTTCACCGAAGGCAGCTCGGGCCGGATCACCAATTCATCCAACTGGCGCAAGGTGGCCAACACGTCCTGGACGGCCTCGTCGTCGTTCACGTAGTAGCGGGAAATCCACCCGATCGCCGCCTGGATGGCGTTGTGATAGGCGCTCTCCTCGCCCCGTAACAGGGCCAACCGGGCGGTCTCCAGCTTGAGCTGCAGGTTCTGGGTCAGATACAGCACTCGCTGGGGCGGAATGAGGGGTTCGTCGGTGACGTCGCGCCGGCGTACCGTCACCAAAGATTTGATAGTATCCCCTAGATCGTAGAAGAAGGCCTGCCAGGAACTCCGTTCTTCTTCGGCCCCTCCACTAGCCTCGGCTCGCGCTTCAGCACCCGCCACCTCTTGTTCCCGCTCATCTGCAACCTCCTGGCGCGCGTTCCGTAGCGGCAATTCGGTTACGCGTTCCTGCAGGTTACCCAGAGTGGCCAAGGCTGCCGGCACGTCCACCTGGGGCACGGCCAATAAGGCCTGGATCTCTTCCGCGATGAGCCGCCGGGTAGTGGCAAAGGCCGGGTGTCCCACGGCCTGGAGGCGCTGATCGGCTTCGCGCAGGGCGGCCACGGCGGTGCGCACGTCCCCGCGCAGGCGCAGGCTCTCATCTGCCAAGCGAATGAGGAATTCGGCCTCGGCGGGTTCCCACAGGGGCTTTTGGCGTTCTTCCGGCTTCTTCTCCTCCAGCTTGGCCTGCAAGGCATTGACTGCATCCTGGAGGATGGCAAACTGCTGGGCGATCCGGTTGGAGGCGTCTTCCTTCGCCGCGGCCAACTGACCCTCCAGGGCGGTCACCACTTCTTTCAGCTGATCTTCCAGGCGATCGCGCAGTGCCGCCAATTGCGGCCCCACGTTCTGATTGGAGGAAGCAATGGACTGCAACTGGCCTGCTATGTTGGCGGTGCGTTGTTCCAGTTCGTTGAGGCGCGCCTCCAGCGCGGCATCCGTCTCATGCAGGCGGGTAACCACGCTCTCGTTACTCTGCCAGGCCTGATAGCCCGCGGCCAATCCACCGGCGGCAAGCAACAACGCCAAGACGGCCAGAAAACCACCGCCTCCACTCTTGGCAGGAGGTGGTGGCGGCGCGGCTGCGGACTTGTTCCCTCCCTCTCTCTGCGATGATTCCGTGGTAGAACCGGTCAGAGACTCCGGTTTGGCGCTTTGAGACTTCCCACTGACCGGTTTTTTTCCCTGTTCGTTATTCTTCTCTTCACTCATGGATGACTCTCCGAGCGCTCTCGTTATGGTTCATAGCATACCATGCTTCAATTGCGGCCACTAACCCTTCGTCGCTGGATTCGTGAGCGATCATGGGGGCATGGCTGAACCCCAATTTCGCTGCCAGCAACGCGGTCCGCTGGCTGATCACCACCAGCGGCAGGTGTAACAGCCGCCGGCGGCAGGAAGATCCTGCCATGGCGTGCAGGTTCTGCAGGCCCTCGTTGCTGGTGACGGTGACGATGTCGATGCAGTTCTTGCGCAGCACGTGCCGCAAACGGCGAGCCGCTGCCTGTGGCATGGCACGCCGGTACACTTCGGCATAGGCCACCTCGGCCCCCCGTTGGCGCAAGGTGTCGGCCAGCAGGGCCCGCCCCCCCTCGCCACGAAAGATCAGAATGCGCTTGCCCCGTACTTCCCATAGCGGCTCCAGGGCCAGCAAGGCCTCGCTGTTGTAGGCTCCCTGGGGCTGGATGTGCACCGTCAAGCCGCAGTCTGCCAAAGCCTGAGCGGTACTGCGGCCGATGGCCGCGATCGACACCCCTTCCGGCCAGGACGAGGCATCAATTGGTCCGCCTGGCTTTTCGGCCGTCATCATCTCAATCGCCATCATCTCGCAGGCCCGGCGCACGGCATTGGCGCTGATGAAAATGGCCATATCGAATTCCGGCAGGCGCCGGATGAGAGTCAAGGCCGGCGCGGGATCGCGCGGGGGTAGGATTTCCAATACGGGGATATGCAAAGGATGACCACCGCGGGCGGCGATACGCTTGCACAGGGACTGGGCCTGTTCGGGAGGACGGGTCACCAGGACCCGGATTCCCTGCAACGTCCCTTTGGCTCTATCCTGATTTGGTTGCCAGTCCGCCGCCATGTCCTTATTCCCCGGCCCGAATGCCGCTCAGGCTCTGTAGATCTCCCGCAGGATGCCATCCGCCCCCCGGGACAACAGATCTTCGGCCAAGGCACGGCCGATCTCCTCCGCCGCATCCCGGCTGCCACTGAGGCGGCCGCGGATCAATTCGCTGCCGTCGGGCCGCCCCACCAGCCCCTCCAGATGGATCTGCCCCCCTTCCAGTACCGCATGGCCGGCGATGGGAACTTGGCATCCCCCTTCCAGGCGGGCATTCATGGCCCGCTCGGCCGCCACACACAGATGAGTCTCCTCGTCGTCCAGGACGGCGATGAGTTCATGGACCCGCTCGTCGTCCTGGCGGCATTCGATACCGATGGCCCCCTGACCGATAGCCGGCAGGCAGACGCCCGTGTCCAGGTGCTGGGTGATGCGATCGGTCTCGCCCAAGCGGATGAGGCCCGCGGCGGCCAAGATGATGGCGTCGTAATGCCCGGCATCCAGCCTGCTCAAGCGGGTACCCACGTTTCCCCGGAGGCTGAGAATCTCCAGATCCGGGCGCAATCGGCGCAGTTGGCATTGGCGCCGCAGGCTGGAAGTACCCACGCGCGCCCCCGCGGGCAGTTCATCGAAGGTCTCGTAGCGGCTGGAGACGAAGGCATCGCTGACGGTCTCCCGGCTCAGGATCACCGGCAGGTGCAGGCCCGCCGGCAATTCCACCGGTACATCTTTCATGGAATGCACGGCAATGTCTGCGCGGCCGTCCAGGAGACTTTGTTCCAACTCCTTGACGAACAGGCCTTTGCCCCCGATCTTGGCCAGTGGAGCGTCGAGCAGCTTGTCCCCCTGGGTACTCATGTGCAACAGCTCCACCTCGAGATTCGGCCAAGAAGCCTGCAGGCGGGCGCACACGTGTTTGGCCTGCCAGAGCGCCAGCGGGCTCTTGCGGGTAGCAATGCGTAGCGTAGGCTGCGACATGAACGCTCAGGCTCGACTCTAGTTATTTTCATGCGGCTCTGTTCGTCGAGCCCCTTGCCCTCGCATGCGTCTGAATCTGGTACACGACCCGGTATAGACCTGGCACATGTCAGGGCCCTCCCTCGGGGCACTCGCCGACAAAGACCCGCGCCTTGTCCGCCGCAACGGCACCGACCACACTCCAGGATTCCGATGCCGGTGAACCTCACACCGAACCTCACACCCCGGCCCGTCGCCCGTGAAGCCGGGGGCGAAACCGGGACCCATTCACATTCAAGGGATCCCAGGCGGGTCTCGTTCTATCAACCGCCGCCAGTGATCACTGGCGAATCATTAATCCTACGACGGCTTGGGCTATGAGGCAAATGGAATTTGCTCGCCCTCGAAAAGGAACGACAACCATCTGTCTTTATGGGAGTTTTTCTCTCGGCGCCAGGCGTGCACGCACGGCGGCGCGGTGGGCGCGGCTGACCTCCAGTGTCTCGGGACAATCCCGCAGGCGAACCCGCCAGCGCCCATCCGGCGCCCTCTCCAAGACCGTCAACTGTGCCACCGCCACCAGGGCGTTGCGGTGGATGCGTAGAAAATGTGCCCCGAATTCTTCCTCCAGGGCGCGGAGCGACTCCTCGATGAGGACCTCGCCCCGACGATGGCGCACCATAACGTACTTGTGATCGGCCTTGAAATAGAGGACGTCTGCCACCGCCACCAGCTCCAGACGGCCGCGGCAGCGGGCGCTGATATGGGTGCGGGCCGGTGCACCGGCCTGGGCCCGCAATGCCTCGAGCTGCTTTCCCAGGAGGCGGGAGGTCTTGGCCAAGGCCTGCTGCAGGCGCTCGCGGTGCACCGGTTTCAAGAGATAGTCCATGGCCTGAGCCTCGAAGGCCTCCAGGGCATGATCTCCGTAGGCGGTAGTGAAGATCACGGCCGGCGGTGTCTCTTCCCGGGCCAGATGTAGGGCAGCCTCCAGGCCGTCCATCCCTGGCATGCGGATGTCCAACAATATTACGTCCGGGCGCAATCGGCGGTATTGCCGCAGGGTCTCACGGCCGTTGCCGGCCTCGCCCACCACTTCCAGCCCCTGCTCCACCAGCATCTGGCGTAGGCGGGCCCGGGCCAAGGGTTCGTCGTCGCTGACGAGGACTCTCATACCGTCTCACTCTGCAGGCAGGGTAGATACAACACGGTGCAAAAGCCTTCCGCCCGGGCACTGGCGTGCAGCTTGGCCCGGGTACCCAACTGGAGCAGCAGGCGCTCGCGCACATTCTCCAAGGCCATGCAATGCCCGGGGCGTCGCTCCTTCGGCAGTGATGCGCTCGGTTCGGGCAAGGGATTGCGAATCTCCAAACGCACGCGGGCGGCGCTTCCCACACCCTCCATTCTGCCCGCGATGCGGATCTCGCCCCCCGTCGGGTTGGGTTCGATGCCGTGATAAATGGCATTCTCCAAGAGGGGTTGCAAAGTGAGCGCCGGCAGCTGCGTTCGGCCGTCCACCCCGTCCACCGCCCACTCCACGCGCAGGCGCGGCCCCAGGCGCAGAGATTCGATGTGCAGATAGCGTCGGCACAGGGCCAATTCCTGCTCCAGGGTGGTGAGCTGGCCGGCATCGGCCAGGCTCGCCCGGAACAATTCCGCCAGATCCTCCACCACCGTTTCCGCCAGGGCCGGATCGCTGCGTGTGAGGGAGGCGATGGTGTTCATGCTGTTGAACATGAAATGGGGGCGGATGCGCGATTGCAGCGCCTGGATGCGGGCCTGGGAGCGGGCATCGAGCTGGCGTTGCCACTGAAACTGGACATAGCTGTACCGCAGCACCACCGCGGCCACGATGGCGGCCACCAGGAGATTGCGACCAGTAAAGGTCCAGGTGAAGCGCCAGCCGTCACCCGGGACCGCGTCTCCGCCCCAAAAACCCGGCGGCAGTAGCATGTGGGCCGTCTCGCTGAGCGCAGCCGTAACCAGCAGCACCAGCCCCAGGGCAGCGAGGCCTTCCCCAGCGGGTGGCAAGCGGCTCAACCCCCTCCGGCACAGGCACAACAGGCCGGCACAACTAAGCGCCACCCACTGGACGAACAGGGAGATCAGACTGAGATGTCCCCAGAAATCCGCGCCCACCGGCCGGGACACCAGGGCCAGCACCAGGGCCAGCAACTGGGCCCCCACCACCACGGCGAAGACCAGGCGGATGTTGCAGAAATCCGGCAGAAATCCCCGCCCGGGCGGAGAGGCAGCCGCGCTTGGCACAGAACTGACGGCTTTCGGTGGCATGACCATGGGGGCGAAACGACTCTTTGGTTCTTATCGGCCGGCGCCGGTCGATCCTGACTTGCGACCCGCGCCGGCGGGTGGGCCGGCTTACGGCCGTGGGGAATTTTGAGACAGGTTCTAGTAACATGGCGGCAAAAGGTGAGGAGCCGAACCCATGAGCGAGAAAACGAGCGAAGACCATCCTCCTTCTCCCACTCCTGCTTCTCCGGAGCGGCCCAAACTCTGGGGCGGACGCTTCACCGAAGCCACCGATCGCTTCGTGGAACGCTTCGGCGCCTCGGTGGGTTTCGATCAGCGCCTCTATCGCTACGACATCGAGGCCAGCATTGCCCACGCCCGCATGCTGGCCCACGTGGGGCTGTTGACGGAAGCGGAGTGCCAGGCCATCGAGCAGGGCCTGCTGGAGATCCGCATGGAGATCGAGCGCGGCGATTTCGCCTGGCTGGAAGAGCTGGAAGACGTGCACATGAACATCGAGGCCCGGCTCACCGAACGCATCGGCGAGGCCGGCAAGAAGCTGCACACGGCGCGCTCGCGCAACGACCAGGTGGCCACCGATCTGCGGCTCTATCTCCGCGACCAGGTGGACGAATTGATGGCCGAACTCGGTCGCCTGCAAAGCCGCCTCCTGGACCTGGCCGAACGCGAAGCGGACACCATCATGCCAGGCTTCACCCACCTGCAGGTGGCCCAACCGGTGACCTTCGGCCATCACGTGCTGGCCTGGTTCGAGATGTTCCAGCGGGACCGGGAGCGCTTGCGCGACTGCCGGCGGCGCATCAACGTCATGCCCCTGGGGGCCGCGGCGCTGGCGGGTACCAGTTTTCCCATCGACCGCAACTTCACCGCGCGCCTGCTGGGCTTCGACCGACCCGCGGAGAATTCCCTGGACGCCGTGAGCGACCGCGACTTCGTCATCGAGTTCAACGCTGCCGCGGCCTTGCTCATGTGCCACCTGTCGCGCATTTCGGAAGAACTGGTCCTCTGGTCCTCGGCCCAATTCGATTTCATCGAACTGCCGGACCGCTACTGCACCGGTTCCTCCATTATGCCGCAGAAAAAGAATCCGGACGTCCCGGAACTGGTGCGGGGCAAGAGCGGCCGCGTGTATGGCCACCTCCTGGCCCTGCTCACCTTGATGAAGGCCCAGCCCCTGGCCTACAACAAGGACAATCAGGAGGACAAGGAACCCCTGTTCGACACCGTGGACACGGTCCGGGATTGTGTGCGCCTCTTTGCCGATCTGTTGCCGGCCCTGCAGGTGAAGGCCGATCGCATGGCCGCGGCCGCCCGCCAGGGTTACGCCACGGCCACGGATTTGGCGGATTATCTGGTGCGCAAGGGCATTCCTTTTCGGGACGCCCACGAAATCGTGGGCAAGGCGGTACGCCACGCCCTTGATACAGGCCGGGACCTGCCGGAACTGCCGCTGGAGGAGCTGCGCCGCTTCTGTCCCAGCATCGACACGGACGTCTTCGACACACTCACCCTGGAAGGCTCGGTGGCGTCCCGCGACCACCTGGGTGGCACGGCCCCGCGCCAGGTTCGCGCGGCCGTGCAGCGAGCCCGCCTGGCCCTCGAGGAATAGAAGCGGCCCGCAAACAGCTTCTCCCTTCTCCATACCCGTCAGTGACACGAACGACGATTGTAAGCTTCCAGTGGCACATTAAATGTTTCCTCCTTCGGCGCCGATAAGCCTTTCCAGGAACTGGTTCACATTTACCGCCCCTGCACGCCGGTGTGGGGGGGCCGGCTTCTCCAGCCCCAGACCGAAGCGGGCCCCGAAACTGGAAAATCAAAGCCGGAAGCGAGACTGCAACCGCAACTGGAACCTAAGTTGGAACAGGGCCAAAGACCGCGGGGTATGAGTCCCTGTGCCCTCGTAGCATCACCGTTGGCGAATCACGGCCCCGAAGGTCAGGACTTTGGTGGATCTACAAAGCATACAAACCATCAAGAGGCGCTTTCTCGCCCTGAACCGCGACCGCTTGCAGCGCACCCGTGACTGCCTCCGGCCCCGGCAACGAGACGTTCTCGATGTCCTGCCCCTGCTGTTCCACAGCAACCATCCCTCTTTCCCCGGTTTCGTCTCCAAGACCGCGCCCATGGGCATTTCGGACTACCGCCCTTCGCATTTCACCCTGGAGGCAGGACGGCGTCTGGTCCGCAGCTTCGAGTACCGGCACAGGGCCTTGCTGCAATACGACATCCACGCTCTCTTTCTCATGGGCAGCACGGGTACCATCGCCTACTCTTCTAAGAGCGATTTCGACATCTGGGTGTGCCATCGCCCCGACCTCACGACCATACAATTGGCAGAGCTGCAACAGAAGGCCGCGCTCATCGAACAATGGGCCGAAACTCTGGATCTGGAAGTCCATTTCTTCCTCATGAACGCCGAGGCTTTCCGGGCCGGCCAGGATAGCAGCCTGTCGGTGGAGAGCAGCGGTAGCGCCCAGCATCACCTCCTGCTGGAAGAGTTCTACCGCACCGGTCTGTTGCTGGCAGGGCGTTATCCCATCTGGTGGCTGGTGCCGCCCGACTACGAGAAGGAATACAACGATTACGTTACCTACCTGCATGACAAGCGCTTCGTCAAGGACAACGAGACCGTGGACTTCGGCGGTTTGCCGGAAGCGCCAGCGGAGGAATTCTTCGGTGCCGCCCTGTGGCAGCTCTACAAGAGCATCGATTCGCCCTACAAGGCCACCTTGAAATTGATGCTCATGGAGGTCTATGCCCATGAATTTCCCGCCGTGGATCTGCTCAGCCAGCGCTTCAAACGCGCCGTCCACGAAGGGATTACAGAACTGGCGGCGCTGGACCCCTACATCATGCTCTACAACAAACTCGAGGAATATCTGCATCAGCGCGATCCGGATCACTATCGCCTGGAGTTGATGCGCCGTTGTTTCTATTTCAAGGTCAACGAGCAACTGAGCAAACCAGTACAACTACACCAGCAGAGCTGGCGCCGAGAGATCATGGCCGACTTCACCCGCCAATGGCAATGGTCTGCAGAATACTTGGCATTACTGGACAGCCGCCCTGAATGGAAGATCAACCGGGTCATGGAAGAGCGCAAGAGCTTGGTCAACACCCTGACCTCCAGTTATCACGCGCTGTCCGACTTCGCCCGCCGGCACACCCAACTGGCCAAGATCAGCCAGCGCGATCTGACCATCCTGGGTCGCAAGCTTTACGCCGCCTTCGAGCGCAAACCCGGCAAGATCGACATCGTCAACCGAAGCATCTCCGACAACGTATGGGAAGGACAGGTCTCTATCCACCGGACGGCGCGCGGCGGCAACTACGGCTGGAGCCTGTACCGGGGTATGGTCAACAACCCCCAGGACGGCATTGCACCGTTGAAGCGCGCTTCTTCTCTGGTGGAACTACTCGCCTGGTGCCATCTCAACCAAGTGCTGAACGAGAACAGTGCCATTCTTCTTTACGGATGTGACGACGCCCTGAGATTGACGGAGGTACGTGCCATTTTGCGCAGTCTGCAAGAAATGTTTCCTGATGGGCAGCTGGGCCATGCCGAACTGGACGATTTCGTGCGTACCGCCACCCTCAAACGCGGCGCCCTGTTCATCAACGTGGGCCTGCGTCCCTCCACCCAAGGCATCCGAGAAGGCAAAGTTCTCACCAGCAACAAGATCGATGCCTTCAGCTTCGGCGGCATCTGCCAGAACTTGGTCCTGTCCCTGGATCAAATCAACCTCACCAGCTGGCAAGAAGTCCTCACCCAGCGTTTCGAAGGTGAGGAAGGAATCTTCGAGTGCCTGCGTGCTTATCTTCAATGGTCGCCGCCGGGCATTGGCGCTGAACCACCCGTGCCCCTGCAAGTGCACTGTCTCTCATCGGCACGGGGGTCCACCATCGCCCGGCGGGTACAAGAATTGTTGCAAGACGTCGTGCAGTGTTTCTACCGCGGCCAACTCGCCACCCGCTACGTTTTGATGGTGGAACACAAATATTACTTACTGTCCTGGCACAAGGAGGAAGGCCTGATCTACACCATGGTGCCTTCCTACCAAGACCTGTTGAACGAGCTGGCCCAGCCCCAAGTCACCTATAGTCCCGTGGTCATCGACCGTTATGCCACTGCTAATAATCTGCTGTCAGTGATCTACGCCCACGACAAACCCGGCGTCATTCAGCTCTATTTCCACCAGGAGGGCCCTCAACTCGACCTCTACATCGTCGACGAGCGCGGCTCCCTCTTTCACCAGCACAAATCACGTGCCCATCTGGCCCTGACCTTGGCCCAATATCGGCGTTTTCTCGAAGCCATCAGCCGGCGCCTGACCCTGTACGATTCCGCCGTTCCCGAGCAACCACCGGTGACCGTGGAATTTCACCAAGTGGTCAAGAATTCAAACGGCGAATGGCGTGTGGTGGCACACGAACTCGCCGGTGAGAAAGACCTGCGCTATTTCAACGTCCAGGTCACGGGTCGCGAAGAAGGGGGCCATACCGGCGCCGCTTATCGGATCTTTTGTGAGGAACAAGAATTCTCTTCCCTGGAGTATGGCGACCGTCTGTTCCACGCCGTGGCCTTGCACGTGCTCACCCAGCGCAAGAGCGGCCAGTGCTATCCCATCTATATCACGGACGTAGATCTCTCCCCAAAATTGCTGGGCATCCAAGGACCGGAACACATGCAGAGCGTGGTGTTGCTCGACTACAAGCGCAAGATCGAGGATCGCCTCAATCAGGCCCTGCTGCAGCTGGTAGAGGAGTACCGCGCGCGGGCCTCTTCTTCCTGAGACCCGCTAGCGGCGGTCCCATCGCAGCGGTCCCATCAATTGAAGAAATCAGGAAAGGGGAGATTTGCGGGCCAGACCCACGGGTTTCAAGTGACGGGTCAGATCTCGCGCCGTGTAAACATCCACCAATTCGGGCAGGAAAAACACGCCTCGGTATTCGCCGTCCACTACCTGGAAGATCAGGTAATAGGTCTGGCCCGGTTGGAACTCGAAACGCCGGGAGCGTTGCATTTCCTTCACCTCGCTATGAGGCCCCCAGGTCGTGAGATTGGTGACGGTGATCCACACCTCCCCCGGCACCATGGGTAACAGCGTGTATTCCCCCTTGGCGATCTCCATGAGAGGGAAGCGGTCCGCCTCCACCGCCAGGCGGTTGTCGGCATAGCCCATGTAGCGTTCGGTATAAGGGCGGATGAAATAGACCCGCGCCAGGTGCTCCCCTTCCTGGCGGCCCATCCATTCCTCCTTGACCAGCGGATGGTCCATGTGCACGCGGCTGCTGGCGCAGCCTGCCAGCAACAAGACCAAAACCGCTGCTACCCAGATGTACAACCGGCACGGCCAGCACACCACTGCCGCAACCTGCAAGTGGACGCATCTCGAAGCGCGCGCAGCCATGGCCAGCTGCCTGTCGTGCTCATCAGAATCCTTGCGCAATCGCCTCATGGCTAAAACTCTAGGCGTTCGGGCGCAGTGATTCAAGAGACAGTCCCCCAAAAGGCCGCCAAGATCGGCAAGCGGTATTGGGCACAGGTGTTGGGGTCCAACGCTGGAACCAGATTCTGGAGTAGATTCAGAAGCGGGCTTGCCTCCATCGTTCGGGTCTGCTCCAATAACGAACTTGCCTGCGCAGAGGCACTCCCCGGTGAGCGGTCCACCGGGTTTTCGAGACGAGGACCAAACGAGGCGATGCCAGAGGCGGCGCAGCCCCGGAACCGTGCAATTGCACTGCCCATACAGGGAAGGGATGATAATTTATTGAACAAAAAGAAGTATTTCAAAGCAGAACGCCAGAGGAGGTACACATGTCCGCAAAGCATCCCATTATCGCGGTGACCGGTTCATCGGGGGCCGGAACGACCACGGTGAAAAACGCCTTCGAACACCTATTTCGCCGGGAAGGGATCAAGGCCGCCATCGTCGAAGGAGATGCCTTCCACCGTTACGATCGCGAGCAGATGAAAAAGGCGGTGGTCGAGGCCCAGGCCCAGGGCAAGACACTCAGCCATTTCGGCCCCGAGGCCAATCTGTTCGACAAACTGGAAGAACTCTTCAAGAGCTACAGCGAGACCGGTACCGGTATGGTGCGCAAGTACCTGCACAACGAGGAAGAAGCCGCACCCTACAACCAGAAACCCGGTACCTTCACGCCTTGGGAACCCCTGGAACCGGGCACCGATCTGCTGTTCTACGAAGGATTGCACGGCGGTGTGGTCACCGAGAACGTGGACGTGGCCCGTTACGTGGACCTGCTCATCGGCGTGGTGCCCATCGTCAACCTGGAGTGGATCCAGAAGATCCACCGCGACACCGCCCAGCGGGGTTATTCCGCCGAGGCCGTGACCGACACCATCCTGCGGCGCATGCCCGACTACGTCAATACCATCACCCCGCAGTTCTCGCGCACCGATATCAACTTCCAGCGGGTACCGGTGGTGGATACTTCCAACCCCTTCATCGCCCGCGACATCCCCACGCCGGACGAGAGCTTCGTGGTCATCCGCTTCCGCTATCCGGAGCGGCACGACTTTCCCTATCTGCTGGCCATGCTCAAGGACTCCTGGATGTCGCGCCCCAACACCATCGTGGTGCCGGGGGGCAAAATGGGGCTGGCCATGGAAATCATTCTGCAACCCATCATCCACGAAATGATGGAAAACAAACGCCTTTGACGCGGTGTCCACATTGGAATGAAAAGGGGGGATCTTGCATCCCCCCTTTTCATTCCAGCCGCGCGGAAACGAAAGAGTTCTTTCAATCAATGACGGCCAGGGCCTGCAGGGAGGAGACGTTGCGCACCCAAGGGCTGTATTTCTTGAGATGCTCAGGCAATTGCTCGATGGCCTGGCGCGCTGCCTTCAAGGAAGGATAAGTGCGATAGACCACCAGATACCAGTCCTTGCCGCGGCTGCGTGTGTGTACGTAGGCGGCGTCGTTTTGCAAACGATTGTCCCGGATATACCGGATGGCCCGCTGTTTGTCCGCCCAGCTGGTGAGTTGCACCGTAAAGGATTTGGCGTCCTGTTCCAGAATCCAGTCACTGCCACGCACCGGTGGGATATCCATGGAAAGATTCGCATTTGAGGATTCGGACGATTTGGGAGTTCCGGCAGACTTGGGGGCTGCGGCAGTTGCGCGTACCGCTTTCGAGATCTCCATGGTAGCACCCGGCGTATGTCCTCGTGCTGCTTGGCCTCCTTCCTCACGCACTTCCACCGCCGAATCCCCAAGTAACGCCGTTGTCGCAGGAATTTGCGGCTGCTGGGATCTCATTTGTTCCTGTAATGGTCCGGGGGGCGAGCCCCTGCCCGTGACAGTACCCACATCTTGCTCTTTCTCCCGTGACCCACCTGGCATCGCGCCGGCTGCGGCAGCCTCTATGCCCGTTCCCTGAATAGTCGCCATCACGGTCGTTTCCGATGCCGCCTCCGACAACGGTGCAGGCGTGGGGGCAGGCGGCATCCGATAGACCAGATAACCTCCCACGAGTAAGGCAAAGGCCGCCAAGCTGGCAAGCAAGGCCTTGTACCGCGCAGTGACCACCGCAAGCCGCGCCCCCCAGGGCAGCGCGACCGGCCGGCCGGCGCGCAGGGGCTCTAGCAGGGTACACAAAGCGCCGGGTCGCCCGCCGCTCAAACGATGCAAGACACGCAGTCGGTGCTCATCCAGCGCTTCGGTCCAGGCCTCACCCAGAGATTCGCCCAAATACAGGCGGGCGAAAGCCACGCTATCCTCGCTATCGAAAGGAGGTAGTGCCAGGCGGTGCAGGGCATCGCTGCACAGCTCGACAATGGAGGGTGTATTCAGCAAGCGTTCGATGTCAGGCTCGGCAAAGAGCAAAATGCCCAAACGGCCCCCTCGCTTCACCACCGCTTGTTTCATCAGTAACAGCCAGCGCAAGGCGAAGGGCGAGAGGCGCTGCGCATCGTCCACCATCAGTACAAACAGGGACGGTTCCCGTGCTCGCGCCAGCAACCCGTGAGCCAATTCCGTACCTTCGTCCCATGCCGTATCAGCCCCCCGTGGTCCCGAATGGGCCTGCCCGAACGCCGGCTCTCCTTCCGGCGCCGATTGAGAGGAGGCCTGAGAAGGACTGGCCTGAGCGGTTTGCGCCTGCAGAAGGCGTTGCAGGTGCATCACCAGTTGTCGTTCGCCCGTGGCACTGCGGGCCTGTAAGGAGACGATCTCCCAATCGGAGGGGGCCCGAGCTAAGCAACACCGTAGAAAACTGGACTTGCCACTACCACGCGGTCCCTGTATCAGGATTACCTGACTGCCGTGAGGCAGTTCCTGGAACAGGTACGCCTGCAGTTCTTGCCAGGCCTGGGGTTCGAAGTCTGCAGGCCGGGTCTCGCCGACCGATGGTGCGACGGGGGAAGCGAGAGGCGCGACCTCAGGAGGCGGTGGCCCCTCCCCGGGCTGCAGGGCGATGACGGTGCGCGATGTCATGAGCGATCGCTTTCAGTTCCCTGCAATAGATCTTGGCGCATTGTAGCCCAAAAGCCCGCGGCTGCAAACGATTGGGTATGGATAGCGCTTGGAACCAACTAAGACAAACAATGCTCAAGCCTCACGCTAGAGCGTGCGCGATGCAACGTATCACGGCGCGCCTCGCAGGCATGACCCCGTTTGGCAAGCAGCGCAACACCGCCGCCTGGACGTGGCCTGCAACCGCTCGGGGCGCCGGTGATTTTCACTCGGACAACCCGTCGTGGCGGAATAACCTGTACGGCCCGCACCCAAACCTCAGCGCCATGGTACCCTGCTGAAAGTCGCCCGACACACGACCGCGGAGAATTTTGAGATAGTTCTAGTCAAGGCACGATGTTCACTACGGTACCCACCTCGGTGAGGCGCCAGATCTCTTCGATCTCCCGGTCTGTCACGGCGATACAACCATTGGTCCAGTCAAAGAGGGGGTGTAAGTCCCCCACTTTGGAAGCGGCGCTGCCGATGCCGTGAATCATGATATCTCCCCCCGGGGAGACGCCCAGGCGGCGGGCCCGCTCGCGATCACGCTGGTTGGGATAAGAAATATGCAAGGCCAAGTGATAATCGCTGTCGCGCAACCGGTAGTCGATGACATAACGCCCTTCCGGTGTCCGATCGTCGCCCTCCCGAATCTTGGGCCCCTTGGGATTGCGTCCCAAAGCGATACGATAGCTCTTTAAGACCTGACCGCGAACGAGCAGTGTGAGGCGGCGCTTGGACTTCTCCACCAGAATATAGTCGGCCTTGACCGGCGCAGCCTGAGCCGGAGACTTTGGAGATGGCGACTCCAATGAGGTCTTGGCGGAACCTACAGGGGGCATGACCGTCCCCCCCAGGCCAGCAGCCACCATGACCCCCAGCAAGCAATGAAAGACGCTTTTCCACATGGTGTCCTGTCTTGCCCTCATCGTTCCCATATCCGCCTAAGACGCCTCGAAATCAACCCGACAACGGGTAACTCGTTCGCCGACCCCTGCTATCACTCTCCCCCTGACGGCTACCCTTATAATGGGGAAAACGGGGAAGTTCGCCCAGCAGTAAAGAAATGTGGCCGCGATGTCTTGCAAAGCTGCCCTGAGGCAATTCATATGCAAGATCTCGACCGTCTGATATTGGGCAAGCACGGCCAGCGCCCGTCGCTTGCTGACATCGCGGAACACCGTGCGGCGGCCGTGGCCCTGGCCCGCCAGGCTCAACGGCGCCTGGACCTCTTCACTCCGGATTTGGAACCCGGCGTCTACGATACCCCGGAATTTTGCGAGGCCGTCAAGCGACTGGTTGTCCGCGGCGGCCGCCGGGCACTGGTGCGCATTCTGGTCCTGGACAGCCGCTGGGCACGCCAGGAAGGTCACCGGCTTTTGCACCTGGGACGACGCCATGTGAGCAAAGTACGCTTTCGCACCCTCGACGAGGAAAACAATCCGATGCTCGCAGAAGGTGGGTTTCTTCTCGCCGACGTCCGTGGAGTACTGGTGCGCCTGCAAGGCAATTCACGAGGAGCCTGGGCCAGTTTCCATGCCCCCGCACAAGGCCAGCGATTGAGTCGGCAGTTCGAGAACCTGTGGATGCAGGCGGTACCGGATCCTTATCTGCGCTGCCTGTTTCTGTGACCCGGTCCAGCGCGCCGACCAGGGTCTCGGTCTGAAGGCTTCAACCAGCAGTGTTTAGGCACAGGATACCAGATTGCGCCCAGCCTTCTTGGACAAATAGAGGGCCTCGTCCACTCGGCGCAAGAGATCGTCCACCGTGTCTCCCGGTCGATAGACGGTGACCCCAAGGCTCACCGTGGTGTGCTGCAAGGCTTCACAGCGCGCACGTTCTACCCCCCAACGGATGCGTTCCGCCAGCTCTAGGGCCCCAGTGCGATCGGTATCCGGACAGAGTAGCAGGAACTCCTCACCCCCCCAACGCCCCAGCACATCCGTGCACCGGATCTCGCCCAGCGTGACGCGCGCTACTTCCCGCAAGGCCCGGTCTCCCATGTGGTGGCCGTGACAGTCATTGATGCGCTTGAAATGGTCCACGTCGAACATGATGAGTGCCAGGGGATGCTCATAGCGACGGCAGCTCTCCAGGATCTTGTACAACTGATCCTGCATGCTGCGCCGATTGCGCAGGCCGGTGAGCAGGTCCGTTCCCGCCAGGGTCTCCAGCTCCCGGGCGGTGACGTTCACTAGATGAGTCAGGGCCTTGAACACGGGATTGACTTGGATCTCCACCTTGGGCACGGGCTTGGGAGCCCCCTGGTCCTGACCTTCGCGCAGGGCCAGCAGGGTGAGCGTGTAATTGAAGAAGCGGTTGCCGGACTCCAGGGAATAGAACTCTCCGGAGGTGTAGAAACCCGCCACCGGGGCCACCGCATGGAGGTGACTCACCTCCCGATCTGCCAGGCTCTGCATAAGCATTTTGCGCGCCAGGCAGGAATAGACGAAGATGCCCTCCGGTCGCCAGTCGGCCAGCTCCTGGCAATGGCGGGCAGCGGAGGCCAACAGGGTGCTGGAGTCGCCGATACCGAAACGCACGTAGGCACCGGTCTCCATCTCCCCCATGAAATCCAGAGAGCCGTCTTCGTTCTTGGACACACAGGCATGGGCCACGCTGATGCCCTGATAGCATTTGATGAGGGGAAAGTGCACGCCCAGTATCGGCAGCAATTCCGTGCTCTCGCGGCCCAGATAGTGCCCGTAGAGATCGGCCGCCGGGATGTCCTCGATAGTATAGACCCGATTCCCCTCTGCCCGGGTGATGCGCAACTCCTTGCCCAAAGGCACCCAATCCAGACTGTAGCGATTGAGCACTTGCAAGTCTTCTCCGTAGAGCCCCACAGCCACCGCTCCGCGGGAAGACAAAAAATCGCGCGTGAATACGTGGCCGGACTCGTGCTGCAACAGGTCGCCAGCCAGGCCGCCGGCCACCAAGACGCCAGGACACTGGCTCTCCAGGCCTCGCAGATAGGCAGCCCCGTCCACCTCCAGGGCACAGGCGAAACTCACCAGCGCCCGTGGAGGAGGCTGTTGGAAGTGGGCCCCCAACTGTGCCCCCAGCAAGAAACTGTCCCGGCATTCTGCCGCCTCCACGCGCAGGGTCGCATTCTCGAAATGGCACAAGGAAAACAACACACCCCGCTCTTGCACCCGGCCATCGAGGATCTCGCCGACACAAGTGGCTCCCACCAACACCGCGGAAGGAAAGACCTGGGCCACGGTCTCTCGAATATGTAACAACAAGCCCGTCTCGCGGGTGCTGGCGAACACCTGAATAAGTAAAGAAGGACTGTCTTCCAAACCGGCGTTTGCCAGAAGATCCTGGAGATCCACCCGTCCATCGTAGATCAGATTTTTTATTTCCATTCATTTATGTCCCCATGGTCCATGAAAAATTTCGGTGAAAACTCCACCGATGTTCCGCATCCTTGGGAACATCCGTGAATTCGGGTCTTGCGCGGCTCACAAAAACCGGAACTAAACGAAAAGCCAAAGTTGAAGAAAAAAGGAAATATCAGGCAAGCACGAACCGGTTCGTGTTTCATTCCCTGGGCCATCCCTAATAACAACGACCTGCCCCAATTGCCACAATAAATGTGTGGCTATCGTGCCGTCCTCGCTAGTTTAACGGACGGCTCCTGCCAGACTTTAGCCGGTACGAGCACTTCTGGCAAAAAACTCGAAAATGGCCGTTCACGGAAATTTCCCTTAGGAAACATCTGATTAGCAATGCGATCTTTCCCGGCCGCCAGTTGGAACAAGCTGGTCAAACAGGATGACGGCATAGGACGAAAAAAGGGCTTATACTGATGCCGATACTGCCCAGATCCACCCCCAGATTCGATGCCCCCCCTCTCTCCAATCCGGTTCAATCCGGCCAACTCCATTGGTTTGAATTCGCCTTGGACGCCCCACATTCATCCGGGAATTCCGTAAGAAGAGGCGCGACAGAAAAGGAAGGAAAATCTGTCATAATACGCGCCGATTGCCCAGATGAATTCCCGTTTCGGTTGGGTCAAGTCCCAATTCTGCTGTAAATTCTCTCTCGCAGGTTCGGTGTCACTCCGGGTTCAGTGGTTGATGCCAACCACCTTGTCCTCCTTTTGGTCGGAAGGCTGTTGTGTCTCCCACCATTCGTGAAAGTCGCTCATGTCGAGGTACC
>WFNO01000029.1 GCA_015488555.1 Gammaproteobacteria bacterium
TAGACGGCCTTGAGGGCCTCGATGATGCGCAGATAGGCGGGATCGGCCACCTGATAATAGATGTGCTGGCTGCGGCGCTCGCATTGCAGGATGCCCAGCATGCGCAATTTGGCCAGATGCTGGGAGAGGTTGGATTGCGGCGCCCCGGTGCAGGCCAGCAATTCGCTCACGTTGCGCGGGCCGGCGGACAGTTCGCACAGGATGGCCAGGCGCAAGGGATGGGCGATGGCCCGCAAGCCGTCGGCCGCTGCTTGCAGTTGGTCCCGATCGAAATCCATCATAATATTAGTATATTATGATATAATGATTTTAATATTATAGTGATCCTCACTGGTGTAGACAAGTAGCGAGTCGCTGTTTTTCAGATCGGCGTCGTTTCTGAACGGGCGGCGAAATGGACCACCACACCCTCGCCGCGGTGTTCCCCTCCCAGGATCACTTCCGTGGTGGTCTTCTCCAGTTGCAAGACCTGGAGGCCGGCGAAGTCCCGGCGCAGCAGCGCTTCGGTATAGAGCAGGTCGGGATCCGAAGGCCCGCCGCTGCCCCTTTCCCGCTGATCCTGGTGGAAGGCCTCCAGGAACAGGAGTCCACCCGGGCGCAGTAGGCGCCGCACCAGATGGTGCAGGCACCGGCGCTTCTCCGGGGGCAGGTGAACGAAGATCAAGGTGATGACGTCGAAGGCCTGCGGGTTTCGGGCGGTGTCCTGGGCCGTTTGCGGACCGACTCGGTTCCAGGACAACACGTCCTGGCAGCGGGTCTGGTAACGCGCCAGCACCCCGGCGGCGCGAGCACGCGCACGAGCTCGCCGCAGGGCGGTGGTGGAGAGATCCAGAGCCAGTACCCGCAAGCCCTGAGCGGCGAGCCAGACCCCATTACGCCCTTCGCCATCGCCTATGGCCAGGGCATGAAGGCCGGGTCTCAAGTATCCGGCGTGGCGGGTGAGCAAAGGGCTGGGCTGGTCGCCGAACAGGGATTCTGTGGCGGCATAGCGGGTTTCCCAGTCCGTGCCGCTCAAAGGGCTAGCGGGGATCAATGCGCGGTGCGTGCCCGCCGCCGGGCCACCACCAGGCCCAGACCCAATGCCAGCACCAAGCCGGCGGGCAGGGGGTAGGCCACGCCGTAGACCAGAGGGGTCAATGCCCACCGCGTCAGGGTACGCAGGGTCTCGTGCTGGCGGATGAAATCGGCGATGGGTGGCGAGTGGCGGTAGTAGAAGTCCACCAGGGCACGGCCCGGGGCATTGGTGAGCAGGTACTGGTCGCGGAAACGGCGCAGCACCATGACATGGGGATCCAGATAGCTGCCATAGGCGGCCGTGGCGATGAAGCAGGCGCCACTCCCCTTGGAGAAACCACTGGTCTCGTCGTTCACGCCCACCGGGCGTTTCTGCACCGTGGTCTCTTCGGTGATCCGGTTGTTGGTCAGGTCCGGGTCATTCCCTCCCGTGACCACGGCGGTGGCGGCCAGGGTGCCGGTGGCGTTGGGTTGCACATCGACGAGCACGCTGGCGCTGGTGTTCTTGATGAGGGTCCCCAGGGCGCAATCCACGGTGTTGTCCTGGCGGGTGCATTCCGTGCTGGCGTCCAGGAAGTCGGCGTTGCTGGGCAGGGTCAGGGTGAGGCTCACGTTGGTGGCATCATCGGGCCCGTCGTTGGTGACGGTGGCGGTGTAACGCAGCCGGTCACCGATGAGCACCGGGTCGGGGTTGTCGGACAGCGTGATGCGCAGATCCGCCTGCGGTACGGGTTCCGCCGTCACGCTGGTGGTGACACTGGCCTGATTGTTGGCAGGGTCCTTGTCCTCGTCATCGGAAACGACTGAGGCCGTAGCCGTCAAGGTGGTGCCGCTAGTGCCCGATTTGGGCGTGACGAAGACGACGATGGTCTGATCGGGGAAGGTTTCGGTCAGTTCAGCCAGTTCCACCGGCAATTTCACCCCTTGCAGCGGTTTGTTGGAGGGGAGTTTGTCACGAGTACAGGTGATGATGGTTGTGCCGCTGCAGTTCCAGCTTGTCGGATCGAAGGAGATGTGCTTGAGGGTGGTATTGGCGTCCAGTTCGAAAGTCAGCACCACATTGTTGGCTGGTGAATAACCATCGTTGATGATGACAGCGGTGTAGGCGAGATCGGCCCCTTCGTCCACTTGGCTTGGCGTACCCGCGAGCGTTAGCTCCAGGTCGACGTCAGTGATTACCGGAGTGTCGATTTTTTCCAGAGGTGGAGAGGGCGGATCCACGTCGATGAAATTCACATAAGTGGTGTTGGTGGCCACTCCCGACGCTAGTGGTATGGCATAGAAGGTAATGGTAACACTGGCTCCAGCATCCAGATTGAGAGGGACGGTGTTGCCTTGGTTGTCTTTTCTACCCTCGCATACGAAGCGATTGGGTAGGGGTACGGTACATAAGATGTCGGAAGGAACAGTCGAAAGGGCAGGCAATATTTCTATTATGTTCCCTTTATCATCTCTTATCACATTTTGTGCCAAAATCGTGTTTTCCGGCAGGTCATTGATGATCGCCACTCCCATGGCCGGGTCACTACTATTGTTGGTAACGTCGAGAGTGTATTCAACGGGAAGGCCTGCGATCACCGTAGTGTTGTTGTGTTGTACGCCAGTGATGTTTGGCGCATTCTGTGTATATGAGGTCGTGGCCGTCAGGTTACCTTGACCGATGACCAGCGTCCGCGTGATAGCCACTTGGTTAGGAAGTTGATTGCCAGCGGGGAACTTGTCAGGCTGATCCGCTATAACATTGATGGTGTTTCCGAACATTCCATTTTGGAGTGTTTCAAGGTTTGTTGGGGCAGTGGCCGTAACAGTGAGCTGGGTACTGCTGCCGGCGGTCAGGGTGCCCAGATTGGTGCCGTTGATGCCGGCCGTATTCTGGACATCGGTGAGCGTGACGTTGGTGGCATCGGCCGGGCCCAGGTTGGTGACGGTGATGAGATAGGTGATCGGCTGGCCCTTCAGCACGGGATCGGGCACGAGCTGCGCCGTGACCGCCAGGTCCGCCCAGCCAGTATCGTCGTCAGAGATGCGCTCGAAGGCGCCGATGTCGCAGGCGTTGCCGCTGGAGACGTTGTCGGCGCGGGCGATGCCCCTTTGATCCGCGGGAACGCTTTGCAGGTCACAGGTGACTACGGCATCGATGGCGGGACTGTTAGACTGCAGGGCATGGGTAGGGGTGTTACCACCGTTGTTCTTCAATGTGGAATCGAGCAGGGGGGGCGTTCCGGACAGGTCGCCCATGGCGCCCAGGTTACAGCTGTTGTCGCTATCCAGGTTGGATCCCTGAGAGGTGATATTATTGGCGCCGCCGAAGCAATCACCACCATTGTTGTTACCGATGAGAGTGCTCTGCAGCTCGGCGAATCCACCACTTTGACCGGCAGGAACATCCGACGCCAAGCCGCCGCCACTGTTGAGCGGAGCTGAATTCCCATACAGCGTGGTGTTGATGAGCACGGCCTGGGCACTGTTGTAGATGGCGCCGCCGCCTGCCTGGCTTGGTTGGCTAATGTTGAGGGCCCGATTGCCGCTGAGGGTGCTGTTCTTGAGAGTGAGCAGCATGGCCACGGGGCCGGACTGAGGGCCTTCGTTGTAGATGGCCCCTCCAAAGGCAGCTTCGTTATTGCTCAGGGTGCTGTTTTCGATGGTGAGTCGCCCGAGATTATAAATACCACCGCCCAGTCCTCCCGTACCGGGTTCAATGGCTACGTTGTTGTCGATCAGACTGTTGGTGATCCGTACCTGAACGGTATCGATGTAGAGCGCGCCGCCGCTGAAGCCAGCCACATTGTTCGCGAAACGACTGGCATCAATGCGGGCGTTGCCGAAGAGATAGACGGCGCCTCCGTTGTTATCCGTGTTGTTGTCGTCCAAGATGACATTTTCCAGCACCAGAGTGCTGTTGGGGTTAGCGTGGTAGATGGCACCGCCGCCCCCGAACTCATTCAGAGCCGTGTTGCTCCGCAGTATGCTGTTGCGCACAGTGAGTGAACCCATGTTGAGGATGGCGCCGCCATTGTCGCTCGTGACCCGACCGTTTTGCAGAATCAGGGTCTCCAGGGTGAGGCGACTGCCCTGGTGGACGTGGAAGAGACGGTCCAGGTTGTTGCCATCGATGATGGTATTGTCCGCGGGATCAGGATTGGAAGTGCCTGCTCCGCGGATGATGAGATCTTCCAGGATGTCCAAGTCACCTTCGGCTCCTTGATCCTCGTTCGATTGGCCCACGGTAAGGGTGTAGGTACCCGCCGGGATGACGATGATATCCATACCCGGCCAAGCGTTGGCCTGTTGGACAGCGGCCCGGAGCGTGCACTTGCCATTGGCGTCGGCACAGATGCCGTCGCTGACATCGGCGTCTACCGAGTCAGCGGAGTCATCGACCGTGTACACGAAGGCAAAGGCGGAAATTGGGCTAGCAAGACTCGCCACCAGGGCGGCAAGCAGGACCAACTTTTTGAGTTTTACGGTCTTTTTGTTGGAACGCATGGGAACCGGCGGTGGATGTCCATTGATTCGTGCCCACGCGATGCGACGCACCGCACGGTGCAATCCTTGCGCGGACAATTGTCAATTATAACACAGTTTTTTACTGATTTTTTGTTTCATCATCCCTTTGATATCAAACGCTTAGCTCAATAAAACGCATTCGTGGGCTTTTTGCGGCCGCACGCGGGGTGGTGCGACATGATTTATCAATCAATCGAGGGGCGGACCGATGATGCCGATGCCGCTCCAGCGTGCCCAGTTGGCCGCCGTGCTCGCCCCTTCGATACCCAGGCGCAGGCCGCCGATGGCGTAGGCGGAGGGTTCGCATTGCAGATCCGGCAAGAGCTTGCGTCGGAAAAAAGCTTCCGTATCGCCTAGTTCTATTACGTACAGGCCCTCTTCTCGTGGAATGGCTGCCAGAGCTGCAGGTCCGCCATTGGCCAGCACGTAGCGTATTCTGCGACCCAGGCAGGCGTCTCCGGCAGTGAAGGACACCGGGGTGATCTCCAAATAGGCATAGGCCGTCTCTTCCGTGAGTATGGCCTCGTGATCCCGAATGAAGATTTCCGTATAGACAGTGATGGGGATGTTCAGGTCACGCAGCTCCACATAGGAGGGCAGTCCTTCCTCCATTCTCATGTTGAGGCCTTCCTCACCTGCCATGGTATAGGTGGTCTTGTCCACTGTCATGTCGAAGTTTTGGTAGAGTCGCAGATAGGTCAGGGCCTCATCCACTGACAGAGTGGCCAGGGAGCCGCCATACCAGCGGCTGGTGTACCAGCTGTTGGAGATGTGGTTGTCCGTGGTGACCAGGAGGCAGCGTTCCTCGCCGCCAGGGTCTTCATTGCAGAGAGGATGATCGTTACCGATGACGACATTGGCTACCCAAGCCTCCTGCCAGTTGAAT
>WFNO01000030.1 GCA_015488555.1 Gammaproteobacteria bacterium
ACTGGTTTCGCGCCAAGGGGCAGCTTTCCAGCGGCGTGGTAGAGGGTTTCAATACCAAGGCAAAACTGACGGTCAGAAAAGCCTTTGGTTTTCGAACCTATCACGCTATGGAAATCGCTTTGTATCATACACTTGGCGCCTTGCCTGAACCAGAATCTACCCATAGATTCTGCTAACGAGGCAATTTGCGCATTCTAGCACGGGGCCGGTAACACGCCGGTAACATGAAGCCCCGCCATGGAGGTGGTGTCCAGAATCTTTCGCACATTTTTCAGCAGTGGCCTCAATCTGGATTCATGCTACGTGGGTCTCAGCCAGGTCGAGATTGCGCAGCAAATCCATCCTCTGGTAGCTTGGTGCCCCACTGTGTACCGGCAATGTGTCGCAGTCGAGCTGCGGCCAGCATCAGCGCTGACTTGCCATCTGGAAAGACACCGACGACACGGGTACGACGCCGGATCTCCCGCATGATCCGCTCCAACGGGTTATTGGTGCGGATCCGGCGCCAGTGCGAAGGCGGGAAACCATAGAAAGCCTCATTCAGCGGGTCTCTGGACGGTCAGTCCGCTAGGCGCGCCGACGCCGGCATAGCCCGAGCTATGCCAAGGAAGCGCAACACCGCGGATGGCCGTCCAGCGGCAGCGGATCGATGACGGGGCGAAGAGGCTGGCCTCGCTCGCACTATTTACTGCGCATAATGTATATTATGTTAAATAAGAAATGCCAGAGACGGAGAAGGATTTCCGAATATCGATCACCCGCTCGAGATTTCCGCCCTGAAGTTTCTACCTGCAGGTACGGCGCCCTGCACGTTTTCGGTTTGCGCTCTTCTCGGTAATTCACCGCTGCGTGCTTGTTCCAGCACATCGATGAGCAGTTCCGCAGCCGCTCTTGCCAGTTTGGGTCGCAGTTGGCTTTCCGTTCGATCGCCAGCCACGGGCACCGCGGCCTGCGCGACGATATCCCCCGTGTCGATCCCCTCGTCCACCCAGTGGATGGTGACGCCGGTTTCCTCGGCGCCGTCCGCCAGGGCTTCACCGATGGGGTCGGCACCGCGATAGCGCGGCAGCAGTGAACAATGCACGTTCAGCGTGGCGATGCGCGGGATCTCGATCACGGGCCGCTCGAGGATGTGGTGAAAGGTCATGATGAGAATGAGATCCGGCCGGTAGGATTTTATTTTTTCTATGGATTCCGGTGAGTTGATGTCTTGCGTGTAATACGGCTCCAGGGCCGCTCGGTGACAGAAGTCCTCGATGTGCCGGAATGGCAGATCGAAGTACCTGGAGAGTGTCCTGCGCAGGCGCAGGCCGGTGACGAATCTGAGATGGTTGAAACGCCATTGCAGGCCTTCCGTCAGGCGTTTGCCCAGGCGGTTTCGTCCATCCACTTCGTTCGTTGTGGTGTCTTGCTTGCGTTGTTTGGGCCTGGAGAGCACCACACCAGTGATTTCGTCCAGCAACTCGGGTCGTCTGCGGCGGAGCGCTTCCAGGACCTCGGCCGGGAGTCTGGATCCCTGACAACTGAAACAGATGACGCGCAATTTCTTGTGATTTCTCGTTTTTTTCATATATCTTATTGTTTTATGGGGCTGGATTGGGGTGCTGTTGGTGGATGGCCTCGATTCCTTCCAGTACCGCCTCGTTGAGCGTGATTTCTGCGCTGGCGATGTTGGCTGCGAGCTGTTCCATGGTGGTGGCTCCGATGATGGCACTGGTGAGAAAAGGCTGCCGGCAGACCCAGGCCAGGGGCATCTGAGCCGGATCCAGACCGTGGCGGCGGGCCAAGTCGACGTAGGCTTCGGTGGCCGCAACCGCCTGTTCCCCGCTGTACCGCTGGTACTCGGGATAGAGGGTCAGGCGCGCGCCAGGCGGGCGTGCCCCGTGCAGGTATTTGCCCGACAAGACGCCGAAACCCAGGGGCGAATAGGCCAGCAGGCCGCACCGTTCCCGCCAGGAGATTTCCGCCAGGCCTACCTCGTAAGTGCGGTTGAGCAGATTGTAGGGATTCTGGACGCTCGCCACCCGCGGCAGGTCCAGTTGTTCGGCGAGGTCGAGAAAGCGCATCACTCCCCAGGGTGTTTCGTTGGAGAGGCCGATGGCCCGGATGCGTCCTGCACGCATTTCTTCCGCCAGGGCCTCCAAGGTATCCTCGAAGGGCGTGAGGTTCGGTTCTTCTACCTGCGGCGTGTACCCCAGGCGGCCGAAATAGTTGGTGCGCCGTTCAGGCCAATGTAGTTGATAGAGGTCCACGTAATCCGTGCGCAGGCGGCGCAGGCTGTCCGACAGGGCCTGATGGATGTGGCGGCGCACGTAACGCGTGGTACCGTGTCGGATCCAGGGGATCCAGTCTGGTCCGGGGCCGGCGATCTTGGTGGCCAGCACGATGCGCGCGCGGCACTTGCGGCTCGCCAGCCATTCACCGATGATCTCCTCGGTGCGGCCGTAGGTCTGGGCGCGCGGCGGGATGGGGTAGAGTTCCGCGGTGTCGAAGAAGTTGACGCCCTGGTCCACGGCGTAGTCCATCTGCGCGAAGGCCTCTTCGCGGCTGTTCTGTTCTCCCCAGGTCATGGTGCCCAGGCAGATCACGCTGACTTCGATGCCCGTCTTTCCCAGCAAACGATGATCCATGATCGGCTCCCCGTCTGAAATCGCGATAGCAACAGGGGCATGCCCTGCCCTATCTATTGTTTCACCTTCTGCGCATCGTGCCCATTCGCTTTATTCGGATTACGCCTTCCAGCGCTGCCACATGCCGGCGTAGGCCTCCTCCAGGGCGCGGGCCTGCAGGCGCAGATGGATGCGGCCCAATTGATACCAGGCCTCGGCACTGCGGGGATCCAGCCGTTCCAGGACATGCTGGAAGCAGGCGAGCGCCTGCGGGTACTATTTCTGGCGTTCGTGGAGCATGCCCAGCACGAACCAGGCATCCGTTTCGTCCGGATTGCGGGCCAACAGGTCCTGGCAGTGGCGGGCCGCTTCGGACCAGCGGCCTTCCCGGATGGCGGCGCGGACGGGTACCACCCAGGAAGGGGTGTCGGTCATGGGCGGTGTGCGGCCTGCAAATCCGGTACGGAATGGTGGCGAATGGGTTCGTGCATGTTACCTGGTGTGTGCTTCCAGTGTCGCGGATTTGGTGCCCAGGGCCGGACTCGAACCGGCACGGGTTGCCCCGAGGGATTTTAAGTCCCTTGTGTCTACCAGTTCCACCACCTGGGCCGATGGGAGGGGCCGGCCCATTCTAGCCACTGAGTGCCGTATTTGTAAAAAACGCGCCCGGCCAAGCCCGCCAAGCTCGGCGGCTATGTGCGGTTGACGAGGTAGCGGTGCCACATCTCCCGGTAGGCCGCCTCCAGGGCCGCGGCCAGGCCTCGGCCGTCGCCCAGGGGCGAGGCCTGCAGGCGCGGCCGCAGTTCGCGATGCAGGTCCTGGCGGCGTTGCGGATCCTGCGCCAGGGCCACGGCGCGGGCCACGTATTCGTCGGGGTCTCGCGCGCACAACTCCCCTTCCAGACCCAGGGCGGCGAGCATGCTCAGCCCCTGGCGTTCGATGAGGAAGCGGCCGGCCAGGGTGATTACGGGCACCCCCATCCACAGGGCATCGGCGGTGGTGACGCCCCCGGTGCGGGGAAAGGGATCCAGTGCAATGTCGACCTCATTGTAACGGGCCATGTAGTCCGGCGATGCCGGTTCCAGCAGCAGGCGCCGGGGATCCGTGCCGGCGGCGGCGAAGCGCGCGCGCAGTTCTTCCTGCAGGGTCTGGTCGCGAAGCTGATGATTCTTGAGCAGGAGCCGGGCCTGGGGCAGGGCTTGCAGGATGCGGGTCCAGGTCTCGATAACCTGCGGAGTGTACTTGGCCAGTTGGTTGAAGCTGGCAAAGGTCACCGCCTCTCCCCTGCCCCGCTGTTCGCGGGGTTCGGGACAATTCGGAGGCGGGCGGTAGGCGATCCAGCAGCACGGCAGGCGCAGCAGGGATTCGCTGGCCCGCTCCGGCGTGTCCGCCGGCAGCAGGATCCCGTCCGCGATCCAGTAGTCCATGGCGGACAGGCCGGTGGTGGCGCAATAGCCGAGATACGTGGCTTGCACCGGTGCCGGCCGGTAGGTGAAGGCCCCCAGACGATTGCCGGTGGTGTGTCCCGCCAGGTCCACCAGGATGTGGATGCCGTCGGCATGGATACGCCGTGCCAGGGCGGCGTCGTCCAAGCCAGAGGTGAAGCACCAGTGATCGCCATAATCCTGCAAGCGGCGGGTCACGGCGTCGGGGCGCGCGACCTCCGCATAGCAGAAGATCTCGAACTGCGTGCGGTCGTGAGCCGCCAGCAGGGGCTCGAAGAAGTGACAGGCGGCATGCCGTTTGAAATCCGGCGAGACGTAGCCGATGCGCAGGCGCGTCTCCGGCGCAGCTCTGTGCGGTGCGAAGGAGAGGCGCTCGCGCGGGCCGAGATGGCGTTCCCAGGCCCGGTGGGCCTGCAAGCGTTCTTCGGCCGTGCCCAGCAGGTGGTAGCTGAGCACGAACAAGAGATTGTCTCGGGCCACCCGCAGCCGGGGATCGCATTCCAGGGCACGCTGGTAACAGGCGCGTGCCTCCTCCACCCGCCCCCGGTCCTTGAGCAGGGTGCCCAGGTTGCAGTGCGCGGCGGCGTTGTCCGGTTCCAGGCGCAGGACGGTCTCGAGGGCCTTTTGGGCCGCCACCAGTTCACCCTGCTCGCGCAAGACCTCCCCCAGATTGAAATAGGCATCGGCAAAGCGGGGATTCGCGGCGATGGCTTGCTCGAAACAGCGGCGCGCCTGCGGCAGCGCCCCTTCGGCCTGGTGGACCTTGCCGAGGTTGTTGTACGCCGCGGCATGGTGTGGGTCCCGGGCGATGGTCTCGTGATACTGCCGCGCCGCCTGCCGGTGTTGGCCGCGGGCCAGGTAGTGGTTGCCGAGCAGAAAACGGATCTCGGCGTCGTGCGGCGCCAGCGACGAGGCGCTGGCGAGGTGGCAGTGGGCCTCGTCGTATTGCCCCAGGGCCTCGCAGGCCAGGGCCAGGCTCACGTGGCAGCGCGCATCGTCGGGTGCGGCCTTCACGGCCCGGGCCAGCAGCCGCCGGGCCCGTTCATGGTCGCCGCGCTGGTAGTGGACCAGGCCCAGGAAGTGCAATGCCGCCGCGTGCCTGGGTCTGCGGCGCAGGATCTGGCGATAACACTGCGCCGCTTCCTCGAGGCGGCCGGCGTTGTGATGTTGCAGACCCTGTTGCAGGCGTCGCTGGAGATCGTCGTCGTTGTCGTTCAAGCGAGCCCTGCTCCAGTGTTAGTTTCCAGTGTCAGTTTCCGGTGTCAGTTTCCGGTATCAGAATCCGGGGCCAAGCTTGGGACTGGGATCAGGCGCTGGGCGGCGCGGCCGGGAAGAAAGAAATGGAGGCTGGGGTCGGAATCGAACCGGCGTCCACGGCTTTGCAGGCCGCTGCATAACCACTCTGCCACCCAGCCAGGAATCGAACAAAAGACCGTGCTGTCGTGCTGCAGATCGTCTCGCGCTGAAATAGAAAACATTCAGGGAGGATCGGGTGGGAAGACATCTGGAGCGGGAAACGAGACTCGAACTCGCGACCCCAACCTTGGCAAGGTTGTGCTCTACCAACTGAGCTATTCCCGCCCACTCACAGTCGGATATTTTGGTCAGCCAATGCGGGGCTGTCAAGTCCAGATATCGGATCCCAGATCTCAGATATCAGACATTTTTCAAGGAGTTTTGCGGTTCAGGGAAGGCCAGGCCTTGCGCAGGTAGAGGGTCATGGACCAGAGGGTCAGCGCCGCTGCCACGTAGAGCAGGACGAATCCCACTGTATCCAGGGGGAAGTCGTACAGGGGTTCACCGTAGAGCAGGAAGATGATGGCCAGCATCTGGCAGGTGGTCTTGACCTTGCCCATCATGCTCACCGCCACGCGGGCGCTCTCGCCGATTTCTGCCATCCATTCGCGCAGGGCCGAGACCGCAATTTCGCGGCCGATGATGATGGCCGCGGGGATGGACATCCAGGGGCTGGGATGGGCCTCCACCAGCAGAACCAGGGCCACGCCTACCATGAGTTTGTCCGCCACCGGGTCGAGGAAGGCGCCGAAGGCCGAGGTCTGGTTCATACGCCGGGCGAGAAAGCCGTCCAGCCAGTCGGTGACCGCTGCCAGGGTGAAGATCACCGCACTGGCGGCGCCCGACCAGTGGACCGGCAGGTAGAACACCAGGACGAAGACCGGGATCAGCGCGATCCGGAACACGGTGAGGATGGTGGGTGTGGTCATGGTTCGATCCGCGGGCTCGGTCCTGGGTTGATGTTCTGTACCTGTACGTAACGCGCTCAGCCATGAAAGGTATCATAAATGCGGCGCGCGAGGGCCTTGTCGATGCCCGGCAGGCGGCTGAGGTCTTCGACACCGGCGCGCGCCACTCCCTGCAGGCCGCCGAATTGTTGCAGCAGGAGTTTCTTGCGCCGCGGTCCGATGCCCGGAATCAGGTCCAGGATGGAGGCCTGCTGGGTCTTGGTGCGCCGCTGGCGGTGGCCGGTGATGGCGAAGCGATGGGCCTCGTCTCGGATCTGCTGGATGAGATGGAGCGCCGGTGAATCCGCGGCCAGGGTGACAGTGACCGCCGGCTCTGCCAGGATCAGGCGTTCCCGTCCCGGCTTGCGGTCGCGTCTCTTGGCCACACCCACCAGGGTGACACCACCGATCTGCAGTTCTTCCAGCACCTCGCGCGCCTGGCGCAACTGGCCCTTGCCACCGTCGATGAAGAGCACATCGGGCAGCACCCCTTCCCCCTTCTGCAGGCGCAGGTAACGGCGCATGAGGGCTTGGTGCAGGGCGGCATAGTCGTCGCCGGGGGTGATGCCGCGGATGTTGAAGCGACGATAATCCGATTTCAGCGGCCCCTCGGGCCCGAAGACCACGCAGGCAGCCACGGTGTCCCGCCCGCCGGTATGGCTGATATCGAAGCATTCCAGGCGCTGCGGCACCTGGTCCAGGCGCAGGGCCTCCTGCAGGGCTTCGAAACGCCGGGCTAGGTGGCTGTGGTCGGCCAAGCGGCGCTGGAGGTTCTGGCAGGCGTTGTTGCGGGCCATCTCCAGCCAGCGGGCCCGATCGCCGCGCACGCGGCTGCGCAGGGCCACCTTGCGGCCGCGGCGCTGGGCCAGGGCCTGTTCCAGCCAGTCCTGATCCTCGGGCGCCGCGCTCAGCAGGATTTCCGCCGGGATCTCCCGCTCGCTTTGTTCCTGGAGGTAGAACTGGGCGAGAAAGGCGGCCAGGATCTCACCCGCCTCCGCCCCCTCGGTGTGGCTGGGGAAGAAGGTCTTGTTGCCCAGGTTGTGCCCGCCACGAATGAAGAAGACCTCCACCGCCGCCTGTCCCCCGCTGAACGCGCAGGCGACGATGTCCAGATCCCCGTGCTCGGCGCTCACGTACTGGCGGTCCTGGATCTGGCGCAGGCGCTGGATCTGGTCGCGATAGCGGGCGGCCCGCTCGTAGTCCAGACGCGCGGCGGCCTCTTCCATGCGGGCCACCAGCACGTCCACCACTTCGCTGCTGCGGCCTTCCAGGAAGAGCAGGGTATGGCGCACGTCTTCGGCATAGCGCTCGGGGCTGATCAGGCCCACGCAGGGAGCGCTGCAGCGGCCGATCTGGTATTGCAGGCAGGGACGGCTACGGTTGCGGAAGAAACCGTCTTCGCATTGGCGCACCTGGAACAGCTTCTGCAACAGGTCCAGGGTCTCGCGCACGGCACCGGCGCTGGGATAGGGACCGAAGTAGCGCCCCTTGCCGCGCCGCGCCCCGCGGTGAAAGGCGAGTCGCGGAAAATCGTGGTCCGTGGCGCAGTAGATGTAGGGATAACTCTTGTCGTCGCGCAGCAATACGTTGTAGCGCGGTCGCAGCGTCTTGATGAGGTTGTTTTCCAGCAGCAGGGCCTCGTTCTCGGTACGCGTGACCGTGACCTCGATGGCGGCCAGGCGCGCCAGCATGGCACGGGTCTTGGGCGCCGTGCTGCCGCGATTGAAATAGCTGCCCACCCGCTTCTTGAGATTGCGCGCCTTGCCCACGTACAGGACCTTTCCTGTACCGTCCAGCATGCGATAGACGCCGGGCTGCGCGGGCAGGTTCTCGACGAAGGCCCTGGGATCGAACTGGCAATCGAGTTGGGGATCGGACATGATCGGCGAATCGAGCGAAATTGCACCAATCTTAGCAAAAACGCTCCGCGGCGAGCGCGGTCAGGTACCGTGGTCCAGGCGCGCGCAGATGGCCGTGAAGACGGTGTGGAACATGGCCTTGGTGAGGCGTCCGGTCTGGGTGTTGTAGCGGCTGCAATGGTAGGAGTCCACCAGCCAGCGGCCGTCCGGCAGGGCGTGCTCGCGGCCGTGGGCGAAGGGATGGGCCCTCTGCTGCAATCTCAGGGCGCGCAGCACGGCCTGGTGGGCCACGGTGCCTAGGGCCAGGATCACAGCCCCAGTGGGTAAGTCGGCCAGTTCCGCGGCGAGGAAGGGATTGCAGTTGGCCACTTCCCCGCCGGTGGGTCTGTTTTCCGGGGGCAGGCATTTCACGGCATTGGTGATGCGGCAGTCCCGCAAGCGCAGGCCGTCCTCGCGATGCCTGCTCGTCTTGCGGTTGCTGAAACCGAAGGCATGCAAGGTCTCGTACAGCAGGATGCCGGCGTGATCGCCCGTGAAAGGCCTTCCGGTGGCATTGGCCCCGTGCAATCCCGGGGCCAGCCCCACGATCAGCAGCCGCGCCTGCGGATCGCCGAAGGGGGCCACCGGGCGGGCGTGGTAATGGGGATAGACCCGGCGGATCTCCCGCAGGTGGGCCGCCAGGCGCGGGCACCGCTCGCAAGCCGCGTCGAAGACCGCAGCACGCGTGCACCGGCCCGCGCGCGGCGGCCGTACCGACTCGCTCACCCTCCTAGAGTGGGAGCACCACGGTGGCCTGGGGGCCCTGCTCGCCTGCCTCCTCCAGGAAGCGTACCGGTGTGGACGGCGACAGTTTCTCGAATTCCACGTTCTTGACGCTGTTGCGGTGGAAATAGATCTCCCGGCCATCGGGGGTGGTGATGAAACCATAGCTTTCTTCGGGGAAGACCTTGCTCACGATCCCGTGGGGAGGCTCCTCGTGGGTCTTGACTTCACCGCGCTGGCGGCGCGCGTGATCCTGCAACTGGCGGCGGGCGGCATCGAAGGCGTCACGGATGGCCACGTAGAGGTCTTCGTTGGGTTCGCGCTTCACCACCAGCTCCGCGCCGGGTACCGTGAGATCGATGCGCACATTGTACAGCACGCCCTGGTGTTTGTGCCGGTGGGGGCACTCCACCATCACCCGGCAGCTGGTGATCTTGTCGTGGAACTGGTCCAGCTTGGCGGCCTTCTCACGGATGGTCTGTTCCGCCACGTCCGACAGGGACATGTTGCGCGCCGTGATCTGTAATGGCAGTTGCATGGATGCCTCCTTCCCTTCTTTCGTTCTTCGTTCACGAGGGGGACGAGATCCGAGGCCGCAGGGGCCCTTAATCTCATCCCCCCACCCATCTTAACGTTTTTTCCCGGGCTGCCAAACGTTTCCTGCCCTCTTCATCATACACATCAAAAAATGAAAATATATGTTTCAATGGGTTGCTATTACCAATCGGAGTTCAACGTGATACCCGTTTGGCCTCCATCACGTTAGGCAGCTGGTTGATGCGGGCCAGCACCCGGCTCAGCTTGTCCAGGTCCGTGATCTCCAGGGTCAATGCCATCTGCGCCAGGTGTCGCTTGTGGTCCGAATGGATGTGGGCGGCCACCAGGTTGATGCGTTCGTTGGCCAAGATGGCGGTGATGTCTCGCAGCAGGCCGCGGCGGTCGATGGCTTCGATCTGGATGTCCACCGGATAGGTGTGCTGGGCCTGTTCTCCCCAGTCCACCTTGAGAATGCGCTCCGGGGTCTGGCTGGTATGGCGCAGGATATGGGCGCAATCGCTGCGATGAATGGTGACCCCGCGCCCGCGGGTGATGTAGCCGCGGATGTCGTCTCCGGGCACCGGCTTGCAACACCGTGCCGTATGCGTGAGCAGGTTGCCGATACCCTGGATGCTGACATTGCCCCCTTCCCTGCGCGGCTGTGGGGCGCGTACGGGGCCCTCCGCTTCCTGCTCGGCACTCTGCGGCTGGACCGCGGCCGCCAGTTCTTGTGCCGCGTTCAGATAGCGGACCGCCTTGATCTCGTTGTGGGCCACGGCGATGTACAGTTCTTCGCTGTCGCCGTAGCCCAGGCGCTCCGCCAGCTTGTCGTGGCGTACACCCCCGATACCCACCCGGCGCAGTTCGCGCTCCAGGATGGCCCGTCCCTCCTGGATGTTCTTGTCCCGGTCCTGGTGTTTGAACCAGGCCAGCACCTTGGAACGGGCGCGGCTGGTCTTGAGATAACCCAGATGAGGATTGAGCCAGTCGCGGCTGGGGGCGGCATGCTTCACCGTGAGGATCTCCACCTGTTCGCCTGTCTGCAGGTTGTAGGTAAGCGGCACCATGCGGCCGTTGACCTTGGCTCCCCGGCAGCGGTGTCCCACCTCGGTGTGGATGTGGTAGGCGAAATCCAGGGGGGTGGCCCCGGCGGGCAGGTCCACCACGTTGCCCTTGGGGGTGAACACGTAGATGCGGTCCTGGAAGACCTCGGACTTGAACTGATCCACGAACTCACCGGCGTCGGCCACTTCGTCCTTCCATTCCAGGAGCTGGCGCAGCCAGGCGATCTTGCGATCGAAATCCTGGTCCTGGCCGCTGCCTTCCTTGTAGCGCCAGTGGGCCGCCACCCCCAGCTCGTTGCGCCGGTGCATCTCGTGGGTGCGGATCTGGATCTCCACGGTCTTGCCCTCGGGCCCGATGACCGCGGTGTGGATGGACTGGTAGTCGTTCTCCTTGGGCGTGGCGATGTAGTCGTCGAACTCTCCAGCGATGTATTGCCACAGGGAATGCACCACACCCAGGGCGGAATAGCAGTCCTGTACGGTGTCCACCAGGATGCGCACCCCGCGCACGTCGTAGATCTGGTGGTAGTCCAGGTTCTTGTGCTCCATCTTGCGCCAGATGCTGTAGATGTGCTTGGGACGTCCGGTGATCACCGCGCGGATGCCAGCCTTGTCCATTTCCCGCTCGAGGATGCAGATGAAATTCTGGATGTAGCGCTCGCGATCCACGCGCCGCTCGTCCAGCATGCGGGCGATCTTCTTGTACAGGGCCAGGTCCAGGTAACGCAGGGCGAGGTCTTCCAGCTCCCATTTGATCTGCCAGATGCCCAGGCGGTTGGCCAGGGGGGCGTAGATGTCCAGGGTCTCGCGGGCGATGCGCCGCTGCTTGTCTTCGGGCAGGGCGCCCAGGGTGCGCATGTTGTGGGTCCGGTCGGCCAGTTTGATGAGCACCACCCGGATGTCCTCGGCCATGGCCAGCAGCATCTTGCGCAGGTTCTCCGCCTGTAGCCGTTCCCGCTTGTCCTTCTCCGGCAAGTTCTGGAAGGCCTGAATGAGTTTCATCTTGGTCACGCCTTCTACCAGCGCGGCGATGCTGGGACCGAAGCGCCGGCGCAGGTCCTCCAGGCTCAGGTCGCTGTCCTCCACCACGTCGTGGAGGATGGCGGCGGCCACCGTCTCGTAGTCCATCTGCAGCTCCAGGAGGATGTCGGCCACCGCCAGGGCGTGCTGGACATAGGGTTCGCCGGAGGCCCGGTACTGGCCTGCGTGGGCCTCGCTGGCCACGGCGCAGGCCTCGCGGATCACCTTCGCCTCGGCCGGGGGATAGCGCCGCTCCACAGCGGCCAGCCAGCGCTCCGGGTCCAGGTGCTCCTTGCTGCTATGGAGGGAACGGGGATTCTGAACGCTGACCATATGAATTCAATGGTGGCGGCCCGCGAGGAATACAAGCACGGATCCCCAGCTTGAATTCCCAGCATGAATCCGGCTCGAGATCCCGAAGGGATTTCCCAGACTGAATCTGGAACGAATCCGGAATGAAGACTGCGCTGCACAAGCGCCTTGCCGGCGGTGACTCGCGCGGGATTTCGAGCCAGCTCTAATCCCAGTTTTAATCCAGGCGCCCCAGCAGCACTCGGATGACTTGGTCCTCCAGTTCGATGCGGTCCGCCAGCCGCTCTCCCAGTTCGGAGAGGTCCCGCTCCAGCTCGCTGAGGTCGGGCGTGCGGTCGCCGAAATCATATTTGTCGTTGAAGTCCAGGATGGCCTGGGTGGTGGTAACGATGCCGGGATAGACCCGGTCGGCCACGCGCAGCACCGCACGGCGCCGTTCCCGACCCTCGTCGATGTAGCGATAAAGCCGGAAGTGGGCCTCGGCGGTGTAGTCGATGAGGGCCTGGCAGAACTGTTCCAGCAGGTCCAGGGTTTCGGGATCGTTTTCATAAGGGTGCTGGGCCGCCAGTTCGCTGTACAGGGCCAGCATCTCGGTGCGGTTGTTGACGAGTTCCTGAATGAGGTGGATGGAAGCGGTGCGGCGTTCCTGGAACACGTTGTCTGGACTGGCCATGGTTTCTCCTTCTTTATTGTTCCGGATTCGTCCGGGGGTACGGAGGCGATTGAGAAGCGCCGCGTACCACCCCGATGTTATCAGATTTATGACGTCCTCTCCCCTGCCGGTGCGACATCCCCTGCCAGCATCCCTAGGAGGTCCATGACCCTGCGGACCAACTCGGCCACCAGGTCTGCGTGCGGCTCTACAGCTTCCTGCCCGCCCGTTTCCATACCCGTCTCGATACCGAGCACATACAGGCGTGGCGGCAGGAGTCCCAGTCTGGCCCCAGGGCCAGGGTCTCGCTCAGGCCGAAACCGTGGCTGGACATAACCTTGGCGTCGTTTTCCAATGCCGAGTCTTCCAATTCCTGCGGCGCGCGAAACAGCGGATGCCGCCCGGTGGCAGGCCCGCACGCATGGCATCCAGAACGATTGCAAATTCTGCGCCAGCCAGATACTCCAGCAACAGCGTTCCCGGCCAGTCACAGCAGTGGATCTCGGGCGCCAGGGTGGCGAGCAGGGTTCCAGGGCCAGTGCCTCCAGTCCAGACGGTCGCTACTGAAGGGGGACAGCATCCCGATGGTGCGTAGTCCATTTACTCGTGGCGGCATCCTCGTGGGCGGGAGTGATAGTATAGAGCATTGAGGACATGCGCATGGTATCCTACAAACGCCTTCTCGTGGCAGTGGATTTTTCTCCAGCAGCCGAAACTGTGGCCCGGCGGGCAGTGGATGTGGCGCAAGCCTACCAGGCCGAATTGCATTGGGTGCACGTGGTGGATTACCTGATGCCCCTGGGGCTGGCCGACGACTTCACGCCCACGCCCGCCCTGATGGTGGACGAAAAGGAACTGCTGGAACAGGGCCGGCAGTCCTTGCAGAGATTCCTGGCCAAGCGGGACCGCGCCGCGGACCCGCAGAGCGTACTCCCAGGCGTGCCGCGGCAGGAGATCGTGCACCTGGCCCGGGAGCTGTGCAGCGATCTCATCGTCATCGGTTCCCACGGCCGCCACGGGCTCGCGCGCCTGCTGGGTTCCACCGCCCGCACCGTACTCAACGATGCGCCCTGCGACGTGCTGGCGGTACGCGTAGCGGACTGAAAGAAGAGTGAATGCCCATGGAAGCGATCCAGCGCATGCTCCATGACATCGAATGGGAGGTCCGCCACACCAGCGGCATGATCGGGCGCCGGGCCCTGAGCCCGCGCACCTTGGACGCCCTGCGCGCGGTGCCGCGCCACAAATTTGTGCCTGCTCACCTGCAGCCCTACGCCTACGACAATTGCCCCCTGGAGATCGGCAAGTGCCAGACCATTTCCCAGCCCTACATCGTTGCGGTGATGACCGAATTGCTGGATCTGGAGGCGGACGACGTGGTGCTGGAGGTGGGCACCGGCTCCGGCTATCAGGCTGCGGTCCTGTCCCAGTTGGTCCGGCAGGTCTACACCATCGAGATCATTCCAGAACTTGCGCGGCGTGCCGAGGCGGTGTTGAAGGAACTGGGCTGTGACAATGTCACGGTGCGCATCGGCGACGGCCATCGAGGCTGGCCGGAGCATGCGCCCTACGACGGTATTCTCGTCACGGCGGCGGCTCCCCGTATTCCCGAACCCTTGCTGGAACAACTGGCCCCTGGCGGCAAGATGATCATTCCCGTGGGACCGCCCTATCACACCCAGGAACTGGTGCTGGTGGAGAAGATCCCGCAGGAAGAGATCAAGAAGCGCCGCATCCTGCCCGTGGCCTTCGTGCCCATGACAGGAGAGGAAGAAATCGTGGCCAGGGAAGATTGATCCAGATGCCAGATACCAGATATCAGATGGCAGATGTCAGATGCTGGATGCCAGAGGCTAGATGTCAGATATCAGGTGTCCTCTGAAACCAGCATCAGGCTGCAGTGGATATCTTCGAGGAGGTCCTCCAGTTCCCGGCGTTCGGCGAGGGTCTGGGCGGCGCCGGCAATGAGGATATCGCCGCCCGCCGCCTCTGCCGCGCGAGTGATGGTGGCGGGCCGCAGGTCTTGCAGGCGGTGGAAGCGGGCATGCAGCCCTCTCGCCTGCAACAGGCGCCGTACCGCTTCCTCCAGCTCCGGATGTCCTGCGGGTAACAGCACCGGCAGCGGCCGGCCGTCCGCCCTGCCCTCCGCACCCTGCAGGCGCAGGGCCAGTTCCAGCGCATGCCAGGCGGCGGCCGTATCGTCCGCCATCAGGACCATGGGGGATTGCAGGCGGTGGAGGCGGCGCCCTGCGAACAGGGTGCAACGGCAGCGCCCCAGGCAGTGGCTCAACACGTGACCGGTGCGGGGGCCGGCGGGCGGGACCACCGCGCCCGTGAATTCTCCCAGCACTAACAGGTCGGCCTCCAAGGTGGAGGTTTCCAGGGTTTCGCGCCATTCCCCGCGCCGCACCTCGAAGGACCATTGGATACGGGCCTGGCGGGCCTGGGCTGCGAGTCGCGTGCGGGCGGCCCGGGCCCGGGCACGCAGGCGGCGCTCCATCTCTTCGGGTGCCAGGCGCCGGCTGTGAGAACCGAGACCGATCTCGCGGGCGAAGGGCAAGGCCGCCAGGCGCAGCAGGTTGACGTCTTCGATGAACAGCCCCATCACCTCCGCCTCCAGGCGGGCGGCCAGGGTGGTGGCGGCCTCCAGCGCCTCGTACGTATCGGTACTGGCGTCCAGCACCACCAGGACGCGGCGGATGGCCGGCCCGCCGCGGCCGCCGGCAGCAGCCGCGGTGGAGTGCTTGCCTTCTGCGCCGGTTCCCGTTTCCGTGCCGGTTTCAGTCATGTGACTCCTCGTGTTCATGGGCCGCCTTGGCGAATTCCTGGCGGATGTGGCTCAGTTCCGCGAGGCGGTCCGCCACGCGGCGGTTGACGCTGCCCTCGGGAAAGCGTCCCTGGGCATCGGGTTTGCCGGCGGGCAAGCCCGTGAGGCGCTCGATGGCCTGATCGATGTGGGCGATGGGATAGACGTGGAAGCGCCCCTCGCGCACGGCCTCCACCACGTCCTGGCGCAGCATGAGATGGATGACGTTGGACTGCGGAATGAGTACGCCATGGCGGCCGTCCAGTCCCCGCTCCCGGCAGACGTCGAAGAAACCCTCGATCTTCTCGTTGACGCCGCCGATGGCCTGCACCTGGCCGTGCTGGTTGATGGAACCGGTCACCGCCAGGTACTGGCGAATGGGCACCCGCGCCAATGAGGACAACAGCGCGCACAGCTCCGCCACCGAGGCGCTGTCCCCCTCCACCAGTCCATAGGACTGTTCGAACACCAGGCTGGCGGACAGGGACAGGGGCAGATTGGTGGCGTAGCGCGAGGCCAGGAAGGAAGACAAGATCAGCACGCCCTTGGAATGGATGGCGCCACCCAGCTCCACTTCGCGTTCGATGTCGATCACTTCGCCTTCCCCCAGGCGGGTGTTGGCGGTGATGCGGGTGGGCTGGCCGAAGGCGAAATTGCCCAACTGGACCACCGACAGGCCGTTGATCTGCCCCACCCGCTCGCCGTTGGTGTCGATGAGCACCACACGGCGCCGGATGTTTTCGTAGGCGCGCTGGCGTATGCGGTCGAGGCGGTGGATCTGGGCGTCGATAGCCTGTTGCACGTCTTCCCTGCCGATGCAGTCGCGACGGCGCTGCCGGGCCCAGTAATCGGCTTCGCGCAACAGGTCCGCCAGGTCCAGGAGATGGGTGGTGAGCTTTTCCGCGTCCTCGGCCAGGCGGGCGGCGTGTTCCAGCACCCGCGCTACCGCATGGCGGTCTAGGGGCAACAGCGATTCGCGCCGTGCCATGGTGGCCAACAGGCGGGCATAGAGGCGGTCGTTCTCCGGCGTGCGCACCACTTCTTCCTCGAAGTCCGCCGCCACCTTGAACAACTCGGCGAACTCCGCATCGTAGGCCATGAGCAGGTAGTACAGCAGGCGGTCGCCCAGCAACACCACTTTCATGTCCACCGGGATGGGCTCCGGCTCCAGGCTCACGGTGCTCACCAGGCTGTAGAGTTTCCCCAGGGACTGGATGCGCAGCTCCTGGGAGCGCAGGACCTGTTTCAGGCCCTCCCAGGCATAGGGCTGCATCAGGACCTTGTGGGCCTCCAGGATGAGATAGCCGCCATTGGCACGATGCAGGGCGCCGGGTTTGATGAGCGTGAAGTCCGTGACCAGGGCACCCATCTGTGCCTGGTATTCCACTCGGCCGACGAGGTTCTGGTACAGGGGACTGTCCTCGTAGATGACGGGGGCGCCCTGCTGGTCGCCATGGTCCACCAGGACGTTGACCTCGTAACGGCGGTACGAGGGGGTCTCGGCCAGGGGCATACCCAGCACCTGCGAAACGCCCTCCCGGCTGCGGAAATCGCCGAGATTGGAGATGATGTCCTCCTGGACCTGTTCCAGGTAAGTGGTCACCGCCTCCAGGGAGGCGTATTTCTTCTTCAATTCCTCGATGAGGTTGCCGGCGGCGAACAGCCCCACTTCGTGATCCAGGGCGCGCAGTCTCTCCCGGGCCTCGCGCTGCCAATGCGGGATGCGCAGGAGGATGGCCTCCAGTTTCTCCTGCAGGCGGTTGACCACCTCTTCGATGTGTTTCTTCTCCTCGGCGCTGAGGCGTTCGTATTCTTCCGGTTTGATGACCTGCCCGTCGCGCTGGGGGGCGAAGGCGAAACCACCGGGCGTGCGGATCAGGGCGATGCCTTGTTCCTCCGCCTCCCGGGCCAGTTCGTGGAAGGCCCGTTCGCGCCGCTCCTTGAATTCCTCCTCGATCTCGCGCACCCGCGCCTGGTATTCCTCGGTCTCGAAGGCGGCGGGGATGGCGGTCTTGAGATCCTCCACCAGGCGGGCCATGTCCTCGCGCAGGGCGCGCCCCCGGCCGGCGGGCAGGCGCAGGGCCCGGGGACGGGAGGGTTCCGAGAAGTTGTACACGTAACACCAGTCGTCGGGCACCGGCGCCTTCCCGGCTCGGTCCTCGAGGTACTGGCGCACCACCGTGTACTTGCCGATGCCCGGCGGCCCGAGGACGAACAGGTTGTAGCCTTCGCGCCGGATGCCGACACCGAAGTGCAGGGCCTCCAGGGCTCGCTCCTGACCCACCACCCCCTGCAAGTCTTCCAGTTCGGCCGTGGTCTCGAAATCGAAGCGGGCGGGATCACAGCGCCGGTAGAGCTGCTCCGGAGGCAGGGGATCCGGCAGGCCGCCGTCCTCCCCGGCAAAGGGATCGCCACCGCTGCCGGCCGGGATCGCGGAAGGGGGGCGTTCGAAATGCTCGCTCAAGGACGGACTCCCATCGTCGTATCGTTCATCTCGTTATGAGTATGGGTATCGCGGCTCAGGCCGGGTCCGAAGGATCGTTCCCCTCCCCGACCCGTGCGGCCAGGGCCAGCCGCCAAGTCTCCAGCCAGTCCTCACGCACCTGCGTGAGATAGGCTGCATTCTTCGACCAGATTCTCTTGGCCCGCGCCAGTTCCCGGAAATGATGCAGGGCGCGGGCGTGTTCGTCCAGGCTTTCGTAGAGCAGCGCCAGTTGCTGTCTCAGAGGCAGGGCCGCCGGATAGCATTCCAGAAGACGCTCCGCCACGGCGGCGAGCGCCGGCCGCTGCGGCAGTTGCTGGCACAGCAGGGCTACGATGTCCCTTTCATAGAAGTCGCGATGAGCCGGCGGCAGGGCCTCGAGGCGCTGCCGCAGTCGCTCCCACATTGGTTCCAGATCTCGTTCCGGATCTCGTTCTGGTGCGTTCTCGCCGGGTGCGCTTCGCAGGGCCAGCAGCTCGAAACGCAGGTCGCGGGGAAAGCGCCGCCGGGCGGCGGCCAGCCGCTCCCACCAGTCCGCGCGGCCCGCCCGTTGGGCGAGCCTGAGTTCCAGCAATGCCAGATCGGGATGGCGGGGATTGTGGCGGGCGGCACGACTGACCTCCGCCAGGGCGGCCGGCAGGTGTTCCGGAGGCACTTGTGCCCAGCGCCGCAGCAGCCGCCCGCTGGGGGTCTCTTGCATGGGTGTTCCCGGAATCTCGTGGTAGCCGGGCGCCAGCCCCCAGTATTCGCCCCCGGGCCGGGGCGGCAACATGCGGCGGTAGAGTTCCAAGCGCTCGTGCCGCTGCGTGATCACCCGTTCGCGTCGCACGTATTCGTGGAGCCGGCGGGCCTCCTCGCGCAGGACCTCCGGATGGTGCAGATAGAACCGGATGCGCCGGGCCAGCGCCTGCTGATCGGTATAAGGTTCCAGGCCGGCGGCCGCCAGCAGGCCCTCATAGGACGGCAGGGCCGGCAGCAGGGGCAGAACGCCGCGGGCGATCATTTCCACGGCCTTGATGTCGCTGCGGCAGCGGTTGAAAGGCGTGTCCAGCAGGGGCACCACCCCCAGATGGAGGCCGTCCAGGAATTGGAAATAGGCCTCCATGTCGCCCCAGCCCCGGTGGTGGAACTGGGCGGGTGGGATGCGGGCGTAACGGGCCAGGGCCTCGTCACCCATGAGATGGACCCGCAGGCGCGGTTCCTCGCGCGCCAGTCGCCGCAACAGGGGCAGGATGGCCAGGATGTCGGCCATGTGGCCGGCGGAGCCGCCCCAGCCCACCACGAAGGTCTCGCCGGGCGCGCGCCACACCGATTCGAAGGACGGCAGCGGCTGCGGCCAGTGGTTTTCGATCACGTCGCACAGCCCGGACAGCAATCGTTGCAGTCCGGGCCCGGTGACGATGACGGCATCGCAGGCCTCGAGGATCAGTTCGTAGGCCTGGCAGGCCAGGGGCGTGCTCAGCCGGCCCGCGGCGTTGGACGCCGGCGGGATGTCGTAGAAATTGTCCACGTATTCCACCAGGGTCTTGAGCCCTTTGCGGTGGCGCCGCTCGATGACCGGCAGCAGGTCCAGATCCAGGGACTGGGACAGCACCAGCAGATCGGCCGCCTCCGCCCAGCGGTAGTGCTCTTCGGCCTCCGCGGTCAAATTGACCACGCGCCAGGCGGGCATCCGCCGGGCGATCTCCTGCGCCGGCCAGACCATGCGGTGGCAGATGTCGCCGATACGCTTGAGATGGGTGAGCTGCAGGATGGTGTAGGGTTGGTCGGGGCCTGCGGTCATGGTGCTGCGGGTCTGCTTCGGGATCGGCGGAAACCCATCATAACATCCCCGCCCGTACATCCAGGCCCTTCCGTCCGTAGCTGGGGGGCACTGCCGCTGGGATGGCCACGCGCCAAACAATGAAGTCCGGGAAGCTGGCGGGATCGCGGCAGGATCGTGTGGCGGCGCAAGAGTCTGACCAATGTTGTAAACTATTGGACCCATTGCTGCGCCGACGGAGGTGTGCCCATGACCGCATTGCACGAGCATCATTGTGAGGCCTGTCGCCCCGACGCGCCGCGGCTCTCCCCGGAAGAGATCGCGGCACTACAGCCGGAGGTGCCTCAGTGGCAGGTGGTAGAATGCGAAGGGATCCCCATGCTGGAGCGGACCTATTCTTTCCGGAATTTCCGCGAGGCCCTGGATTTCACCAATCGGGTGGGAGAGATCGCCGAGGCGGAAGGACATCACCCGGATCTGCTCACCGCTTGGGGTAAGGTGACGGTGACCTGGTGGTCGCACAAGATTCGCGGGTTGCACCGCAACGATTTCATCATGGCGGCCAAGTGCGACCGGTTGTACGCAGAGGCGGCCGCCGCCCGCTAGCCGTTCCCGATCAGCCCCCAGCTAGGACTCCCAGCTCGGGCTCCCTACTCGGGTTCCCTACTCGGGCTCTCGATCATCCCTTGATGCATACCATGGGCTCCAGGCGCGCCACCTTGCGGGCCAGGCCGGCCTGGTGGGCGGCGTCCACCACTTCCGTGACGTCTTTGTAGGCACCCGGGGCCTCTTCGGCGACCCCGCGCATGCTGGGGCTGCGCACGTGGATGTTGCGCCGGGCCAGTTCTTCCACCACCTTCCTGCCCTGCCACTTGCGGGTGGCGGCACGCCGGCTCATGGCCCGCCCGGCCCCGTGGCAGGCCGAACTGAAGGCCAGCGCCTCGCTCTTCTCGGTGCCAGCCAGGATGTAGGAGGCCGTGCCCATGGAGCCGCCGATGAGCACCGGTTGCCCGGCCTCGCGCAGGGCCACCGGCAGCGCCGGGTGGCCAGGACCGAAGGCCCGCGTGGCGCCCTTGCGGTGCACGAACAGGGTGCGCTTGCGGCCATCCACTTCGTGCTCCTCCAGCTTGCAGGTATTGTGGGAGACGTCGTAGAGCACGGGAAGCTCGACTTCGGGGAAGACCTGGCGGAAGGCCTCCCGCGCCAGGTGGGTGATGATCTGGCGGTTGGCCAGGGCGCAGTTGATGCCGGCGCGCATGGCGCCCAGGTAGGCCTCACCCAGCGGCGAATGGATGGGCGTGCAGGCCAGCTCGCGGTCCGGCAACTGGATGCCATAGTGCGAGGCCGCCATGGCCATTTCCTTGAGGAATTCGGTACCGATCTGGTGACCCAGACCGCGGGATCCGCAGTGGATGCTGATCACCACGTCCCCTTCTTCCACCCCGTAGATCGCCGCGATGCGGGTATCGAAGACGGCGGTCACGTGCTGGATCTCCAAATAGTGGTTGCCGGAACCCAGCGTGCCCATCTCGTCCTGCTGGCGCTGCTTGGCCCGCGCCGAGACCCGGCTGGGATCGGCGCCCTCCATGCAACCATGCTCCTCGGTGCGCTCCAGGTCGGCGGGTTCGCCGTAGCCTCGCTGCACCGCCCAGCGGGCGCCGCCCAGGAGCATCTCGTCCATTTCGTGGATACTCAGGTGGATGCGCCCCGTACTGCCCACCCCTGCGGGTACGGTGCGGAACAGGACCTCGGCCAGTTCCTCCAGATGAGGTTCCACGTCGCCGCGGCGCAGGCCCGTGCGCAGCATGCGCACGCCACAGGAAATGTCGAAGCCCACCCCGCCGGCGGAGATCACTCCCCCTTCGTCCGGATCGAAGGCCGCCACGCCGCCGATGGGAAAGCCATAACCCCAGTGGGCGTCCGGCATGGCATAGGCGGCCTGCACGATGCCCGGCAAGGTGGCCACGTTGCAGGCCTGCTCGGCCACCTTCTCGTCCATGGCGCGCAACAGGGGTTCCGTGGCATAGATCACGGCGGGGACGCGCATGCGCCCGTGCGGGGGGATGCGCCAGGCGCTGTCGGAAAGCTTCTCGAAACCGGAGATGTCCATCCTACCCTCTTTCCTCTGCTCGACCGCCGATCAGACGTCCACCACGCACTGGGCGCACCACACCCCTTCTTCGTCGCGCTGGACCTGGAGGGCCGTGTAGGTGGCTCCTTTGATCTCCACCGCCGGCTGATGGCGTTCCCGATCCACGGCCTCCCCCCAGGCCCGGCCCGTGAGACTGTGGTCGTGCAGTTCCACCTCGAAACGGCTGAACAGCATCTTGCGGGTGGCCATCTCGTAGATCAGGGCGTTGATCCAGTCGGCGAACAACAGTTCATCGTCCGGGCCCTCACAGCGCAGTTCCACGGCCTGGCGGGGCGCCACCAGAGTGGGGTCGGTGATCACCGCGGTCAGGGCCAGCGCGGCCTGTTCGAAGGCCTCTTCCAGGGAGCGGCCGCAGCCGCGGATGCCGATGTCGGCGTCGTGATGAAAGTGTTCCCAGCAGGGAACCGTGTGCCGGGTCATCGAGATACCACCTCTTTGCTCGCCCCACCTCTCCGCTCGCCATGGAACCGTCAATTGAGCGCCCGCTCATGATACTGCCGCACACCGGTATTTTCCATGGTGGCGCGCGCGGGTGAACTCAAGCCCGAGAGGTATGACGAGTGGTGAAAACGTGAGACGAAAGCGCGGGCGGTCCGCGCAGAATGTCGATGGGATTTCCGTGGGACCGTCAGGGGAGCAACAAGGTGAAACGGGCGCCTCCCAGCGGTTCGCCGTTGGCGAGTTCGATGCGCCCCCGCCGCCCGCCGCAGCGGTGGTGCCCGGCGATCAGGGCGGCGAAGGTCAGGCCCAGGCCGGTGTTGCCGCGCCGGAAATCCACCCCGTGTCCCCGCGCCCGCGCCGGTTCCCGTTCCCGCGTGCCTTCGTCCTCGTCCCCGTGGCTGCCGCCACCGCCCGGTTCGAGGAATTCGCGGGGATAGCCGGCGCCGTCGTCGCACACGGCCAGTTCGAGCAGGCCGTCGCGAACGTCGGCGCGCAAAAGCAAGCGTGCGGCGGCGTGGCGCACGGCGTTGTGGATGGCACTGCCCAGCACCCCGGTCACCAGCTCGCGATCGAAGGTCCAGGTGAGGCTCTCGTCCACTTCCACCGCCGCGCGCAGGCCCGCACATTCGATGATCCCCTGTTCCTGCGCCAGACACTCCTCCAGCAGGTCGGCCACCGCGTACTCGTCCACATGGGCCGGGATGCCGCCTGCATGTCCCATCTTGTAGAAGGCGAGCAACTGGATCAGTTTGTGATGGAAGCGCTTGGCCTCGAACTGCAGTTGCGCCCAGTGCCGGCGATCCGCGGCGGAGAGAGTGCTGGTGTTGAATGCCTCCAGGCCATTGAGCACCACACCCAGGGCGTTTTTCATGTCATGGATGGTGCTGGCCAGCAGATCCGTGAACTGGAGTGCCGGCAGGGTCTCGTCGCCTTCGGAGCCGGTCCGTTCCGGCCGCGAGGCTTGTGGGGGTTGGGGGTTGGATGACATGGGTTCAGGCGGCATGGGCGTTCACCAGTCGATCGAAGCGGGCCTGCAGGGCGGGCAGGTCCGGTTCCTGGGGAGCGGTCTCGCGCACCATCTGCAGGCAGCGCCGCACGCGTTCCAGGTGCTCCGGGGTGGGACCGTGTCGTTCCATGTATTTGAGCAAGACCATGGCCGTGTTCATGTTGATGGTCTTGTTGTGCGGCAGATCCTCGAGCGCGGCTTCGAACAGGCGGATGGCCTCTTCCAGTTGCCCTTCCTGCACCAGGCGCACGCCGCGGTTGTTGAGTCGCACCACATTGTCGCGGCTGTCGGAGATCAGCTCCCGGCCCTCTTCGCTGCGGCCGATCTCGGCGAAGGCCGCCTGCACCTGCTGGAGCAGGGCCTCGTCTTCGTGATGATTGCGCACCAGCTCGCGGGCCAGTTCCCGGCCCAGTTGTTCATCACCGTGTAGGATGCTGGTCTTGGCCATCTCCAGCACCAGTGCCGGCGGGCAGCGGGATTGCTGTTCCTGGAACAGTCGTGCGGCCCGCCGGTAGGCCTCCTGTGCCTCTTCGTCGCGCCCCAGATCCTGGAGGACGGTGCTCTCCGCCAGTTCGGCATAGAGTCGGGCCCCCTGGTCGTCCGGGAAGTCCCGGCGCAGGCGTCCCAGCACCCGCAGGGCCTCCGTGCCCGACCCGCTGCGGGCCAGGGCGCGGGCCTGCTTGCTGTAGTTGGCCGGCGTGCGATACACCGAATGCTCGCCCAGCTTGACGGCCTTCTTGAAGGCCCGGGCCGCCGTGGCATAGTCCTGGCACCGCAGCGCCAGGTCGCCGAGGTTCATTTGCCTGAGGATGGCCTTGGGTGACAGCGTGGCGGCGGTCTCCAGCCAGCGGCGTGCCTCTCCTTCTTCTCCCAGCCGTTCCAGGGTCTTGGCGAGCCAGTCGTAGGCCTCCATGAAATGTTCGTTCTCTTCCACCAGTTCCTGGAAGGTGTTGCGCGCCGCCTCCAGGCGCCCGGTGTGGAAAAACACCTTACCCAGCCCCAGGCGTGCCCACGGCATGGGGCGTTCGCGGATCACATCACGGTAGAGCGCCTCGGCTTCCTGGTAACGGCCCTGGCGCAGGCACAATTCTCCCTTGAGTTTCTGGAATTCGCGCAGATTGCGCGGGCGGTCGCGGATGCGCTCGTCACAGAGGCGGATGGCCTCTGCCAGCTCGCCGCGCTGCACCCGCTCCTCGATCTCCTCCAGGTCGGCCTTGCGCAGGATGATGCGTTCCAGGCGCTGGCGCAGGGTGTCCTTGGTGAAGGGTTTGGAGAGGTAGTCGTCCGGGTAATACTCCACGGCCCCCATCACCATCTGCATGGTGTTCTCCGCCGTGAGCATCATGAAAACGGTGGAGAAACGGATCAATTTGCGGTGTTTGGCCTCTTCCAGGAGTTGTTGGCCGTCCTTGCCCTCCCCCAGGTTGTAGTCACACAGCACCACGTCATAGCTGTGGCGGCTCATGAGCTTGAGGGCTTCCTTGGCGTCGCCCGCCACGTCGATGCGCGTGGCTCCGAAGGATTCCACCATGTGTCGCAGCATGCTGCGCATGTCGCTGAAATCGTCGATGATCAAAAAGCGCTTGCGGCTGAAATCGACTCGGGGTTTGCGGGCGGCCATGGGTGCGTGGCGGGACTCCGGTTGACTGGTTTCGACATAGTAGAACTGCGAGACACATGTGCCTCAGAGGATATAATCGGATGTGGGCGGAAGAATCTTGAAGCACCCACCCGCGCCCGCCGCCACGGGCGGGTGGCAGGCCGGCCGGACGGGCTCAGTCTTCGAGCGTGAAGCCCACCTTCAGGGTCACCTGCCAGTGGGCGACCTTGCCGTCTTCGATCTGGCCGCGGGCGCTCACCACCTCGAACCAGCGCATGTGGCGCACGGTCTTCGCCGCCCGGGCGATGGCCGTCTCGATGGCCTCTTCCAGGGAATTGGGTGAAGAACCGGTGAGTTCGATGAGTTTGTAGACGTGATGTGCCATGACGCCTCCCTTTGTTCTCGTGATGGCCTGCCGGATGCTTGCAAACCCATCTCTACCAGAGAGAGGTGCGGCGCGCAAGAAGTGGATGCGCAGTGGATCGTGGATTCGGAGGTGAATCTGCGGGGGTTGGACTCGGATTCCGGATCAACTGTCAGACCGGATGCCAGATTGGACGTCGGGTTAGATACCGGATTGGATGCCAGGTTGGGCAACGGCCCGATCGTGGAAGGGCCGTTGCATGAAGGCGGCCATTTCCGCCGCCGGCATGGGCTGGCCGAGGAGATAACCCTGCACCTCGTCGCAATGGTGGCGGCGCAGGAATTCCAGTTGTTGTTCCGTCTCCACGCCTTCGGCAGTGACCTGCAGCCCCAGACTGTGGGCCATGGCGATGATGGCCTTCGCCAGATTGGCGTCGTTGACTTCGCTGTCCAAGCGGTTGATGAAGATGCGGTCGATCTTGAGAGAGCCTACCGGGAAGCGGGTCAGATAATGCAGGGAGGCGTAGCCGGTGCCGAAATCGTCCACGGCGATGTGAAAACCCATGTTCTTGAGTTCAGTCAACACGCGCGAAGTGGTCTCGAGATCCTCGATCACCAAGTGCTCCGTTACTTCCAGGCGCACCTGGTGGTGAGATAGATCCAGATCTAGTTCACGGATCACGTTTTCCATCATGTCGATGAGGTAGTCGCTGCCGAACTGGCGCACGGACAAATTGATGGACATTGCTTGTAATGGTATATCTTGGCGCTGCCATTCCAAATATTGCCGGCAGGCTTCGCGGAAGGTCCATTCCCCCACTGGCACGATCATACCGGTCTTCTCCAGTATGGGCAGAAACTTCTGCGGACTGATGATGCCTTTCTCTGGGTGTTGCCAGCGCAGCAGGGCTTCTACTCCCACCAGCTGCATGCCTTCCAGGCGGTATTGTGGTTGGTAGTATAGCTGGAATTCGCCGTGTTTGAGTGCCTGACGTAGATCATATTCCAGCTCTAACCACTCGGAGGCAGCCACGTTCATCTCTTCCGTATAAAACTTGTAACGGCCTGCACCTTCCTGCTTGGCGTGATGCATGGCCGTGTTGGCGTGTTTGATGAGTTCTTCATCGTTGTTGCCGTCATAGGGATAGAGACTGATGCCCATGCAGGAGGATACGAACAGTTCCCGCCCACCGACGACGAAGGGCTCCGCCATGCGATTGCGTATCCGGTCCAGCACGGCATTGACTTCCTCCACCGACTTTACCTCGCTCAACAGCAAGATGAATTCGTCACCGCCAAAGCGAGCCACGCTGTCGCCAGGTCCGATACAGGATTGCAGGCGACGGGCCACCGCATGCAGAAGTTGATCGCCTCCTGACTGGCCCATCGTCTCGTTGATCAGCATGAAATGGTCCAGGCCGATGACGAACACCGCCAGCAGGCCGTTGTCGTTCCGGACCCGCACCAAGGACTGTTTCAGACGGTCTGTGAACAGCAGTCGGTTGGGTAGCTCGGTGACGCCGTCGTACTGGGAAATCATGACAAGGCGCTTACTCTGGTGACTCAAGCGTTGTTGCAGGGCCTCGTTGATCTGGCGCAGTTCCTGGTTGGTACGACGGATCTCTTCGTCCAGCCGGGCCTTTTCCTCCAGCAGGTCGTGATAGTGAAAGGCCTCGCGCAGATGATGACGCAGCTCATCGGCATCCCATGGTTTGATGAGGTAGCGATATACTTCGCTCTGATTGACCGCCCGCGTGACTACGTCTCGATCCAGGTGTTCGGTAAACAGGATGCGCACTACATGGGGATGGCTTTGGCGAAGCCGGTTCAATAGGTCGATCACGGGCATATCTTGCAGCTCCTGGTTGGCGATGAGCACGGATATCGGTTGTACGGCGACCACCTCCAGGGCCCGAGTGGCGCTGGGAACCGCGAGCAGAGTGTAACCTTCTCCTGCCAGTTGCCCTGATAAGGTGTCTCTGGCTACTTCGTCCAGCCCCACCAGCAATAGCAAGCGCTCAGATTTTTCCATGGCGATGACAGAATCCTCCTTGGAGAAGGGTATCGGGCTGGCTAGGTCATTCTTTAGCTCCATTTTCGTCGTGGGAGCGGGTGTGACATGGACCGTGATACTCGAAGATCATCCCTCGCGAAAAGTCCCTGCGCGCTACTGGTGGGATCGTGGCTGGTAGGGCCAGATGCTTGAGACAACAACGCAGCTGCAGGACCCCATTGCGGTTCCATTCTATACCGCAGTGCTGATCAGGCGGTACAGCAGTACGACAGTCTATGTGGCGACCGCCTTCGCATGCAAGGTCCTTGTCCTCCGCATGCTGGCGCCCTCCTGGAATAGGACCCATCTCACGAACGGCAGCGGCGATTTCCCTACCACCTCCCTGCACCGCCCGGTCTTCCAGAATGACCCAACGATAACGCCGCGTTCCCTGGGCCAGTTCGGCAAGCGCTCGGGCGCCATCCGCGAGATGGGTGAAACCTTGGATCTCCCCTTCCCGGCTCCTGAGTTCGGTCCTGAGATCCCGCAGCAATTCCTCGAATCGTTCCAGATCGCCCACGAGCAGGATGTTCATGCCACCTCCCGCCAGACCCCGGTGTCGGGTGCACGGCGCGCCGCGGCACCATACAGGGCTTCGTGCAGCTCGGCATCGATGGCGATGCGGCAGGCCACCGTGCGCACCTTGCCGATGCGCCGGGGTATGCGATCCGCCAGCCGTACCAGCGGAATGCCGGCCCGCATCATGAGCCGCTCCAGAGCCACGCTGGTGACGGTCACATAGGCCCGTATGCCCTGGCGCCGGGCATAGTCGTAGGCTGCCCGCAGCATGGCGAAGGTCACGTTCCCGAGATTGGCCTGCGCCTTGCCGTCTTCACCACCGGCGGAGCGTACGGCAAAACGGCTGAGTTCCCACACGGTCGGATCCTGCGGCGCAGCGGCACCCGCCAGCAGCTGGGGAAAGGTGTCGCGCAACATGTAGGGTCCGGTGGTGGGAAGCATGCGCCAGCAGCCGGTCACACTGTGGTTCTCGCAGGCCACCATGTAGACCGGATCCAGCTCGTCGTAGCGGTCTCTTTCCATGCCGTCGCGTCCGTCCACTTCCCAGCTCAGGCGCTGGTAGAAGATCTCGTACCGCAGGCGGAACATGTCCTGTAGTAGTGACGGATCGAAGCCTTTTGCTTGGGCTCGTCCCAAAACGATCTCGACCTTGGCCATGCGCATCGCCCTCCTTGCTCGTGGAGAGGGCAGTAAAGCGCAAAGCCAGGGTGGGGGATAACTGTAGGATCCTACAGGTTCATTTCAAGCATTTGTTTTGAGTGCAATTCACACCGACGCTCGATGCGGGTACGACGGTGGAAAGTACGACTGTCGGCTCGCTGTGATCGTTCTGGATGATCATTCTAGGCGCAGCGGGACGAGCCACGCCGGGTGAGATGGACCCCTGCCAGGGCGGGAGCCTAGAAGGGGATCAGTCGAGTTGGGGAGAGATCAACCCCAGGGAAACAGCCCGGGCCACGGCCTGGGCACGGGAACTGACGTTGAGTTTTTCCGTGACGTTTTGGATGTGATAAAGCACGGTGCGTTCCGAGATGCCCAGAATGCGGGCGGTTTCCCAGGAGGTCTTGCCTTCGGCGCACCACAACAGGCATTGCTTTTCACGTTCCGTGAGGCGCACGCCAGTGATGGGCAGCAGTTCGTCGGCGAAGACCCGCCGTACTGCCTCATGCAAGTATGCCGTGAACATTTGCCCGTAAGGTGCCGCCTTTTCTATTTTTCTCGTGGCGCGCTCATGCTGTTCATGACTGGCTAAACTGAACATGGCGCTTTCGCCCCGGGCGGTGTGTACAGGAAAGCTGATGCCGCTCACCAGCCCATGTTGTTCGGCTTCACCGAAGAATTCACGAATTCTGGAGTTTTCCTTGGCCAGCGATGTCAGCCGATCCCAGCGTACCGGCGTGATGTGAGCAGCGCAGTGATGTACCGTGGGATCCACGCGCACGAAGTGCCGTTCGTTGTACAGAGTGCGCCAGGCTTTGGGATAGCCACTGATGTAGATCATGTAGGGCCTGCTGAGCGAGGTAGGAATGCAGGCGCCATAGATGAAGTTGCCGAATTCGTAAGTCTCACAGAAGCGGACGCATACGTTGTGGATATCATCCACGGTAGCGACATCGGCCAGGGCGTCGGTGAATTCCTCGAAGTTAGGCTCGGCCACCGTTCGAATCTTGCTCCCCCCCGCCACCATCTGGAACTGGATCTAGATAGGCCTGAACCTGATCCAAAATCGCAATTCTAATATGCTGCCTGGAGCCGCTGTTCGTGTCAACTGTAAGCTTTTTTGGGCTTTTTCAGAGTCGCGCCACGCCCCAGCATCTTGCACATGGGGTCGTAATGTCCGTGGCGGAAAAATGGAGTCCGCTTCTCCAGAGTTCGGCGTTGTTTGGCGTGGGCAGGTCAGCCACTGCGCTGTTCGAACAGCCGCGCCAGTCACATGTCGTAGAGGGATTGTTTGATGGGTTCACGGCACATGACTGTGGCAGTCTAGCGCAAAGCCTGGGGGCGAGGCATGTCAGCTTGCAACTGGAGGAATGCGTCGGCCGCAGCGAAGGGATGGACCCGCCGCAATAGGCGCGCCAACAACCAGTCTGGTTGGGCGTCGAACACCAGACTGCGGTCCCCTTCCACTACATACCAGGCCCCGCGTGCGATCTCGGACTGGAGCTGTCCCGGGGCCCAGCCGCAATAGCCAAAATAGATCCGGGCCTCGCCGCCATGTGGCGTGGAACCAGCGAGCAGGCGCAGCACGTGGAAGGTACCGAACAGATAACTGATGCCGCCGGGACGTAGGGGGGTGATCGGGTGCTGGCTGGCCAGTAACACGGACGCCACGGTGGGTAATACTGGCCCACCTTCGTAGATTGGGACAGGGTTACGAGTGGGAAACAGGTCGGAAGCCGCTAGCATGGTGGGCCGGTTGACAATTACCCCGGTGGTGCCCCGCTGGTCATGCGTAGTGATGAAGACCACCGTCTCACGAAAATAATTGCCTCGCATGGCTGGGGTGGCCACCAGAAAACGCCCGGCGGCCGGGGTCAAGTTGTAGATCCGGCCATCGTGGCTGGTGAGTGCGGCCAGGGTTCGTCCGGCGGGCAGGCTGAGTAACAGGCACATCGCCGAGAGCAGCACAAATGTCAGGGGCGGCCTCGTGCGATTGCAGGACATTGGCCATTCACCTCCCTTGCCCCTCCAGTGCTGGTGGATAGCGCTCGGATGCGAGCGGCCGAATCGGGATCCGAATCGGGGCTCGACTTGATCGGGGCTGTCCCGGGAGTATGACAAAGGCCCGCCCCCTTGGCAAAGGGTGTCGCGGTGCAAAGGCCGCGGCCCCCGCGGGGTGCCCCGTCTGCTCCAGTTTCTGAAAGAGTTCAGATGAAGATCCAGGAAAAGAGTTTCACAAGAGAAGGTTTCAGGCCACCTTGGTGAGCAACACGGATACCATGGCATGGAATTGTTCTTCGGCTTTGGCCGCAACCGCCTCCAGGTCGGGATCTTCCAGACCGATGAGTGCGCGCGCCGCCAGTGCGATCTCAGTCCGGGGTCGCTCTTCCGCTTCGCCGTGATCGTCCTCCCGGCTGGCTAGGGAGTGGAGGTTGCAAGCGAGATGGTTGGCGATGTGTACCACTGCGGCGCTCAGAGGAGCACTGTCAGCAGCAGCGGGATCGTGGTGGAAGGCTACCGCCGAGACGATGTTCTGTGGTAGGCGCCAGAAACGCAGTAATTCACCACCCACTTGCGCGTGATCGAAGCCGATGACCTCCCGTTCCATTTGCGCCAGCGGCAGGCCACCGTCCCGGGCGCGCAGGTGCGCTTCGCGGCTCATTTCTGGCAGCTTGTGGAGCATGATCAGCTGGCCGATGTCGTGCAGCAGGCCGCCGATGAAGAAGGGTTCCAGATGCAGGGCGTTGCAGCGGGCCGCCAGGAGCCGCGCGCCCACGGCGCAGTAGAGACTATGGGCCCAGAAACTGCGCAGATCCAGGAAATCGAAGCGCAGGCGCGAGAACATGTCCACCGTGGTGGTGGCCAGCACCAGGTCGCGGATCCCGCGCAGGCCGATGATGGTGATGGCCCGGGAGATGCTGTCGATGCGCGAGGGAAAGCCATAGAGCGGGCTGTTGGCGATGCGCAACAGGCGCGCGGTCAGCGCGGGATCCTGGGAGATGAGCCGCCCCACGTCACTGGCGGAAGCCGTGGGATCCTCCACCATTTCGTTGAGCTTGATGAATATTTCCGGCAGTGCGACGAGTTTGACCGAACCCTTGATGAGATCGAGGGGTTGCATGAAATCGAGACCTCTCAGTGTTTGATTAGGGGTCGCAGCCTCTTGCGAGCCTGTGTCTGCCGATGCATCCTCCTCTTCCCCGAACTTTTCGTCTAACTTGTCGGTCAGCAAGGAACTTTCTTTAACTGTTCCAGGGAGACCCTGCGGGCGGTCTTGAGTTCCTGGGCGAAGAGCGACACCCGCAATTCCTCCAGCAGCCAGCGCCGTTCGCTGGCCTGCCAGCCTTGGGGATCGCTGGCGTATCGCTCCAGACAGGCCTGCCAGAGGGGCTGGATCTGGCGCAGGCGGTCCAGGTCCCGGGCCGGCTGGTCGTGTAGTTTCTGCAGGCGCCGTTCCATGGCCTCCAGATAGCGGGGATAATGGCGCAGCCAAGCCTGCGGAACCTGGCTCAGGAAGCCGGGGAAGATCAGCCGTTCCAATTGCCCGCGCATGTCCTGGAAGGCCGGCAGCCAAGCGGGCGGCACCGGACCCTGCAGGCGCTTGTGCAACCGGTGATGGCGTTCGAGGACCTCTTCCAGGAAGCGGGCGAGAACCTCGGCCGTGCGGTGCAGGCGCCTCTTGCCGGCCTCCAACAAGGCCTCGAACGTGGCCTGCCGGCGCGGGGCTTCCGTGCCGTCCAGGAAGGCCTGCTCCAGCACCGCATCCCGATATTCCGCCTGCAGGGCCCGGCGGGAACCCAGGGGCGTGTACAATCGGCAGAGCCGTTCGTTGTCGGCGACGGCAGCGGCGAGCCCTGCCAGCTCTTCGCGCAACTGCAGGCCCAGCAGCCGCCGCACGCCGCGTCGGTGATGCTGCGCGGCCTGTTGGGGGGTCTCGAAGGTGCGCAGGCAGACGCCTTCCGATTTCCCGTCTCCTTCATCCGTCAGGGCCGGATAGGCCGTGAGAGAGACGGCGCCTCGCTGGAGTGTCACCTGCGGGGGCAGGTCGCCGAAATCCCAGCGCTGGATGCCGCGCCGTTCCCAGGCCTGCCCGCCAGTCGCTTCCTCGTGCTCGGTCTCCTCCGCCGCCGGGCCTTTTCCTTCCAGCAGGCGGCGGAAGGCCGCCCGGGCCGCGTCCGCCCATTCTTGCTGCAGGCGTGCCAGATCGTCGCCCTCGGCCAGGGTCCGGCCCTGTTCGTCCACCAGTCTGTAATGGGGGCGCAAATGCACCGGCAAGCGTTCCGGCCGCCAGGCGTCCGCAGGAATGGCCACGCCCGTCATGGCCTGCAACCGCTGCGCCAGGGCCTCCTGCAAAGATCCTTCCTGAGAGCCGTTCGAGGATCCATCCGGCGAAGCTGTAGGCACATCTCCTTCCGTCGGTTCCGCCAGGGCTTCGGCGCAGGCCGCGGCGAACTCGGCGGCCGGGACGAAATTGCGGCGCAAGGACTTGGGCAGGGACTTGATCAGGGCCAGGATCAACTCGTGGCGCAGCCCCGGCACCAGCCATTCGCAGGCCGCCGCCCGCACGCGCATCAGCACGGGCAGCGGAATCACCACGGTGAGACCGTCTCCGGACTCGCCGGGTGCAAAATGGTACTCCAGGGGCAGGCGCACGCCGTCCACCTCCAGGTGATCGGGAAAGGCCGTGGCGGGATCTGCGAGCGGGAGATCACCCGCCAGGTCGGAACGCTCGGCGTACAACAAGCGCGGCTGGCGGCTCTCCACCTCCCGGCGCCAGCGTTCGAAGCTGCGCCCGTCACAGATCTCCACCGGGATGCGCTGGCGGTAGAAGGCGAGCAGCGATTCCGTCTCGTCCACCAGGAAACGGCGCCGCAACTTGTCCTGCACCGCCAGCAGCTCGTCCAGCAGGGCCCGGTTGTGGCGGGCGAAGGGGGCATCGGCGGCGTATTCCCCGCGCGCCAGGGCTTGCAGGAAGATCTCGTGGGCCTGCTCCGGGTCGATGGCATCGTAGGCCACCCGGCGCCGGGGGTGGATGACCAGCCCGTAGAGCGTGGTGCGCTCGAAGGCCATGACCCGGGCGCGGCGGCGCACCCAGTGTGGGTGTTCGTACTGGCGCTGCAGCAGATGAGGCGCCAGTTCCTCCAGCCATTCGGGTTCGATGGCGGCGGCGTGCACGCCATACAGGCTGGAGGTCTCCAGCCACTCCGCCGCCACGATCCACTTGGGTGGTTTGTCCGCCAGTCCGGAAGTGGGAAAGAGTCGCAGGCGCGCGCCGCGCGCGCCCAGGTATTCCCGCCGCGAACCCTTCCGGGACTCGGCGCGTCCCTTTCCATTCGCCGGCCGCTCGTCCAGCATGGCCACCTGTCCCAGGAGACCACTGAGCAGGGCCTTGTGCAAGGCGGCGTAGTCCGGCGGCTGCTCGTTCAACTGCAGGCCCATCTCCCGCACTTGCTGGTATAGCTGCTGGTGGATGTCGCGCCACTCGTCCAGGCGCTGGCAGGAAAGAAATCGCTCCTGGCAGAAACGCCGGAAGCGGCGCCGGGAAAGCCGGCGGCGCTGGGTCTCCACCGCCTCCCAGAGCTTGAGCCAGGCCAGGAAGTCGGAGCGCGGATCCTGGTAGGCGGCGTGCGCGGCATCGGCCGCCGCCCGCTTGTCTGCGGGGCGCTCGCGCGGATCTTGAATGGACAGGGCACTGGCGATCACCAGCACTTCACGCAAGCAGCCGAATTCGGCCCCGGCCAGCACCATGCGTCCCAGGCGGGGATCCAGGGGCAGGCGCGCCAAACGCCGGCCCAGAGGGGTGAGCGCGTCCTCGTCGTCCAGGGCCTGCAGCTCGCGCAACAGGCGCAGGCCGTCCCGCACCTGGCGCCCGTCCGGCGGGTCCAGGAAGGGAAAGTGTTCCAGTTCCCCCAGCCGCAGTTGTTTCATCTGCAGGATGACGCTGGCGAGATTGGTGCGCAGGATCTCGGGGGGCGTGAACGGGGGGCGGGAGTCGTAGTCGGCCTCGCTGTAGAGGCGGATACAAATGCCCGGGGCCTCGCGCCCGCAGCGACCGGCGCGCTGGCGGGCCGCGGCCTGGGAGATGGGCTCGATGGGCAGCCGCTGAACCTTGCTGCGCGGGCTGTAACGGCTGATGCGGGCCAGCCCCGTGTCCACCACGTAGCGGATGCCTGGCACCGTGAGCGAGGTCTCGGCCACGTTGGTGGCCAGCACGATTCGCCGGCCACCATGGGGGCGGAAGACCCGGTCCTGCTCGGCGGCGCTCAGGCGCGCGTACAGGGGCAGGATCTCGGTGCCCGGCGGGTGGTGTTTACGCAGCGCCTCGGCCGTTTCCCGGATGTCGCGCTCGCCGCTGAGAAACACCAGGATGTCGCCCGGGCCTTCCGCCGCCAGCTCGTCCACGGCCTGGAGTATGGCTTGTTGCAGGTCACCTTCCGCCGTCTCCTCGGGCGGGCGATAGCGGATTTCCACGGGATGGCTGCGCCCCGACACCTCGATGACGGGGGCTTCGCCGAAGTGCCGGGCAAAGGCCTGCGGGTCGATGGTGGCCGAAGTGACGATCAGCTTCAGATCGGGGCGCCGGGGCAGGATGCGGCGCAGATAACCCAGCAGGAAGTCGATGTTGAGACTGCGCTCGTGGGCCTCGTCGATGATGAGAGTGTCATAGGTCTCCAGCAGGCGGTCCTGCTGGATCTCGGCCAGCAGAATGCCGTCCGTCATCAGTTTGATGCGGGTCTCGGCACGGGTGCGGTCGTGGAAGCGTACTTTGTATCCCACCCATGCCGCCGGAGCCCCTGCCGCCTGCAGTTCTTCGCCCAGGCGGCGGGTCACGCTGCGGGCGGCGATCCGCCGCGGCTGGGTATGGCCGATCAGCCCCCGGGCACCGCGCCCCAGAGACAGGCAGAACTTGGGCAATTGGGTGGTCTTGCCCGACCCGGTCTCGCCGCAGACGATCACCACCTGATGGCTTTCCAGGGCGCGGGCGATGTCGGCGGCGTGCTCAGCGATGGGCAGACCCGTCGGCACTTCGAGTCGGGGCCGCTCGCCCATGCGCTGCGCCACCCGGGCGCGTGAAGCGGAGCATTCCTGTGCCAGTCCGGCGAGCCGCGCGCGCAGCTCCGCCTCCCCTCCACTTCCCCGCCGCAGCCTCTTCCATTCCCGCCACAGGCGGGCCAGAGCCCGGCGCAGCCGCGGGCGGTCCGGCCCGAAACACTCGGACAATACGGCCTCCAGTTCTCGGATTTCCTGCATGGCCTGCATTGTAGCAATCAGATATCAGATGTCAGACGTCAGAAAAAAATCATCCTCTCCCCCTTCAGGGGGAGAGGGCAAGGGAGAGGGGGTATCAATCCTTACTGATATCTGATATCTGATATCTGATGTCTGATATCTGACTTCCCCTTCCAGGGGGAAAGAAGCCACAAAAAAATTACCCTCTCCCCCTTCAGGGGGAGAGGGCAAGGGTGAGGGGGTGTCAACCCTTCTGATATCTGATATCTGATATCTGAGATCTGGTTATTCCACCGGCAGTCCTTCCGAGTACTTGACGGTGGTGTTCTCGGGCATGGCCCCCATGCCGTGGTCCACGAAGTCGGGCACCGAATTGAGGTCCACGGTGTTGGCGGCGTCCAGCGTGGGCAGCCCTGCGGTGCTGGCCGGCACCTCGGCCAGGAAGACGCTGATCTCCAGCGGCTTGACGTAATAGGTCGTGCCGTCGTTGGCGTCCGTCACCAGGGTCCCTTCCGGAATGCTGATGGCCTTGTCCTTGATCTCCTGGGAGATCTGGAAGTCGTTCATGGCCAGCATGTCGTAGAGATCGGGCAGCCCCATCATCCAGCCGTCGAACTGCAGCGACACGGTCTTGGTCTCACCGGCGCCGTTGGTGAGATCGATGGGTAACAACTGGATGGGATCCGACAGAATCACGTAGTTGGAACCATCCATGAGATAGCGCTGGCTGCCCCAGCCGCCGCCTTCGGCATACTCCCAGTTGAACTCGGCGGGACGGGCGGAGCCGGTGGGCACACCATAGCTGTCCACCGCCACCACGTTGCCGTCGCCGTCCAGCGGGTTGCCGCTGTTGTCATAGGCCTGCAGGCCCCACATGCCCTGGGTGAAGACGTTGCCCGTCTCGTCTTCCGGGGTCGCCGGGTCGTCCGTGGCATAGACGAGCTGCAGGAAATCGGGATTCGCCGGATCGGTCACCAGGGTGAAACGCACGTCCGGCTCCCAAGGGGCGGTCAGGTAGGCGGTACCCGGCGGCAGGAAGCTGTCGGCATTGGCGGGATTGAGCGTACGCTGCAATTCCATCACGACTTCGTAGGAGTCGGGGGCGTCGGCGTCGGCGATGCGCCGCACCACGTAGTTGACGCCGTTGTTGCTGATGTAATACTCCCCGTCCCGGTCCATGACGAAGTCCCGGTCCGCCTGGTCGTCGAACACCGGGGTCCAGGTCTCCTCGTCGAAGTCCACCAGCGCCTTCTCCACCCAGCCGGTCTTGCCGCCGCTGAAGTCGTCGGTGTATTCGATGTAGAGGGAACCGCTGATGTTGACCATGAGCTGGTCACCGTCACTGGGCGTATAGATGGGCCCATTGGCCTCCAACCGCCCTTCCATGTTCATCTGGGCGGGATAGAAGCCGGGGCCGCTGTACGGGATCCCGTTGCCGGGATCGGCGTCCAGGTAGACGTACTGGATGATATTCCCGTTGTCCCAGCGGCTGATGTCCACGAACTTGCGGTCGGCCTCGCCCATGAGCAGCAGTTCGTAATCGGTGAAGGCCTGGAATACCGAAGGCAGGCCATCGAAGGTCGTGCACCTGGGTGGGGTGACGCCCCAGTCGATGATGCCGTCACAGTATTCCCATTGGCCGCTACCGCTGTTGTAGAACAGCTCGTACATCTCACCGATGAAGATCTCCACCGGTACGCCCAGAATATCGTTCAGGGAGGCCTGGGTCACCATGCGGCGGGTGAGGGTTCCGGGAAAGATCTTGGAGACCGTATACGTCGGCTGAGCTTCTCCGGGAGCCAGGTCCACACGCTTCACAGTGACCCCATCGGGAAAGGATTCCCCGCCCCAGATCTCGTGTCTTCCCTGCCAGGCCCCGTAATAGGCATACATCTCCACGCCGTTGCCGTCGGTGTAGACGATGGGGAAACCGAAGTTCTTGTGTTTCTCCACGTTGTCTCCGGCGGCGATCCCCTGCCCGGCATCGGCATCGGTGTAGAACAACCCGTAGCGGCGGCTGATCTCCACGGCCTGGTTCAGATCGCGGCTCTTGTACACCTCGTCGCCGCTGGTATCCAGGTCGTCGTCCAGCACCAGGTAGTCCTGGTTGTAGGCATAGGCCGCGGTCCGGGACGGAATGGTACAGTTGGGATCCATGCTCTGCATGCAGAATTCGTAATCGGGATAACTGACCTTGCCGTAACCGTTGTTCCCGGAACGCACCAGAATGCCTTTGAGCGGAGGCACCGTGAGGTTCGGTCCCATCATGGGCATGCTGGCATCGTGGATCTTGATGGTGTTGACCCCTGCTTCGTCGATGCGGGACGAGGCGGCGAAGTAGGCCGAATTGTCGTCCGCGAAGCTGACGTTGAGATCCCACTCTCCGTAATCCGCGTAGCTACCGTCGTCGTTGACCGTGGCCGACCGGTAGATCTTGAATTCGGCCCGAATCGTGATCGTCTGGCCGGAATTCATCATGTCCGGTTCCTCGATCCAGACCCGCACCCGGTTCACCAGCTGGCCGTTCTCCTCGATCATGCTGGATTCCACCACCCAGGGTTGGAGCATCTTGGTCTGCCGCCCTTCCTCTTGCTCTTCCCAGGCGACGATGGCGGTGTAGGGCCCCTGGCCCACGTTCTCGGGCAAGGCGTAATTGGTCTGTCCCAAGGCATTGAGGATGGTCTCGATGATGTCGAATTGTTCGAGGGCGCGTTCCTCCACGTATTTCTTGGGCTGGGTTTGCTGGTAGTCCGAATCCGCCGGCAGGTCCGATGCCGCCACCCCCCTGAGCAGGGCCTGGAAGCCGCTGACCCGTACCCCGGTGGTCGAGGTGCTGGAATTGCTGGCCGGAACGGCCGAGATCTCCGTGGGCAGGGTATAGCCCGCCACACCGATCAGGGAATTGACGTCGTCGCTGCCGTTGCTACCACCGCCTCCGCCGCAGCCCCCCAGGGCCAGCAGCACGGCGCTCGCGATCAAGCTCTTCTTCATGGGTACCTCCTGAAAATCAACGACTCTCCGGTGTTCCACACCGGCTCCGTGCATGAAAATGAAGAGAAAAAACCGGCCTTGGAGCTAGATTCGCAATCTCCCGCTATATCGTCCTTCTACGGGAATTATTGAACGTTTCGCAATTTTTTTCTGAGATTCGCAGGGTTCCAGGGAAGAGAGTGGAAAATGGCGATGCATCCAGTCCGGTGACAACGACCTCGCAGGGCGAACGGGCGGAAAACCGCTGCGGTGCTGGGGACTTGTGGAGGGTTACGGTATCATGAGGCATGAGTGGACCGCACACGGGAGAACGCACATGGCTGCCAAAGAATTCGACCCCGATGCCATCAAGAAGCGCCAGCAACAGGACTGGGACATGGTCTCCGCCGGCTGGGAGAAGTGGTGGGACGTCCTGGAACGGGGGGCTCGACCGGTGAGCGAGCGGCTCATCGCCCTGGCTGGGCTGGAACCGGGGCATCGCGTATTGGACATCGCCACCGGTATCGGTGAACCGGCCCTCAGCGCGGCGCGCGCCGTGGCGCCGTCCGGGACGGTGCTGGCCACGGATCAGGCCGCGGGCATGCTGGCCATCGCCGAGCGCCGCGCCCGCGCCGAGGGTGTGGAGAACGTCTCCTTCCGGCAGGTCGACGGCGAGTCACTCCACGATGTGGGTGAGCAATTCGATGCCGTCTTGTGCCGTTGGGGTCTGATGTTCTTCCCCATGCTGGATCTGGCGCTGCGCAACATCCACCGGCACCTGGATGCGGGCGGGCGTTTCGCCGCGGCCGTGTGGTCCACTCCGGACAAGGTGCCTTCCATCAGCCTTTCCATGAACGTAGCCCGGGAGCTATTGCAACTGCCGCCCCCGCCACCGGGTATGCCCAATCCCTTCGCCCTGGCGGACGTGGAGTCCCTGCAACAGGCCTTTCTCGCCGCCGGCTTCAGCGACGTGCGCTACGAGGTCGTGCAGGTGCGTTTCAGCGTGCCTTCGGCCGAGACCTATACGGCCTTCACCCGCGATGTCAGCGCGCCGCTGGCAGCCGTGTGCGCGGAACTGGATGAAACACGGTGCCAGGAAGTATGGGATGCCATCACGGAAGCGGCGCGGGCCTACGCCACGGCGGAAGGTGAGATCGTCATGGACAACGAGGCCATCTGTATCGTCGGCGAGCGCTGAGCTTCACCGTCAGCCGCCTGCGGGGAGCGGTGATCGACTCCTGATCGACTTTGGCGCCGGTCTGCTTCAGAAGGGCGATACGGCCACCTGCCGGTCCAGCAGTTGGACGATGTCGGCGTAGCCGCTCTTGCGCGCGATGTCCAGAGGCGTCTCTCCGGCGGCGTTGCGCAGCCGACTATCGGCCCCGTGTTCCAGCAGCAGACGTACGATCTCGGTGTGGCCGCCGCGGGTGGCGTAAGCGAGGGCCGTCATACGGCTGTCTTCCCGCTCGAAGGGCCGCCCGCTCTCTTCCACGGCGTTCACCTCGGCGCCGTTCTCCAGCAGCAGGGCCACCACGCGCCGGAAACCGTTTTTGGCCGCTGCCATGAGTGGATTCATGCCGGTGAGATCGGGCAAATCGGGATTGGCCCCCGCCTCCAGCAAGAGCTGCACCGTGGGGGTGAAGCCCTGGGAGGCCGCCCAGAACAATGCCGTCTTGCCTTCCGCGTCCCGAATGTCCGGATCGGCGCCGGCCTCCAACAACACCCGAGCGGTATCGGCATGGCCGTTGGCCGCCGCTTCGATGAGCAGGGGACGCAACTGCTGTTCGTCGATGATGTTGGCGATGAAATAGTCCAGCAACTGGCCGGCCTGGGCCTCGTCTGGATCCAGGCCCTTGGCGATGAGCAAGCGCATCACGGCCGCATCTCCCTTACGCGCGGCGAAGAGTCCGGGGGTCTCCACCAAGCGATTGGGTTGCAAGGGATCGGCACCCGCTTCCAGCAGCAGGCGGGCCACGTCGCTGTGTCCCCGGCGGATGGCGGTGATGAGAGCGGTGTCTCCGCGCGAGGCCGTCCACATGAGATCCCGTTGCTGAATGGGCACGCTGGAGGCTCGAATCCTGGCCTCGGTCAATCCCCAAGGCACATCGTCGATGTCGGCTCCGTGACGGATGAGCAGCTGGGTAGCCTCCAGATTACCGTAGTAGGCGGCGGTGAGCAGCGGCGTGACGCCGGTGATGGGATCGCGATAATTGGGATCGGTGGCCGTCTCCAGCAGCAACCGGACTTTTTCCACATCGCCGAGGCGAATGGCCTTGAGCATAGCCTCTTCGGCGCTCAAAGCGGCATAAAGACTCTCGTCGCGCCCGCCTCGGCTCCGCAACAGCGTGGCGATCTGGCGATAGCCCTTGCGCTTGGCGATGGCCAGGGCAGTATCTCCGTTGCGGCGGGTGATGTTGGGTTCGGCGCCGTACTCCAGCAGGGCGCGTGTGATAGCGGTGGAACCGTCCACTACCCCGCCGTATTCCGCGGCATACATCAGAGGTGTCATGCGGTCCAGGGCCTGCACCTCTTCCTGGGAATAGAGGTTGGGATCGGCGCCCTGGGCCAGCAGGAAATCCACCACCTGCGGGCGGCCGAATTTGATGGCTTGAATCAAGGCCGTCTCCCCCGCCTGATTGCGGCGATCGAGCCGGGCACCGGCCTGCAACAGCAGGCGCACGTGCTCCAGGCGCCCGTTGGCGGCGGCGTTCATCAAGGCCGTGGTCCCGTCATTGGTGCTCAGATGGACGTTGGCGCCCCGTTCGAGCAGCAGGCGCAGGATGGAGGTGTGGCCTTCGCCAGCCACGGCGATGAGCGGGGTATTGCCCAATTCGTCTTGCTGGTCGACGTCGACGCCGCGATCGAGCAACAGGCGGACAATGTTCTCGTGTCCGTAACGGGCGGCCAGGATGATACCCAGGGCCTCCGCTTCCGCTTCCAGGGCTTCGCGGTCGTCTTCCACCGCGGGCGGGGTGGTGATGGGCGATGGATCCTCGGGTGCGGGGCCCAGGAAGGTAGATTGAGCCAGCTGGTCCGCCGTCACCACCTCTTCCGTTTCTTCCACGGGTGATGCAGACACCGCTTGCTCTACTTCCGGCACCGTGGTGCATCCCGATATCCAGGCGGTCGCCAGGACCGCAGCCAGTCCACTGCCGAATCCAATCAGACGCTGTCTCACGCTCCCCCCTCCGGCCCTCGTGGGACCGCGCATACACCGAATCCTTTCTTCTCGATCCGCTCCTCCCATCTCCTCTCGGCGACCCTCTACTGGCTCCCGATGAGGGAGCCCGATTGGGGCGTTTGGGTTGCCACCCGGATGGTCGCCGGTGCAAGATGTTCCCGCGCGTTCTTCCAGCGGACTCTGAGCGGTGCACCGGGTGGTGGTGCCACGGAATCCCTGAGCGCCTTGGGAACGCCGGGCCTTTCTTCTTATCCCAGCATGATACTCGAAATTGGCGTGGCGCATAAAGAGCGGAGAGGGGCTCAATCACGCAACCGCCAGCCCCGTTTCAGGAGCCACAAGGTCAGCACAGTCAGAAATAACTGAAAAAACAAGACGATGAACATGCTGCGCCAGGGAGAGACGTCGGAGA
>WFNO01000031.1 GCA_015488555.1 Gammaproteobacteria bacterium
CTGGGCGCCTATTACGACCTGCGCCTGCGACCCATACTGGAGACCCAAGCCCAATCGAAACGCTGGCGCCTCCACGACCTGACGGAACTTCCGAAGGTCGAAACGCCATGCGTACCCGAAGCACTGGCCGCCGCCTGGCGCAACCTCAACCGCCCGGAGGATCTGCCAGAGGAATCAAAGGGGTCGAGTAATCAAAGGGGTAATCAAAGGGGGCAGAGTATTTGAAGAAACAACATTTCAAGTACTCTGACCCCTTTGATTACCCCTTTGATTTCCGTGGCAGCACGAGGACATTCTGAATGGCGAGGTTAGCGATAGGGAGGTATGTTGACATGAAGGGGAAGGTGTTCGCCGCCTGCATATGGACGGTAGTGGCCGCACATGCGTCCATGCCACATGCCAATGATGCGGAAACGGCTGCAGCCTGGTTCGCTGCGGGCCGCGAGGCGGTGCTGCGTGCGGAAGTCCTGCATCCGCTGCGCGGTCCGGCCAGGAATGTCATTCTCTTCATCGGCGACGGCATGGGTATCAGTACGGTAACCGCTGCCCGGATTCTGGAAGGGCAGTTGCGCGGCGGATATGGCGAGGAGAATCGATTGAGTTTCGAGACCTTGCCCTATGTCGCGCTGGTCAAGACCTACAATACCAATCAACAGACGCCGGATTCGGCGGGGACCATGACGGCGATCATGACGGGCGTGAAGACCAAGGCCGGGGTCGTCGCCGTTGCACCGGAGGTCGCGCGCGGTGATTGTGCCGGCAGCAAGGGGAAGGCCTTGACGACTTTCCTCGAACTGGCCGAGCAGGCCGGCATGGCGACCGGAGTCGTCACCACGGCGCGTTTGACCCATGCCACGCCGGCCGCCGCCTATGCCCATGCGCCGGAACGCGGCTGGGAGAGTGATCGCGATCTCCCTGCAGAGGCACGGGCGAACGGCTGCCCGGACATCGCCCGGCAGCTCATCGAGTTCCCCCACGGGGACGGTATCGAAGTGGTGCTGGGCGGTGGCCGGCGCAATTTCTGGCCCAGCGACCAACCGGACCCCGAGGATAGCGGCGTGACCGGCGCGCGGGACGATGGCCGCAATCTGGCCGCCGAGTGGGTGCGGCGCTACCCGAATGCGGTTTTCGTCTGGAACCAGCGGCAATTCGATGCCATCGACCCGAACGAGATCAAGCATCTTCTCGGCCTCTTCGATCCCTCGCACATGGAGTACGAAGTGGATCGCGCGTTCGATACCGGAGGTGAACCCTCTCTATCCGCGATGACCGCCAAGGCCCTCGACCTCCTCGCGCGCAATCCCAAGGGATATTTTCTCGTGGTGGAAGCCGGGCGCATCGATCACGGACACCATGCCGGCAACGCCTATCGCGCCTTGACCGAGACCATCGAATTGTCGCGTGCCGTACGGACCGCGCTGGAACGGGTACGTCTCGAGGAGACCCTGGTCATCGTGACGGCGGATCACAGCCATGTCTTCACCATCGCCGGTTATCCGACCCGGGGCAATCCCATTCTCGGTAAGGTGATCGGCAATGACTCGCGCGGCGAGCCCCGGCGCAAGTTCGAGTTGGCCGCCGACGGCAGGCCCTATACCACGTTGAGCTATGCCAACGGCAGGGGATTCGCCCTGTTGAAGAAGGAGAGCACTTCCCCCTTCGGGCGGCCCATCGCTGCCGGCCGAGTGGTGGATCTGACCGATGTCGATACCGAGCACGAGGCCTTTCATCAAGAGGCTCTGGTGCCCTTGTTCTCGGAGACCCATGCGGGAGAGGACGTGGCCGTCTATGCCGGCGGTCCGGGTGCCCACCTCGTGCGCGGTGTACAGGAACAGCATGTGATCTATCACATCATGGTCCGAGCCACCGGTATGGAGAAGCGCCTGCAGTCAAAGGGGGCGGAGTAATGACTCCGACCCCTTTGGTCGTACTGGCAGTGCGCGTCCTTCGCTGTCGAAGAAGTGGAGCTGCTTCAGCAGCAGGCCGAGTTGGATGCGCGCGCCGGGCCGCGCGTCCACGGCGCCGGGCAGTCTGGCGGCCATCGAGCGGTGAGTGCCGTTGCCGGCGTGCTTTCCTGGAGTCTCACCGGTATCGGTCACCATGGCTTCGTGTTTGAAATACAACAGCGTTTCGTGTCCCAGTGCCTCCACGCCGGTCACTTCCACCTCCACTCGGGCGCAGACCTGGGGGTCGTCGGGCGGGCGGATGGCTTCGGGTCTCAGGCCGGCGTACAGAGGGCGATCGATGTACGCGGACAAGGCGGGCGGCCATTCGTCGCCGAGCGGCAGCCAGCGTCGTTCCCAGCGAACGGCGAGGCCGTGGTCGCGTTCTGGCCGCAGTACCGTGCGAAAGACATTCATGCCGGGATTGCCCATGAACCGGGCCACGAAGAGGTTGGCGGGTCGTTCGTAGAGTCGTTGTGGTGCCGCCACCTGCTGCAGCCGCCCGCGCGCGAGGACGGCGACGCGATGGCCGAGGGTCATGGCCTCGATCTGGTCGTGCGTCACGTAGAGTGTGGTGATCCCCAGGCGCCGCTGCAGGGCGGCGATGTCCCCGCGGATCTGCTGGCGCAGTCTGGCGTCGAGGTTGGAGAGCGGCTCGTCCATGAGAAAGACCTTGGGTTCACGCACCAGGGCCCGGCCCATGGCCACCCGCTGGCGCTGGCCGCCCGAGAGTTCCCTGGGTTTGCGTTCCAGCAGGCCGGCGAGATCCAGGAGCGCGGCCACCCGGGCGATCCGCTCGCGGATCTCCTCCTTGCCCAATTTTCTCATCCTGAGCGGGAACGCCAGATTGCGGCGCACGGTCATGTGCGGATAGAGGGCGTAGTTCTGGAACACCATGGCGACGTCGCGCTGCTGGGGCGGCAGATGGTTCACGACCCGGTCATCGATGCGCAGCTCTCCGGAGGTGGGTTGTTCGAGACCGGCCAGCAAGCGCAGCAAGGTGGTCTTGCCGCAACCGGAAGGGCCGACCAGCACCATCAATTCACCGTCGGCGATCTGGAGATCGAAATCGGCGAGGGCGCAGGTCCCGTCGTCGAAGATCTTGGTGATGTTTCTGAATTCGACGGTGGCCACGGACCCAACCTCACATCCAGACGCCGCCCATGAAGCAGAGGGAATAGGTATTCATCCCTTCACACCGGTCGCCGCCACGCCCCGCACGAACCATTTCTGGAATATCAGGAACGCCAACAACACCGGCGCCACCATCATCACGCCGAAGGCGAAGATGTCCCCCCATTGCAACGGAGGCAGGGTATAGAAGGCAGCGATGCCCAGGGGCAGGGGGCGCACCGCTTCGCTGCTGGTGACCATCAACGGCCAGAGAAAGGCGCCCCATTGGGTCAGGAAGGTGAGGATGGCCACGCTGGCAAAGGCGGGTTTGGCGTTGGGGACGATGATGCCGGTGAAGGTGCGCAGCGGGCCGGCGCCGTCGATGCGTGCGGCTTCTTCCAGTTCCCGCGGCAGGCCGAGGAAAAAGGTGTGGAACAGGTAGATGGAAAAGGCATTGGCGATGAAGGGCACGATCTGGACCACATAGCTGTCGCGCCAGCCCAGCAGCGTGACCAGATAGAACAGGGGGACGGCGATGGCTTCGAGCGGCACGATGAGGATCATCAATACCAGGCCGAAGATCCGGTCGCGGCCCTGCCACTGCATGCGGGCGAAGGCATAGCCGGCCATGGCGTTGACGATCAGGCCGAAGAACACCACGCAGCCCGTGATCCACAGGGAATTCAAGAGATAACGGGTGAAGTCGACCCGCGAGAAGACATCGGCGTAGTTCTGCAGGGAGGCATGGTCGGGCAGGAAGGCCTTCCAGGTCCCGGCCTCGATCAGCACGCGGGCATCGGGTTTCAGGCTGCCGATCACCATGAGCAGGATCGGAGCGATGTACAACACCGCTAGGAGCGCCAGTGTCGTGTAGAGCATTGCGATATGCCAGCGACGCTTCACGTGATCTCCCGTTCCTGTTTCACCAGCCGCCGCTGCAGCAGGGTGATGGCCAGCACGATGAGAAAGAGCACTACGGTGATAGCGGCACCCTTGGCCACCTGCTGGCGGGCGAAAGCCGCCTGTACCGCCTCGTACATGGCGGTGGTAGTGGCGTTGCGCGGCCCGCCCTGGGTCATGATCTGCACCTGGTCGAAGAGGCGGAAGGCGAGAATGGTGGTGACCAGGACGACGAAAATCAGCGTATTGCGCAATTGCGGCAGCGTGACATGCCAGAAGCGCTGCCAGCGCGAGGCCCCATCGATGGCGGCCGCCTCGTAGAGTTCCCTGGGAATGGCTTGCAGGCCTGCCAGGATGATGACCATCTGGAAACCCACCCCCTGCCAGATGGAAGTGAGCATGATGGCAGGCAGGGCCAGTTGCGGGTCACGCAGGAAATCGCGCGCTTCCCAATGCCCCAGGGTGACGGTCTCCAGGAACGCATTCATCATGCCGTTGGGTCCGGGCGCGAAGATGAGGATCCAGACCACGGACACCAGGGACAAGGGAAAGACCACCGGCATGAAGAACAGCGTACGGAACAGCACCATGCCCCTGAGGCGGCGGTTCAGCAGCAGGGCCAGGCCCAGGGCCGACAGGGTCTGCAGCGGGACCACCACCAGGGCGAAGACGGCGTTGTTGAACAGGGCGCGGAGAAAGGCCGGATCGTCCAGCAGGCGCCGGAACTGCTCCAAGCCGACGAATTCCAGCGGCAGGGGAGAACCCAACCGCAGGTTGGTGAAGGCGAGGGCGAAGGCCAGCACGAAGGGCAGGGCCACGAACAGGAACAACCCGAGCAGGGCCGGCAGGACGAAGAACCAGGCCGCACGCGTCACCGGTAGCCCTTGTTGTCGGCGATGTCCTGGTCGATGGCGGCCGCCGCCCGATCCAGTGCGGTCTTGACGTCGGCACCGTCACGGATGTCGAAGAATGCCTGCTGGAAGGCGGCGGTGATCACCGGATAGGCGGGTGTCTGCGGTCGCGGGACGGCATTGCCCCCCAGCAGTTGCTCGGCGAACAGGTGCAGCGGTCCATCTTGACGGTAGCGGGTCGAGCGGGCGATGGCGTCCTTGCGTCCCGGCACCGCGCCATTGGCATCGGTCATCGCCAGCACCTCGTCCGTCTGCAGGAGAAACTGCAGGAAGCGGGCGGCCGCCCGGGCGCGCTCGCCCGTGACCGTGAGGCCCCAGGCCCAGGACCCCTGACCGGTACGGCTGCCGTGCCCGAAATCGGGCAGCGGCAGGAGCAACAGGTCGGCGCCCAGGGCCGCGGCATAACGCCCGTATTCCCAGTGACCGGCCCAAGACAGGGCCACGCGCCCCGTGACGAAGGCGCCGTCGTCCACGTTGGCATCGACGAAGCCGCTCCGCAGCCAGGACTGCAGGGTCGTCATGGCTTCGACCGCGGCCGGGGAATTGAGCACGCCGCTCGCGCGCTGGTAGTCGCTGCGGTCGATCAGATCGGCGCCGGCCGATTGCAGAACGGGCGAGAAGGCGTAGGTGAACCACTCGCCGGGATAGTTGAGCTTGAGATCGAGCACTGCCCCGTCCGCGTCATGAGCCGCCAGCGCCCGCAGCAGCTCGCCGAACTCCCGAGCCGTCCAGGCGTCCGCCGGACCCGTGGGGATGCGGGCGCCGGTACGCACCAGGGCGCGGCGATCGGCATACAGCCCGAGGCCGGAATCGAACACCCCCACGGCGTAGAGCCTGCCCCGGTAGCGCCCCTGTTGCAGGAGAGTGGGCAGCAGGTCGTCCAGCAAGGAGGCGGGCAACAACCCGTCCAGGGGTTGCAGATGGCCTTGCCACACATAGTTGTAGAGATAGGGGCCGTCCAGTTCCAGCAGATCCGGCAGGTCTCCGGCGAGGGCGGCGGCCTGCACCTGGGCGTTGTAGTCGCGTTCCGGGATGAAGGTGAGTTGGATCTCGACACCGGGGGACTGGGCATTGAAGCGGGCCACCTGATCCTGCAGCACCCGGCGTTCCGCCGCCTGCCCGGCATGGGCCCAGGCCTGCAAGCGGAGGGTGGATGCAGGAGTGGATACGGGTGCGCCCTCTGGCGGCGGCCTTTCTTCGCTGCAGGACAGCAAGGCCGCACACAGGGCCGCGATCAACCATTTTTTCACCTTGTGCGTGATCACCTGCGCTCCCGGAGGTCGAGCCGGAATGCCTTGCTCGTCCACCATAGGCGAGTGGCGACGGCCCGTGCCGGTTCAATGATAGAGCAAGGAGGAGACAGAGGACAGGTGCCAGATATCAGATCAGATATCAGAAAGAAACCTCTCACTCCGTCCCTCTCCCCCTGAAGAGGAGAGGGGAAACACAAAAGCCCCTCTCCCAGTGGGAGAGGGGTTGGGGTGAGGGCATGGGGTGAGGGCGAAAGAAACTACAGATGCAGAAGACGAAACGATGGATTCAGAAGTGATATTGCCCCCGGAATTGCAGGATGCGCGGTTCGTCCTGATCACCATAGCGATTGGGATCGGCGTTGACCAGGATGTAGTTGGCCATGAAGCGCAGGTTTTTGTTGACGTACCAGTTGACACCCAGGGTGATGTTGTCTTCCTGCCCACCCTGGACATTCTGGTCGGCCAGGTCGATGCTGCTGTAGCGCGCCGCCAGTTCCCAGGCGCCGTATCTGCCCTTGGGACGGATCTGTTTGAAGCTGCCGCGCTTGTGGTTGTAACGGCGGTGTTCGCCCGTGACGAACCAACTGGCGAAGGCGTACCAGCCGTCGAAGGCCAGGTCCGCACCACTGGTGCGCTGTACCCGGGCCTGCATGTACTCCGCTTGCAAGGACCAGGGGCCCTGCACGAGGGCACCTTCCAGGCCATAGATCAGCGTGTCGCTGACGTTCTTGACGGTACGACTGGAGACCAGGCGCACGCCGGTGACCTTGGACTCGGGACGGGTACTGTAGCGCACGATATTGGAATCGGGTTTGCGGTATTCCCCCGAAATGCCCAGATGCAACACCTGCTTCTTCTCATTGACGGGGGCGAAGGTCAGCCGCCCGGCCACACCCCGGCCACTGGAGAGCCGGTCGGTTTTCTGCTCGCTGACGGTTTCTCCGAAATAGCCGGCGGCCGCACTCCAGTTCCCGCCGTAACTGGTGACCAGGGCACCCAGATGATAGCTGGGTGTGAAGGCACTGATGGTGGCCCGTTCCATGAAGGTGATTCTGTTGGAGCTGGTCAGTTCCTCCAGGCTGAGCGGTTCCTGAACGTTGCCGAGCCAGATCTTGACGGGCTTGAAGCCGTCGTAGCGCAGCCAAGCCCCTTTGATGCGATAGTCGCTCTTGGCCGAGAAGTCGTAATCGAAGCGCAGGCGCCAATCCCGGTAGAGTTTGGCGGAGGCCGCCAGGCGCGCGCGCCGGATGATGGTGTCGTTCTCGAAGGCAGTGACGTCTTCGTCGAAGAAGGCGGTATCCACGTGCAGGCGGCCGCCGATACGCAGGGCGTGTTGCTTGTCGTCCGAAGTGATGCGGATGCCCTTGCTCGGACTCACTACGGTGGTTGCGGCCTGAGCCGATGCCGCCAGGGCAATTGCCACTGCCAGTACGATTCCCGTATAGACGTTCACGTCAGTTTGCCTCCTCTGGATGTTCGAAAAAGAATTCATAGACTCGATCGCCCATGCCTCCCCGCTGCATGTTTTCCAGAAAGGAATGGCCGCTGTCGGGGAGCAGCTCGAAGCGATATTCGGTGTCATGACCGTGTGCCCGGGCCGCCTCGCGCATGGCTTCGATCCAGCGCTGGCCCCGTTCGATACGGGTCGTGCCCTGGCGGCGGTCGATGTGCGGCGCCCGGTTGAGGGCGGGATCGCGCTCCGCGTCGCGTTCACCCACCAGCACCAGCGCGGGAATCCTGAGAAAAGCGCATGCATCGAAGTTCACCCCGGGCAGGGCCTGGGTCTCGCGTATGCCGAAAGGGAATTTCCGGGTGGGATCCGGATAGGTGTACCAGCCGGCCGCGCCGACGGCGATCTTGGCTACGCGCTGGGGATGGGCCATGGCGAAGCGATGCACGAACTGGCCGCCGCCCGAATAACCGAACAGGTAGACCTTGTGCGGGTGCAGGCCCAGGGCCTCGACGGTCTGGTCGATCATGCGGATCAGGGCCAGGTCGGCGCGTTCGCCGCGTCCCAGCCGGCCCAGGCGCTGGTAGTCCCTGAACACCGGTTTGGTGAACAGGGGCGCGAGAACGGCCGTCTGATGGCGCTCGGCCCAGGGCAGGAATTGTTCGATCTGTTCCCGGCCGTTGCGCGAAATGCCGTGGACGGTGATCACCAGGGGCGTATCGGCATGCAGCTTTTTCGGACGGTAGCGCAGATAGCGTTGCTGCGGGTGACCGCGCAGGGTGCAGATCTCGATCCGCTGCTGCGGCGCGTCCTGTACTTGCGTGATCTCACAACCCGTCATGTCGAGCATGGCAGTCACCCCTATGAGGCGAGGACATGGACCTTGCGAAACAGGCGCGCGGTGGCGCTTTGCCCCTCGCGCAGCAGGGCATCGGGCGCCCCCTGTTCCACCAGGCGCCCGGCACGCAGGTGCCAGACCTCATCGGCCAGGCGGATGTGGTCCGGATGGTGGCTGACCATGAGCACCGTGCCCGGATAGTTAGCGACCACGCGCTCGAAGATCTTGCGTGCCGCGGGATCCAGATGGGCGTCGGCTTCGTCGAGCAACAGGAGCGGCGGGTTGCCGAGAATGGCCCGGGCCAGGGCGATGCGCTGGCGCTGTCCCGCGGACAGATCGAGGCCGGCATCGTGCAGCCGGGTCTGGTCGCCCTCGGGCAGGCGGGCGAGCCATTCGTCCAGGCCGCACAGGTGCTTGACCCGCTCGATCTCGGCCGCCGGCGCCTGAGGCCAGCGGTAACGCAGATTGCGCTCGATGGTGCCGCGCAAGAGAGGCAGATCCGGGCCCACCATGCCCACCGCCCGGCGCAGGGCCCGCGGCGGGAGCTTGGCGATGGATCGGCCGTCCAGCCGCACGCGGCCCCGGTCGGGTTCCATCAGGCCCGCGGCCAGTGCCAGCAGGGTGGATTTACCGGCGCCGTTGGGTCCTACCACTGCGATCACTTGTCCGGGCCGGGCGGTGGCCGAGAATTCCTCCAGCACGCCCTGCACGCTGGCGCGCCGGAACTCCAGCAACCCTTGGCTGCAGGCGGTCTCGGGGCCACGCCGCTTGCGTTTCTGGTGGCGTGTCGCAGCGGGGAGGGACAGGAATTCCAGGAGTTTCTGGCGCGCCACCCGGGCGTTCTGCCAGTATTCGTGGACCCGTCCCAGATCGCGCAGGGGCGGCATGAGCAGTCCCACCACGCTCATCACGGCCACCACCATGCCCGGTGTGGCCTGTCCGCTGGCGACGACGGCCACGCCCAGGAGCAGAGCAGCGGCGGTGGCCAGAGAGGTGGTGGCCTCGGTGACCGCGCGCAGCCGGCCGATGACACGGGCACGCGCCACCATGGCCTCCTTGAGGCGCTGGCTCTGGCGTTCGAGCCGGTGCTCTTCCCGCCGGGTCTGCCCGCACACCTGCACCACCGCCATGGCCTGGATCTTTTCATTGATGTTGCCTGCCAGACGGGCGCGGCGGCGGCGGGCCTCGCGAACCGCCGCCTGCAAGGATTTGCCCAGCGCCAGCGAGCCCAGTGTCCCCAGTGCCAGAATGGCGCCGACCATCAGCGCCAGCAGGCCGTTGTGGAATGCCAGGGCGATCAGCGTGGCGGTGATGGCGATGCCGGCCACCAGCAGGCGCGCCAGTCCCAGGCTGACCCACTGGCGGATGGCACTCAGGTCACCCACGAAACGCAGCAGGGTGCCGCCATGGCTGCGCCGCTGCAAGGTGCGTGGCGGCAATTGGCTCAGATGGCGGAACAGCCCGAGGCGCAGGCGATGCACGTAGTGCTGTCCCAGACGCTCGGCGTCGGTGCGTTCCTTCAGCCGCAGGGCGGCGCCCAGTGCGGCGATGGCGAGGAAGCCGGCTGCGATCCAGGCCAGAGACGATCTCCAGGAGGATTGCAGCGCCTCCGGCATGTCCTCCGGCGCCACGGGCGGGTGGGTGATGAAGCTGTCGAAGGTGAGCTTCACCAGCAAGGCCGTGGCCACGGTGACGCCGGCCTGGAGCAGGCCGTTCAGGACCAGGCGCAACAGCAACGTCCTGCCCTGGCCTTGCCAGACGCTGGGCAGGGTCACGGCAGGGCCTTGGCCTGTGCTTGGTGCTGCACGCCCAGCCATCGTTCGATCTCGGTGTAGATGTGTTCATTGGCGAGCCGTTCCAGGTCCAGGGTGGGCAGTCCGCAGGCCCGTTGCGCTTCGCGGCAGGCCAGCGGCGAGGCCGTCAGGGCCCCGCTTACGGCAAACACGGGCAGTTTGCGCTGGCGCAGCCATTCCACGCCCATGGCTGCGCCCATGGCGTCTCCGGCGCAGAACAGCACCCCATCCACCGTGTCGCGGAAGGTCCGGGATTCCAGCAGGGCGGCGGTCTCTTCCTGGTAGAGGCCGTCGGCCACCTCCAGGACGATGATGTCCACGTCGGCGGCTTGCAGATGGGCGGTCAGCAAGCTGGTGATGTCCTCCAGCCGCTGCACGCTCAGGCGATGGGTGGAGGCATGGCCGGCGTTGGTGAAATCGTAGACCACACTGGCGCCGGCATCGCGCATCAGCCACACGTCTCCTCCCGCCCCCGTGCCCGTGAGCTTGGCGGCACCCACTTTCAGGCCGGCATTGACCAATCCGCGGATGAGATAGGCGGCGGAGGTGGTCTTGCCGGCATTCATGGCCGTTCCCACGGAGGCCAGGGTCAGTGGCAGGGGATGTGCGGGCGCCAGAGGGGGCAGGGACCAGGCGGAGAGATTGATGACCCGTCCCTGCTTGTCACCCAGCAGTCCCAGGGGGACGATGCGGGTGGGCATCTTCTTCTTGCTGTGACGGGACAGCATGGTGGCGGCGATGCCGCCGGCGGCCACCAGGTGGCAGGGTTCCAGGCTGTCCGGTACCATGGCCTCGAACTGGTCCGGCGCGTAGCGATGGCCGTAGCAGACCACGATTTCGTCGCCGGTGAACAACGGCGCCTTGCGGCCTGTGCCCAGCTCCAGGCGCGTGTGCTGGCCGATCTTTTCCACCCGCGCCAGCACCAGATCACCCGGGGAAGGCTTGAGGTCTCCCTCGATGAGGGTACAGATCAGTTCCTGCGGTACGCTGCGGGCGGTGTATGCGGTCTTGGCCATGCTCAGGCGTTCCGGCGCCAGCGTTGCGATGTGCGATTCGCCGCGCGCTCCGGCCGCGATGACGTCTTGCGTCAATGGAGTGATGTTGGCGTGCATGGTTTGTTCTTTCCTCCGGTTGCTGGTGTCTCGTTTCGCCGAAAGGCTTCGTTGGGGAAGGAGTGTGCTGTTCACTTCCTATCACGAACGAGATGCTAATTTGGTTCCTCTTTCCCGGCGCGGGTTCGACATGTCCTTTCAGTATCATCGGCCGGGTGCGCCGGGCTTGCGGCGCAGGTTTTCGAAGTGGCGAAAGTGCAAAAATCCCTGTTTTCAAGCCATAAAATGGCCATTCGACATCGTCGAACTGGTCCGGAGAAAGCGCAGAGATGTGACGGGCGTCACAGAATTGCTAGACTGAGCCGAGCTTAAAGATGGCTTAAGAGGTTGTAAGGAAGGAACAAAGGAAGGGACGGGCGAAATGTTTGCTGCTCTTCGAAAAAGTACTGATGCGGGCGGATGAGGCCATGACAGACGCCGACCTTCTTTTCATGAACCAGGCCCTGGCGCTCGCCAGGGCTGCGGGTGAGGCGGGTGAGGTGCCGGTGGGGGCCGTGCTGGTCCATCAGGGAACCGTAGCCGGCCGGGGTGCCAACCGCCCCATCGCCGATCGCGATCCCACGGCCCATGCCGAGATTCTGGCCCTGCGTGCCGCTGCCCGGCAATTGGGCAACTACCGTCTGCCCGGCTGTACGCTCTATGTCACCCTGGAACCCTGCATCATGTGCGCCGGGGCCATCGTTCACGCCCGTATCGAGCGCCTGGTCTATGGAGCGCCCGATCCCAAGACCGGCGCCGCCGGCAGTGTCTTCGACATCTTCGCTTCCGGGAAGGTGAATCACATCGTGAAGGTGGAGGGCGGCCTGTTGGCACAGGAGAGCGCGGAGCTGCTCCGGGCTTTCTTCAGGGACAGGCGTGTGGCAAATTGAACAGCATTGCCCAGGTGATTCCCACGCCGGTGCGGGCTGACTCCTCCGGTAGCTGCCCAGTACTCGGGAAAGGTTTCAGGAACGGCACCAGGGACAGGGTTTTCCTGTAAAGATGAGAATTCGGGACGGCGAGCGCTTCAATACCATCAGCCACCTCGTCGGCCTGGTGGCGGCCCTGGCTGGGGTGGTGGTGCTGGTGGCACTGGCCGCACGCCGGGGGGATCCATGGCGGATCGTTTCCTTTACGGTCTACGGCGTCACGCTGGTGTCGCTGTACGCCTTTTCCGCCTTGCACCATGCCCGTGGCGCTCGGGAAGGATCGCTGCTGCAGCGTTTCGACCACTTCGCCATCTACCTGCTCATCGCCGGCACCTATACACCCTTCACGCTGGTGACCCTGCGCGGCGTCTGGGGCTGGACCCTGTTCGGCGTCATCTGGGGATTGGCGGCCGTGGGCATCGTCCTCGACGCCCTGCCGCGCCGAGGGCGCCGCATCCTGCCCCTGATCATCTACCTGCTCATGGGCTGGTTGTGCCTGCTGGCCCTGGTCCCCCTGCTGGAGGCCCTGTCCGCGGCGGGTTTTGCGTGGTTGCTAGCCGGCGGTCTGTTCTATACCGTGGGGCTGGTGTTTTTCATTTTCGACGAACGCATCCGCCATTTTCATGGCATCTGGCACCTGTTCGTGCTGGCGGGCAGCGCCAGCCATTTCATCAGCATCGCCGTCTACGTCTCGTGAGTGCCCTCCGGCTTGCCATGCCGGGCGGCTGGCCTTACCGTATGCAATATCCGCGAGTATTGATCCGAAGAGGAGGGCGCGTGAGATTTACATTGCAAGTCGCTGCCTGTGCATTCGCCATCGCTTTCACGCTTGCATCGGGGGCCGAGGAGCTGACCGCAGAGAAGAAGGCGGCACTCAAGGAATTGATGGAGATCACGGGAGCGGCACGCATGAGCCAGATGTTCAACAATGCCTTCGTGGAGCAGATGTCGGCCGCCCTGGTGCGGGCCCGTCCGGACATCGATCCGCGCGCCTTCGAGATCCTGCGCGAGGAGATTCAGGCCGTGGTGCGCGAGGAACTGGAAGAGAAACAGTCTCTGCAGGAGCGGATCTATCCCATCTACCACAAATACCTCACCCTGGAAGAGACACGGGCCTTGATTCGTTTCTACAAGACACCGCTGGGGCGCAAGACCATCGAAGTGATGCCCAAGATGACTCGCGAGGCCATGGAAGTGGGGCAGCGCTGGGGACGGGAACTGGCCCCCCGCATCCAGCAGCGCGTCATGGCCCGTTTCGAACGGGAGGGATTGGTACAGCGCCAGCGCGATCCCGGGCAGTGAGCGTCATGGTGGATGCCTCGGGCGGGATTCCCTATCGGGTGCGGGTGAGCCGGCGCGCGCGTCGCCTGCAGATTCAGATCACCGTGCACGGCGAGGTGGAAGTGGTGCTGCCCCAGGGCATGCCCGCATGCGTGGTGCCGGAATTCGTCGCCCGCCACCGAGACTGGATCGCGCGCACCCGGGCCCGGCAAATGGCTGCCTGCCCCCGACAGGCCTGCGAGCCGGCGCTACCGCATGAAATCCGCTTTCCGGCCATCGGTGCCCGCTGGCAGGTGCAATACCGGTGGGGGTGTGGGAGCGGCGTGGAAGAAAGACCGGCAACTACCGGAAGCGGTGAGTTGGTGGTGTTCGCCGGGACGGAGGCGGATGCCCGCCGGCGCCTGCAGGATTGGCTCGGCCGGCAGGGCCGCCGCCATCTCACGCCTTGGTTGCAGGCGGTGGCCGGCGAGCTGGGCATGCACTACCACCGGGTGAGCGTCCGAGCCCAGCGCAGCCGCTGGGGCAGCTATTCCGCGCGCGGCACCGTGAGCCTCAACCGGGCGTTGCTGTTCCTGGAACCGGACCTGGTGCGTCATCTCTTCGTCCACGAGTTGTGCCACAGCGTACACCTGAACCACTCGCCCCAGTTCTGGGCACTGGTGCGCCGTTTTTCTCCGGACTACCGCCGCCTGGAGCAGGCCCTCGATCGGGCCGTGCCCACCATCCCCCACTGGGCCTTGCCCTGAGCTGCGGGCGCATGGTGGCACTTTGCATATTCCTTGCAAGGAAGGTCTGAGGAGGACAAGCAATGCAATACAGCCTCCTGGCAATGCTGTGGATCGGCTGGTGTGCCTTGCACAGCCTGTTGGCTGCGCCTGCCCTGCAGCGCTGGGCCGCGGTACGGCTGGGGGAGCGGTTTCGTTATTACCGCCTGGGCTACAACCTGTTCGCCGTACTGACGCTTGTCCCCGTGCTGGTGTATTCGTTTGGCGTGGAAGGCGGTCGGGTATTCTGGTCCTGGGAAGGGGGCTGGCGCCTTCTCCAGGCAGGGATGATCGCTACCGGACTGGCCTTGTTCGTCCTGCCCTTGCGGCAGTACGACATGAAACAGTTCCTGGGCCTGCGCCAGCTGCGCGGGGGAGACGTGCGGCCCGGGCTCGAGGCCGAGGGGCGGTTGTGCACGGAGGGGGTGCTGGGCTGGTGCCGGCATCCCTGGTACACCGGTGCCCTGCTGCTCATCTGGGCACGCGATCTGGATGTGGCCACCCTGGTGGTGAATGCGGTGTTGAGCGCCTATCTGGTGATCGGCGCGCATCTGGAAGAGCGCAAGCTGCTGCAGGCCTTCGGCGACGCGTATCGCCGTTACCAGCGACAGGTACCCATGTTCCTGCCCCTGCCTGTCGCCCGCAGACGCGCGCGGCGGCACCGGTGAAACCGCAGCGCCGGCCGGGGGTCTACGTCCTGTTGCTGGCTTCGCGGGTGGATGCGTGCATTCCAGTAGGACGGCTGGGGCGATTGGTGCTGGTGCCGGGCTGGTATCTCTACACGGGGAGCGCCCGCGGGCCCGGCGGTGTGGCGGCGCGCCTGAGACACCATGTCCGGGGCGCTGCACGGCCCCACTGGCACATCGATTACTTGCGCGCCCATCTGCCCCTGAGCGAATGCTGGTACAGCCATGATCCGGATCAGACTGAACACCGCTGGGCCACTGCCGTGGCCCGCCAGCCTGGTGCGGTGGTGGCGCTGCCGCGCTTCGGGGCTTCAGATTGCCGCTGTGAGACTCACTTGTACCACCTGCCCCGTAAGCCCCACGCCGGCACTTTTCTCCGGTGCTTGCAAGAGGAGTCGCGGCGGCCTGAACTCCACCGGTGGTGGATACCAGAGCATCTTGACGATCCACGATGAAGAGTCACTGTCTGCCGATCGCTGGACGCCCAGATCACGGGCAGGCAAGGTTGTATAGTCAGTATTTCTGTCGTTGACGCTAGATTGCGCTACAATGGCACCATGTTGCACAATGGAAAATCGATGAAGCGCCTGCCTGTGAGGGTCGCATGGTAGAACCAGGCGCCTTACGGAGAGGTACCGAAGCGGTCATACCGGCACCGACTCGAAATCGGCTGGGGGCTTGATCGCCCCACGTGGGTTCGAATCCCACCCTCTCCGCCATAGTGATCCGCTGTTTTCGTGGTGCGAAAGTTGTGTCACCTTACGTTCGTTCGGTATTCGCAGAGAGCATGCCAAAGGGAACCTCACGCTGCTTGGATGGTCACAGGGATGAGGTGAGGTAACAAAACGATATGCCATGCGTTGCACATCGAATCGAATTCGTAGGAAAGGGGAGGTCTGCTCGGAGGCCCTGACTCAGCTTGCCGGTTGGGTGCCGATGGTGATGTGGATTTTGTTGGCCTTTCCGGTGACGGCCATCTTATCTTTCGAAGAAGCCGCTGCTACCCCAGCCGCTACCCAGATGGCACAGATACAGGGGCAGGGAGCACGGGAGTTCATGTTCTCGTCAGCGGTCGGTGGGGCCTTCGATGGTGTTTTTCTTTTCGATGTGTTTCCAGAGGAGTCGTTCATCCTGCTTGGCAGACTCGTTATCGATGACTCGGCGCGTGGTGGCGCTGAAGCTCAATATACCGAATATGCCGACATGTCATTCCATCATCGTTGTAGCGAAGGAGGATGCGCTTCACTGGGTTGCTGTCTGGTGTTCGAGAACGATTGGCGGATGGAGATCCTGCCACCCTCGCTACCGCGGATGGCACTCAGGCTCGCTTCCGTGACCGAGTTTATTCTGCCTGCCGATACCCGTCCCCCCATTCCTGCCATCTGATGAGACCGACGTCGTTCTCTCGGGTCGAGTCCTTGCGTTTCCCCATCAACGGGACTGAGTAACGGAGAATCCGCAAGGGCCAGTGTCAGTCAGATCGTGCGTGGCCTTTGGCACGACAAGGTCGGCAAGTTTGCACCTGTCCGGCAGGCCAGTATGGCATATGGAGATGACGGTTGGTCGTTCTTGCGGCCGTGCCGCGCTGTCTGGAAGTCCCCACCAGACAGCCGGTTTGCCGCAGGGGTGGCTGACAGGGATCAACTGTACTGTGCCTGTCGGGCAGGTCTTAATTTGAGGATCCCGTATGGGCAATATCGAGGTGACATCTGAGAAAGCCGCGTCAGAGGAGCCATTTCCCATGGAATACCGCAAGATCACCGCCATCATCCGGCACGAGGCTGTAGACAAGGTGACCAAGAACCTTCGCGAGATTGGCGTACGAGGCATGACTATCACCAAGGTGGAAGGGTATGGTCATCATGCCGACCTCTATTCCGGTGCCAGGGCCACGGTGCCGGGTATCAAGATCGAGATTTTCTCCACTCGCGAGCAGGCCCGTGAAATCTGCAACGTCATCATGGGGATTGCCCATACCGGACGTTCCGGCGACGGCATCGTCGCGGTGCAACCGGTGGAAGAACTGTACCGTATCCAGACCCGCAGCAGTGCCGATTGAGTCTGCCCAATTGAGTCGGGGGACTATGCCATCGCCCTACGCGAACGCCTAAACTCAGACTGACACTACACTCTGGAAAGCCGTACAATGAGCCGGACGACGGACAGGGTACCGAACAATATTGAATCGGCGCTGATCTACGAGGATCACGCCCGCAAGACGAGGACAGCGAGAGGACAGGGCCATGTCACATCCGCACGATGAGCCAGAACACCATCACCATGCCCACCCGCACGGTGGGGCGGAGACAGGTGCACTCAAAGACCCGGTCTGCGGGATGGCGGTGACGGAAGATTCTCCCCACCATCTGGAACTGGACTGCCGGCACTTCTATTTCTGCAGCAGTCATTGCCTGCACAAATTCCAGACCGCACCCCAGGATTACATGGGGGAAACGACTGCAGACACGGTGAAAACCGCGCATCATGAGTGCCATTCCGGGACGCACCAGGAGGGTCATGCCCATCACGCGCACCATGCGCATCCCCCACACGAAGCGGCCGCTGCACCGGATCAGGACACGGATCCCGTGTGTGGCATGCAGGTTTCGCCGGATACGGAATTCAAGACGGTCCATCAGGGCAGGGAATATCGTTTCTGCAGTGCTCATTGCCTGCACAAGTTCCAGCAGGATCCACAGCGTTATGTGGAGGGCGGCGCACGAGAGGCGCCACAGGCAGCGCCGGGCACCCTCTATACCTGTCCCATGGATCCCGAGGTGCGCCAGGAGGAACCGGGCAACTGTCCCAAGTGCGGCATGGCCCTGGAACCACTGGTGACTCCCGCTGCACCGGCGGTGAAGACGGAATACGTCTGTCCCATGCATCCGGAGATCGTGCGCGACGAACCCGGGGACTGTCCCATCTGCGGCATGGCCCTGGAGCCGCGCACCGTCACTTTGGAGGAGGAGGCCAATCCGGAGCTGGAGGACATGAGGCGCCGATTCTGGATCAGTGCGGCTCTCTCCGTACCGGTCTTCCTGAGCGCCATGGCTGCGGAGTTCTGGCCTCACGCCATGGCCGAATTCATCGCGCCCCGCCTGCGCCAGGCCTTGGAAATGCTGCTGGCCACACCGGTGGTGTTGTGGGGGGGCTGGCCCTTTTTCGTGCGCGGGTGGCAGTCCGTCGTTACCCGCAACCTCAACATGTTCACCCTCATCGCCCTGGGTGTGGGTGTGGCCTGGCTCTACAGTACCATCGCGGTGCTGCTGCCTGGCATCTTCCCCGAGACGGTCCTCAACGAAATGGGCGTGGTGCCTGTCTACTTCGAGGCCGCGGCGGTGATCACCACGCTGGTATTGCTGGGGCAGGTATTGGAGTTGCGCGCGCGCAGCCAGACCAATGCCGCCATCAAATTGCTGCTGGGCCTGGCGCCCAAGACGGCGCGCGTCGTGCGTGAGGACGGCAGCGAGGAGGACATTCCTCTGGAACAGGTGCACCCCGGGGATATCCTGCGCGTGCGACCCGGAGAGAAGATTCCAGTGGACGGGGTGGTGATCGACGGCGAGAGCAACGTGGACGAATCCATGGTCACCGGCGAGCCCCTGCCGGTACAGAAGAAGGCCGGCGACCGGGTGATCGGGGCCACCGTCAACGGCACCGGCAGCCTGCTCATGCGGGCGGAGAAGGTGGGGGCGGACACCCTGCTCTCGCAGATCGTGCAGATGGTGGCCGAGGCGCAGCGTTCCCGGGCGCCCATCCAGAAGCTGGTGGACATCGTCTCCAGCTATTTCGTGCCCGCCGTGGTGGTGATTGCCATCATCACGTTCATCGTCTGGGGCCTGTGGGGCCCCGAGCCGCGCCTGGCGCATGCCATCATCAATGCCGTGGCGGTGCTCATCATCGCCTGTCCTTGCGCCCTGGGCCTGGCCACGCCCATGTCCATCATGGTGGGCACCGGCCGCGGTGCCATGATGGGCGTACTGTTCAAGGACGCCGAGGCCCTGGAGGTCATGAAAAAAGTGGACACCCTGGTGGTGGACAAGACGGGCACGCTCACCGAGGGCAAGCCTAAACTGGTGTCGCTGGTGGCGGTAGACGGCTTTCACGAACAAGAGGCCCTGCGCCTGGCGGCGGCCCTGGAACGTTCCAGCGAACATCCCCTGGCGGAGGCCATCGTGCGAGGTGCCGAAGAACGGGGTATCGAACTGCCCGCCGCCGAGCGCTTCCAGTCCGTGACCGGCAAGGGCGTCACCGGGCGGGTCGAGGGGCGGGAGGTGGCCTTGGGCAATCTGGCCCTGTTGCAGGATTTGCAGGTCGATCCCGCCGATCTGCCCGCACAGGCCGACGTCCTGCGTGCCGAGGGTCAAACCGTGATGTTCCTCGCCATCGACGGCAAGGCCGCGGGGCTCGTCGGCGTGGCCGATCCCATCAAGGAGACCACGCCAGAAGCCATTCGCGACCTGCATGCCGAAGGCATCCAGGTGGTCATGCTCACCGGCGACAACCGCAAGACCGCCGAGGCCGTGGCCCGCAAGCTGGGCATCGACCGCGTGGAGGCGGAGGTCCTGCCGGATCAGAAGGCGGATATCGTCAAGCAACTGCAGGCCGAAGGCCACGTCGTGGCCATGGCCGGCGACGGTATCAACGACGCCCCGGCCCTGGCACAGGCCCACGTGGGCGTCGCCATGGGTACCGGCACCGACGTGGCCATGGAGAGCGCCGGCGTCACCCTGGTGAAAGGCGATCTGCGGGGCATCGTACGTGCCCGGCGCCTGTCCCGCGCCACCATGCGCAACATCCGCCAGAACCTGTTCTTCGCCTTCGTCTACAACTCCCTGGGCGTTCCCATTGCGGCTGGCGTACTCTATCCCTTCTTCGGTCTCTTGCTATCACCCATCATCGCCGCCGCCGCCATGAGCTTCAGCTCGGTGTCGGTGATCTTCAACGCCCTGCGCCTGCGCAAGGTCTCCTTGTGAAGCGGGTCGAGCGAGGAGAGACTCACAACCCTCTACCATGAAAGATGAGCAGAGCCACGCATGACCGCGGAAGAAACGGAAAAAACGAAGAAATGTGACTGTGAAGACACCCAGCGTCACTTCCTGAACCGCGCCTTCGAAACCTTGCGCCTAGACGATGCCCAGCGCAACCTCTTGTTGTCGTCCTTTCGCGAGACCTTGATCAGTATCCCCCTCAAGGTGCGGCGCAACGGCATCGAAATGCTGCGCACCTTCACCGGTTTCCGCGTGCAGCACAACCATGCCCGCGGGCCTTTCAAAGGCGGCTTGCGCTATCATCCCGCATCCAATCTGAACGAGATCCGGGCGCTGGCCCAGCTCATGACCTGGAAGACGGCCCTGGTGAACATCCCCTACGGGGGTGCCAAGGGCGGGATCGCAGTGGATCCCGCCGAATTGCATGCCGATGAGCTGGAAGTCCTGACCAAGCGTTTCACCCAGAAGATGCGACCACTGCTGGGCGTGCACCAGGACATCGTGGCACCGGACGTGGGGACCAACCCGCGGGTGATGGCCTGGATCCTGGAGGAATACAGCAAGGCTCACGGTTATACCCCGGGTATCGTCACCGGCAAGCCCCTGGAGTTGGGTGGCTCCGAAGGACGCCTGGAGGCGACGGGTTACGGCGTGGCCACCATCACCCGGCAGGCCGCCGCCGATCACGGACTCGAGCTGAACCAGGCACGGGTGGTGATCCAGGGCTTCGGGAACGTGGGATCCCATGTGGCGCAACGCCTGGCGGATTTGGGCGCCACCGTCATCGCCCTCTCCGACGCGCGCGGCGGCGTCCTGTGTGAAAGCGGCATCGACGTGGCGGCGGCCCTGGCGCACGTGCGCGAGAACACCTGGCTGGAGGGCCTGCCGGGGACCGAGACCATCAGCAACGCCGAGCTGCTGGAGCTGCCCTGCGACATCCTCATACCCGCGGCCCTGGAATCGGTCATCGACTGTGACAATGCGGAACGTATCCGGGCCGACATGATCGTAGAAGCCGCCAACATGCCCATCACCCACCAGGCGGACGACATCTTGCGGGAGCGGGGCAAGATCGTGGTACCGGACGTGTTGGCCAATGCCGGTGGGGTACTGGCGTCCTACTACGAATGGGTGCAGAACCTGCAGGAATTTCCCTGGGAGCGGGATACCGTGTTCTATCGCCTGGAAGAACGCCTGCTGCGCACCTATGGCGAGGTGCACCGCCTGGCCGCCCACAAGGGCGTGGACATGCGCACCGCCGCGTACGAGCTGGCCATCCACCGCGTGTCCGAAGCCATCCGCCTGCGGGGATTCTGAAGATGGCGGCGGGCGAAGTGATCGAGATCGCCGGTGCCGGTCCCGCGGGGCTGGCCGCCGCCATCACCCTGGCGCGGGCCGGGCGCCGCGTGGTGGTCTACGAAGCCCATGGGGAAGTGGGGCATCGTTTCGGGCGTGACTTCCAGGGCCTGGAAAACTGGACCACGGAGCAGGACGTGCTCGACTGGTTGCAGGAACGGGGGCTGGAGCCGACTTTCCGCCACCGGGCCATGCGCGAGGGCAGCACCTACGATGCCTGGGGCCGGGCCTACCGGGTGCGCAGCGATGCGCCGTTGTTCTATCTCATCGAGCGGGGCCCGGGGCCGGGCAGCCTGGACAGTGCCTTGCTGGAACAGGCGCGGCGCCTGGGCGTGGAAGTGATCTTCAACCACCGCCTACGCCACGTGCACGGCCCCGGGATCCTGGCGGCCGGACCGCGGGCGGCGGATGCCATCGCCGTGGGTTATCACTGCGAGACCGATTTCGAAGACGGTTTCTGGGTGATCTGCGACGACGAGCTGGCGCCCAAGGGATATGCCTATCTCCTGGTCTGGGACGGCCGGGCCACGCTCAAGAGCTGCATGTTCACCGGCTTCAAGGACGAGCAGCGATATGTGCAACGTACCGTGGAGGCCTTCCGCCGCCTGTTGGGTTTCGAGATGAAGAACCCGATTCCCCACGGGGGCGCCGGCAACTTCTACATCCCGGCCAGCGCCTGCAACGGCCGCCATCCCCAGGTGGGGGAGCAGGCGGGCTTTCAGGACACCCTATGGGGATTCGGCATCCGCCTGGCCATCGAATCCGGCGTGCTCGCCGCGCGCAGTCTGCTGGAAGGGGAGGACTACGATGCCCTGTGGCGCAGGCATCTGCTGGATCAGATGGAGACTTCGGTGGTGAACCGGGCGCTGTTCGCCTTGCTGGGCAACCGCGGTTATCGGTGGTTCCTGCGCCGCGTCTCCAATCATCCCGATCCACGAGGCATGTTGCGCCGCCAGTACCACGGCTCGCCCATCAAGCGCATCCTCAAGCCCTGGGCCGAACGCCGTTACGAGAGCAAGCGCAAGGACGTGAGCTGCAACCACGTGGATTGTACCTGCGTCTGGTGCCGGGAATGCCGCCGCAAGAAGGTGGAGGAGGGGGCCTCGGCGTGATGGCACGCAGCCCCCGCTCGCTCTTTCTGGTCGTGCTGCTGGCCGTCTTCGTATTCGGGCTGCCGCTCTGGTCTTCGCAGGTGGCGCAGGGCGCCGATCACGAGACGTTTCATGCGCGCTACGATCGCCTGCTCAGGACCTACTGGCGCCCGCCGGTGGTGATCCATGGCATTACCACCACGGTCCTGGACTATGCGGCCTTGAAGCGTGACGCCGATGCGCCCGACTCCCTCTACCGGCAGACCCTGGAGGCCCTCTCACAGGTCGATCCCGAACGTTTGGCGGGGGAGGAGGCCAAGGCCTTCTGGATCAACGCCTACAACATCGGGGCCATCCGTCTCATCGTGGACCATTACCCGGTGGATTCCATCCGCAGCCTGAAGATCAGTCTCTTGAAATATCCCTGGTCCAAGAAGGCGGTGACCATCGGTGGCCGGGCCTATTCCCTGCGCCAGATCGAAAAGGACATCTTGTTGCCCCGCTTCGGCGACCCGCGTATCGTCTTTGCCGTGAGTTGTGCGGCGGTGAGCTGTCCGGATCGCATTCCGGAGGCCTTCTCCGGCGCGCGCCTGGAGCGCCAGCTGGAGCAATTGCTGCGCGATTTCTTCGCCAACCCCACCAAGGGAGCGCGCCTGGACCGGCGCCGGGGCGTGCTGACCCTGTCCTGGATCCTGAAAAAGGACGCGGCGTTGTTCGAGAGGCACGCGGGCAGTGTGCTGGAATTCGTGCGGCCCTATCTCCCGGGGGAAGACCGCAGCTGGCTGCGCGAGCATTCCGTGGAGATCCGCTATTTCGAGCACGACTGGACCGTGAACGACCTGGCCCAGGCGGATAACTGAGCATGTCGGGCGCGGTTTCGTTGCTGGATGAAAAATGCCGGCGTCCTGGAAGGAACCAAGAGATTTCGTCCGATTTGAAAAGGAGCATGACATGAGAGATGCGTTGTACCTTGCGCCTTTGTTCCTCGTGGCTTCGCTTGCCGCTTTGCTAGGCGGTTGTGACAAAGATCCTGCCCGCGACAGCGGCCTGTTTCTGCCGCCGCCGGGCTTCGTGGCCGATGCCGGCAAGGGGGAAGCCCTGTTCAACCAGCACTGCGCCCAATGTCACGGGCGTGGAGGCCGGGGAACCGATCAAGGCCCACCTCTGGTACACCGCATCTACGAGCCTTCTCATCACAGTGACATGACGTTCTACATGGCCGTCAAACAGGGCGTACGGGCTCACCACTGGCAATTCGGAGACATGCCACCACGCGAGGGCGTGAGCGCTGAAGAAGTGGGACATATCATCGCCTACGTGCGCCGCGAGCAGCGACGGGCGGGGATCCGTTGAAGGATCAGAGATGATCCACCAGCCATTCGGGGGTGAGGTTGATGAAAAAGCTGTTCAACGTAGAAAACTGACCGCTCACCAGCAACAGTCCCACACCGATGAGGAATACTCCACTCACCCACTGTACGATACGGGCGTGGCGGTTCATGCGGCGCAGAAAATCGGTGGCGCGGGTGAGCAGGGCGGCGGTGAGCAGGAAGGGAAGGGCCAGTCCCGCGGCATAGATCAACGTGAAGAACACGCCCTGCGAGGGATCGGACATGGCCATGGTCATCACCGCGCCCAGCAAGGGGCCGATGCAAGGCGTCCAGCCGGCCGCGAAGGCCATGCCGATGAGACTGGAGCGGATGTAACCGGGCGTGTTGCCGTGCTCGAAATCGATGCGCTTGGTCATGTTGAGGAAGGGAATCTGCACCACGCCGATGGTATGCAGCCCGAACAGGATGACCAGGACGCCGCCCACCTGGGCGATGAGATTGCTGTATTGATTGAGAGCGCTGCCGATCAAGGTGGCGGGCAGGCCGAACAACAACGTGAAGATGAGCGTGAAACCGCCCACGAAGAACAGGGCATGGCTGAAGATACGCCAGCGGTCGGCCTGTTCCTCGTCGGTGACCGTGCTGCCGGACAGGTAACCCAGGTAGACCGGTACCAGCGGCAGCACGCAAGGGGAGATGAAGGACAAAGTGCCGGCCAGAAAGGCGAGCGGGACGGTAATGCTGGTCGTCTCCATCGTTCGATACTACCGCCTCTGTTTTCTCTCTTCCCTTGACCAGATAGGCAGATGCCGGATATCGGATACAAAAACCCGACTCCGGGGTCCGGCTTCAGGCGCAGGCTGGAGCTGCCGAAGCAGGAATTTCGATGCGAATGACCGCGTAAACTTCTCGGGAGCAGATGCCCATTCTAGCAAAAAAGGCCCTATCCGTTGAGTTTTGTGCGAAATTGACCCACTATTTGCGTTGCCATGCAGGGAATCGAGGCATGATGAGCAAACAGTATCCCAACGGCCGCGGGGAATCGGCGCTGGGCCGGCGCCGCCTGTGGTGGTTCCTGCTACCCATCTCCTTCTGGGTCTGCGCCGGGGCTCCGGCCCAGGATACACCGGAAACGGACATCACTGCGAGCGGGGGGGAGATCCGCTACGTCAAGGACGTCATCTATATCAATCTGCGTACTGGCCCCAGCACGCGTGACAGCACCATCGCCGTCATTCCCAGCGGCATGCGCATGGAACTCTTGGAACGCAACAAGGCCGAGGGCACCGTGCGCGTGCGCCTGCTCTCCGGCAAGCACGCCGGCAAAGAGGGCTGGGTGCTGGAGCGCTTCCTGAGCAAGGAACCCATCGCCCGCCAGCGCCTGGAAGCGGCCCTGGA
>WFNO01000032.1 GCA_015488555.1 Gammaproteobacteria bacterium
CCTGGAGCGGATCTCGGGGCGGGTCTCTGGACGGCCATCCGCGGTGTTGCGCCTCCTTGGCATAGCTCGGGCTATGCCGGTGTCGGCGCGCCTGGCGGACTGACCGTCCAGAGACCCGCTGAATGAGGCTTTGTCATCGTTTGTCTTAGTATAGTAAGGCAGATCCCGTTTTCTACAAGGCCCGCCAATGTGATTCCAGGTGTGATTCTGGAGAGGTATCGGGCGATCGCGCTCGGGTTTCCATCAGGCCCCTGTCCGGCGTTCCATCGTTCGAACGCCGAGTTTCCGTCACCGAGGCATTCTTTCTGTTCAATATGGGGGGACGCTGTTATGATGGCTCTGTGAAGGAGGATTTCAGGGGTCGATCCCAGAATCTGAACCCTGAAATCGTTCAACTTCTGACCCTGACGGGAGGGGCAAGCGGATGGCAGAGAAACGCAAGCATCCCCGCCGCCGGATCAAACGCCCGCTCTTCTATTTCTGCGAGTCCGACGCTCCCGGACAGAGAGGACGCATCTACTATCCCGGCACCGTGGTGGACAGCAGCCCAGGTGGGCTGGGCCTGCTCACCGGTCATCTCCACACATGCGGCGAGCGATTGTGGTTCGAGGCCTTGGGCAAGCTGCAACCGCGTATCGGTGATCGGCCGGTGGCCGGAATCGTGCGCTGGCTGGAGAAAGGGAACGGCCAATACCGCATGGGCGTGGAGCTCACCGGAGATTGAGATCAAAGATCCAGCAGGTGTTCGGCGAACGGAGGCCCGTCAGTTTTCTTTGCGCCCCAGTTTCATGATACCCGAAATGACCCCGTCCAAGGCACGGTCGAACAGGGCCACGTCCTCGATCACGGCGGCCCGCCCGCGCCGGAACTCCTCTGCCAGTACGTAGAACGGCATCTCGGCCACCACTTTGTATTGCCGGTTCATGAATGAAAACGGCGTGGAGGTATCTCCCTTCCAGGCCAGTTTGAGCCGCTTGCGTTCGCCATCGAGGGTCAATTCCACCCAACTGCCCAGGGGCAGTTCCTGAATCAGCGCCGTGTATTCATCGTCGATGCGCGGACCCGGATCTTCTTGACCATCCTCGTGGCCCTGGAGCCCCATCTCCTCCAGCATCTTTTCGAAGGCGCTCTCTCCCTGGGACGCATCGACCTGCGGCCATTCGCCCAGCAAGTTGAGATCCTCTTCCCCCAAGTCTGGAAGGGCCTCGATGTCGGCATTCATTCGCTTGATCAGGCAGTCGATATCGCCTCCTCGTTCGGTGTCGGCTGTGGTCCGGGTGCTGGTGGCCTGTGATGCCGGACGCTCACCTGGCTGGACGTCGCGGGCGCTTGCGGTTTCTGTGCGTGATTCGGGTTTGAGTGCCTGCAAGTGGTGCTCGGAGAGCATATCCATCACCTGTTCGATTTCCTGCGCCTCCTTCCCGATACTCCTGAGGCCATTGCGCAGGGCGTCGAGCATCAAGGGCAATAGAAGGGTCAGTTTGCGGCGAGCTTCCGCCGTTGGTTCCGGGTTCAGAGACCACAACAGATCGTCCATGACTTGCAAGGCCTGGCGTCGTTCCGGACTGTCCTCACCGGCGCGCAGAGCCGTCTCCACCAATACCCGCCGCCAACTGTGCAGGAGAAAATCACGGACCTCCATCGGTACCCGGCGCCTCTGCAAGCTGCGCGCAAGATCCGCGCTGGCCTGCCGCCGTGCGGCTTCCCGGCGAGCTGCGCGGCGGCGCACAGCCTCTCTAGCAGCGAGGAAACGTTGCTTTTCTTCCTCGACGAACTGGCGGAATTCCTCCAGGAGGCTCTCGAAAATAGTGATGTCGCTTTCGAATTCGCACAGGAGCCGTGTTACCACATCCTCCATGCGTTCGTAGAGCCGGTCTTTGGCAGCTTCGTTCTCGTCCAACCAGCCTACCCCGGCATAGGCCAATTCATTCAGCAACTGACGAACTGGGTGTGATCTACGCTGGAAGAACTGCCGGTCGATGATGGCAACCTTGAGTACGGGTATCTGCAAGCGGGCAATGAGCGCCTTGACGAAATCGGGCAGGGAGGGATCATCGAGAATATAATCGAAGATCATGGCAATCACGTCGATGATCTCGCCGTCCAGCGGTTGGAGGTCCAGCCCTTTGCCGCCGTCATGTCCGCGCAGGCGCTGGCGTACCTGTGTCTTGACCTGCAAGGGCAAAACCACCCTCCTCTGGCCCGATCCACGCGAAAGGTCCTGCTGGAGATCGGTGAGAGTCTCCAGCAAGATGGAATTCAGGGCAGGATTCGGTTTTGGATTCGGGGCGGAACCGGAGGTACCGGATGGTTCAGCCTCACCCCCCTCCCCGGTACCCGCCAGCAGGCACTGCAAGGCCTGAAACATCTGAGCCTGAATGGAAACCGGCTCGGTCGTAATGACAGCAGCGGCTGCAGGACTCGTCTCGCCCCGTGATGCTCCCGCGGTGGAACCCATTTCGGTTCGTGCGGGTGCTGATGTATAGGCCGCGGCCACTGAGCCGGCTGATTCTGTCTTGTTTGGCATCCCACTTGGCATCCCATGTGGTATGCAACCTGGCATCTCATCAGGCCGGTACCGCGGCGTGGTACAGTTTTTCACCACGATCTTCAATTTGGGCAGGATACCTGCTTCTACCAAGTAGCGATTGAGCGTCTGGTAGACATCGCGCAGCGCTTCCATGAGTATGCGGTCCAGGATTTTGAACATGTACAACTTGACACGGATGTCCATGTCCAAGGGGCGACAGGCGGCACCGAGACTCAGACACAGGGTCTCGGGACCGAAGGGGATGGTGTCAATGCGAATCGGAACAGGGTGTAGGAGCGCCGCGAAGCGCTTTTCTAAGGCGAAGAGTTCGTCTGCAAAACGGTTGTGGATCTTGGCGACGAGGTTGTCGACAGCTAGGGCTTCTTCCAGCTGGGCCTCGTTGACTAGGGTTAATTCGGCATCTGGGGTCTTTTCTGCCGGTTGCCGCAGTTTATCAGCGCAGCCAGACAGACAGGCTTCCACCTGCTCGGCATAATGACGGCGGAAGCGATTGAGGATCGGCTCTTTCTCCAGACGCACCAGACGGGCTCCTTCGAGGAAGAGATTACACTCCTGGTTACTGGTACATTTGTCCGCCCGCTCGAACAGATCGTCGTCTACATCGTGGAAGAAGTGCTGCAAGATTTTTTCGGCTGTCGTCTCCGCATGGTGCCGGCAGCGTTCGAGCACGGTTTCACGCGCAGGAGGCGTCCCCCGGCGATTCCGTCCTTTGGATATCGCAGATGGCTCGTCTCCGTTTCCGCCGTCGATCATTCGCACATCCCAATGAGGCACTGCCGATGTCTCGTGTCGACCCAGCCATTCCCACGGCAGCCAGGTGAGTGCTGTCACAGGGTTATCGGAAAGGCGTCTTCGATTCTTGACTTGCTCGAGGTGGCAGGGCGGCGGGTGAAAATGCCTGGACCAGTATGGGACAGAGCGGGTAAATGAGGTCGAAAGGGAATCCAAGCGAGCGCAAGAGCAAAGATTGAAGATTCATTTATATCAAATGCTTGTAAGCGAAATTTCTTTTGGTTGAAAAGTCGTGATGGGTCATGGCTCCATCCATCGCTGGAGGGCCTCAACGATTTTCTGCGCCTGGTCCTTGCTGGAGATGTTGAATTTGGATTTTAGGACATAGCGTCCCTCTCGTTTCTGGTAGCGGCGGATACTATAGCGTTCCGGCCCATAGCCGTTTTTGCGACGGTCCCAATCCTGATAACGATACAGTACCGTGGCCCAGGCCCCCCTGGATAGGATCACCTTGTCCAATTCTCGTACCAGTTCCACACCGTCCTCCACATAGCGGATGGTCAGTTCATCCACATCACTTGTCATGTCTATCCCCTTGAATTTTCAGTGTATTCCGCCGCTTAGACGTCGCCCCAGCCGCCATGCGGCTGAGACTGCATGGCCGCTCGATTCGTTTGGATCATAGATTCCTGGGCTCATGGTTGGTTTTCTCTGTCGATCGATGGCTGCGCCGGGAATTCGGCCAGGAATTCGCAAGAGTAGCGTCTTATGAGTTGCGCCCAAGAGAGCCATAGTATCCTTGTGGAATCTAGGACGCGAGGGATCGGTTTCGCCCCCCGCCCAGGCAGGGAGGGCTGTCCGAGGTCCGCCCTGCCCTGGCCTGCCACTCCTCCGGACTGTAAGCCTGGATAGTGAGGGCATGCAAGGGACCGGCCAATTCTGCAGCCAGTACTTCGTGTACCAAGCGGTGCCTGGACAGGAGTCCTAGCCCCGTGAAACGATCCGAGACGACTACGACTCGAAAGTGCGTTTCTGCGCCGGCTGCGACCTGGTGCCGGTGGCTCTCGTTCTCCACCTCTAGAAACTTGGGCTCCAAGTAAGCCGTGAGTTTTTCGAGTAGAACGGCTCGTATGCTCATTTTTCCTCAATAAGCGTATGGATATGTGGTGGGGTCCATGGGCGCTTCGCAGACATCACTTCTCGCCGACAGCATAACGTGCCCGGCGTCCGTCCGGCAAGCGAGGCAGTGTTACGCGCTCTTGGCGCGGCTAAGCGTCTATGCGCTATCATAGGTTTCCCTTCATTTCTATTGTTCAGAGGATCTATTGTTCAGAGGAGGTCAGGAATTCATCATGGGCGACGAGGAATTGCTACAGGCCTTGGAGCACATTCAGAAGACGCAGAATCGCATTGCTATGATTTTGGGTATTACCATGGGCATGTTGTTGATCCTCTACTTTTTTACCTATGCCATGCTGATGGATCGTGGTTATCATGGGGTGCTGCTCTTCGAGGCGGTCACCAGCGTGTTGTTCATCATTGCTTTTTTCTTTCTCACCCGAATTTCCTTGTTGTTGACCCGTCTGATCCTGGGCCGGCGCCAGCCCTTTGACAAGCTCCTGCGGCACATGCAGCCTGGAGACCACAACGTGCCGCCTGCTGAATTGCTGCAGCGTCTGCGCCAGCGCGAGGACTCCCGGCTGACCTCTTGAAAACCTGCTTTCGCAGGCCCATATCCTCACAAAACCCAAACTATTTCATCAGATCGTGCGGAGGTGCGAACATGAGTTTATTGCAATACGATCCTTGGAGCCTACTGGAGCAGATGCGCAACGAAATCAATCGGCTGGTGGAAACCCGCGCCGGTGGTGATGCCGACAGCAACGTCGTCGCCACCAGCGATTGGGTACCTCCTGTGGACATCATCGAACTTGAAAACGCCTTTGTCATCCTGGCGGATGTACCAGGCGTGGATCCTGCCCGTATCGACATCAACATGGAAAATGGCGTGTTGTCCATCAAGGGCGAACGCCTGACCCAGGAAGATCGTAGCCATTACAAGCGTGTGGAGCGGGCACGCGGCACCTTCTACCGGCGCTTCAGTTTGCCCGATACCGCTGATCCTGAACGCATCACCGCCAAGAGTCGCCATGGCGTACTCGAGATCACCATTCCCAAACTGGAGAAAGTGCAACCCCGGCGCATCAGTGTGGAAGGTGAATAAGATCGAGCGTACGGCGAGGGGCCTCCAATGAGGCATTTTCGCCGGTGACATCGTGAACACAGGAAAGGGGGAATCGCGGGGCCAGCGGTGAAATTCAAAGACTATTACGACATCCTGGGCATCTCTGCCGACGCCTCACAGGATGAGGTCAAGCGTGCCTATCGCAAACTGGCGCGCAAATATCATCCGGACGTCAGTAAAGAACCAGACGCAGAAGAACGCTTCAAGGAAGTGAACGAGGCCTATGAGGTGCTCAAGGACCCGGAGAAACGGGCGGCCTATGATCGCCTGCGGCGCGGCGGCTGGCACGGTGGCGAGGAATTCACCCCGCCACCGGATTGGAGCGCGGGTTTCGAATTCAGTGGTGGCGGATTCACAGCCGCCGATGCAGCCCAGTTTAGCGAGTTTTTCGAATCCCTGTTCGGTGCCGCTTCCCCTTTCACCCGCCGGGGCCGGCGCGCGCATGGCGGCTTCAGCGTGCGCGGTGAGGACCACTACGCGCAGATCTTCATCTCCCTGGAGGACAGCTATCACGGTGCCAGCCGCACCATACGTCTCCAGCTCCCCCAATACGATGCGCAAGGGCGATTGATCAAACAGGAACGCAGCCTGCGAGTCAAGATACCGCGCGGTATCACCGAAGGCCAACAGATCCGACTCTCGGGGCAGGGGGCCCCGGGCTTGGGTGGACCGGCAGGCGACCTCTACCTGGAAGTCCGTTTCAAATCCCATCCCGTCTTCAAGGCCGATGAGCGGGACATCTATGTCGAACTTCCGGTAACGCCTTGGGAAGCAGCGCTGGGCGCCCAAATCAAGCTACCCACTTTGGGTGGCTGGGTGGACATGAAGATTCCACCCGGTACGCAGAGCGGCTCCAAACTGCGTCTCAAGGGGCGTGGTTTGCCGGGTACTCCACCTGGCGATCAATACGTGGTGGTGCGCATGGTGACCCCGGAGCCGCGCACCGAGCAGGAGCGCTCGCTGTATGAATCCATGGCCAGGTTGTGGTCCCGTTACAACCCCCGCGCACATTGGGAGGACGTGGCATGATCAGGCGCAGACGTTCCATGGAAATCATCGCCGGTGAACCGCTCTTGCTCAGCTTGAAGGAGTTGGCCATTCAAGCTGGCATCGAAGGTGAGCAGGTCCTGGCCATGGTGGACGAAGGCCTCATCGAGCCGGTTTCCGGCACCAGTCCCCAAGCGTGGCGCTTTCACGCGGATTGCGTGCGCCGGATCACCATGGCCCTGCGGTTGCAGCGTGACCTGCAAGTCAATCTCGCCGGAGCGGCACTGGCGGTTCAACTCCTGGATGAGATCCATTACCTGCAATACCGGGTGGAAACCTTGGAGAGACTATTGGGTGGCGATTAGAATGAACCGCATCACCCAGCACAGGAATGACGCAATTCAATTGGGAGAAAGACGATGGCCACTCTTGCCCAGCTCCATGACCGACTGTCCAACACCTGGCAGCACTTGGCAGAAGGCTGGTCCCACCTACGCCGGCGAGCCGCCCATGCCTTGATTCGATTCACACCATCTTGCCAGGATGCTGCGGGGAAAAGTGCTGGAACGAGCACTGTCGATCAGGCTTTGCGCTACGCCCCCCATTGGGGCCTGCTCACCGCCGATGTCTGGCTGGAAGACGATGCGGTGGTGGTCACCGTGGAGATCCCGGGCATGGACAAGGACGACTTCGACATCCGGGTGGAAGACGATTTTCTGGTGATTCGCGGCACCAAGCATCTGCGGCGGGAACACAAGGAAGGACATTACTACCGCCTCGAGTGTGCCTATGGGGCCATCGAGCGGGCCATCGCCTTGCCGGTGGAGGTGGACGAGCGACAGGCCAAGGCCCGCTACCGCCACGGGGTCCTGCAGATCCGCCTGCCCCGGCGCCGCCCGCTGACGCCTCGCCGCGTACCCATACAAGACGCGGGCGATTGAGAAACATGCCGGTGCGAACCCGCAACCTCCTGCTGCCGCTCTTGATCACCGCCACGCTGGCGGCGGTCGGATGTACTACCTTGCGTTTCGGGAGCCCCTTCGACCTGGAGCATTTCAAGAGTGCAGTACGCCAGGGCGTCACCACCCAGTCGGAAGTGGAATCCTGGTTAGGGCCCCCTGTAGGGGTAGGGCATGCCACCGACAGCAGCGGACGTCATTTCGTGGAATGGACCTATTACTACGGTGGCGGCACACTGCCGGGCCTGCAGGATGCTAGTATCAGGATTTTGCAGATCAAATTCGACCAGCATGGGGTCGTCCGGGCGTATAGCTGGTCGGAAAATCTCTGAGCGGGAAAACACAAACCGAACGTCCGTGTACCAGGCCGACCGACCGTTGCATGCGCAATTGGCATGAACTCTGCAGCCCTCCTGCGACGGTAGATGGGGCGGCGACATTACACGAATGGCTCTGAAATGGCAATGGGGCTTTGGGTTGCCCCTCGAATATTTTGGACACATATTTGGTCGTAGAGTGAGAACGACAGGAGGTGTCCATGAGCACGAAGTCTGTGAAGCGTTGGTCTGCAAAGCGCAAGCAAGAGGTGGTGCTGCGACTGCTGCGAGGCGAGAGCCTGGATAC
>WFNO01000033.1 GCA_015488555.1 Gammaproteobacteria bacterium
ATCTGATCGTACGCCTTCACCTCCGCTCCACCATACTTCTCCGCAGACACCTTCGTCAGCGCCGCCGTCAGCGTCGTCTTACCATGATCCACATGACCAATCGTGCCCACATTCACATGCGGCTTCGTACGCTCAAATTTTTCCTTGGACATGAGTAACTCCCCCAGTACTTGATGCAGTTAGATACGGTTACGCTGTGCGATCGACTTTCAGCTCTGAACTTTGACGAAGACAATGGATCTCCGCGACCTGGACCTTTTTGACACTCAACGATATCACGTACTCCAAACCTACCGCTTGTTGTGTGGAGCCCATAACCGGACTTGAACCGGTGACCTCTTCCTTACCAAGGAAGTGCTCTACCGACTGAGCTATATGGGCCGAACTTCTCGCCTCGGGGGCAATCCACCCCTTCCTCCAGCTCAACCCGTTCAGACGAACCACTTCACTACCGGCAGCTGCTGGAGCGGGTGATGGGAATCGAACCCACGTCATCAGCTTGGAAGGCTGAGGTTCTACCATTGAACTACACCCGCCAATCAAACCTGTGTTCGAATCCCGCCTGTCTGCTACTGTTCCGCTCGGATTCATCCACCACGATGCGCCCCTCGCAGGCGCCCCGGCCACCGCCCCGAACGACTGGCCGGCGACTGTGTGGTGGAGGGGGGAGGATTCGAACCTCCGAAGGCAGAGCCGTCAGATTTACAGTCTGATCCCTTTGACCGCTCGGGAACCCCTCCAAAAAAAGCAAGCCGCTTATTTTGGGGATGAAACCCCTCGTTGTCAATATCCTGCTCGACATCCGCCATGCAAGAACCGTCTGTGATCCGGCGCGGCCGCCGCGCAGGCCGCACCCTACCATGAAAGGCGGCGGGGATCCAGAGGTCAACCCCAGAGGTCAACCCCAGAGGTCAACCCTGGATCGGAGTCCCGGATCGAAGTCAACCTTCGATCCGGCGCTTGGCTTCTTCCCACAGGACCTCCAGCTCGCCAGCGTCGCATTGCCTCATGTCTCGGCCCCGGGCCGCGAGGCGCTCTTCCATGTGCCGGAATCGGCGCTCGAAGCGCCGATTGGCATGGCGCAGGGCGGTCTCGGGATCGATCCCCAAGTGGCGCGCCAGATTGCTCACCGCCAACAACAGGTCCCCCAGTTCGTGCTCCAATTTCTGGACCGTTTCAGGATCCGGCGCGCGGGCCGCTTCGTCCACAGCCCGGACCCCATCGCCGGCGGCCAGCTCCACAGCGAGTTCCGCCCGCAGTTCTTCCAGTTCTTCTTCCACTTTCTCCCACACCTGGCCCGCATGCCGCCAGTCGAAACCCACCTGGGCCGCGCGGCGCTGCAGTTTGACGGCCCGGCTCAAGGCCGGCAGGGCCTGCGGCACCTCGTCCAGGAGGCTGTGCCCCCCGCCACGCGCCACGCGCTCGCGCTGCTTGTGCACCTCCCAGGCCGACTGGCTGGCCTCCGCAGCATGTGCTCCGGATCGCGTGCCGAAGACGTGGGGATGGCGGCGCACCAGCTTGTCCGCCAGCACCTCCGCCACCGCATGGAAGTCGAACAGCCCCCGCTCCCTGGCGATCTGGCAATAGAACACCACATGAAACAACAAATCACCCAGCTCCTCGCATACCGCCTGTGGCTGGCCGCATTCCACCGCCTCCACCACCTCGTAGGCCTCTTCCAGGGTGTACGGTGCCAGACTGGACCAAGTCTGGACCCGATCCCAGGGACAACCCCGCCGGGGATGGCGCAGGGCGGCCATGATGTCCAGCAGGCGCTGCAGCGTTTCGGCGCTCACCCTCTTCCTCCCCCTTTCCTTTCCCCTCTAGCGTCACGGCAGCGCTCGATGGAGACGAAACGGTTGCGCGCGTCATAACGCAGGACGAAGACCCCGTGGATGCCGTCACGCGTGAGGAAGCGCTGCAGGATGCGGGCGGGGAACTGAACCGTACGGCCGTCCACACTGCGGGCCACGACCACGCGCGCCGTCCCCCGGTAGTAGCGCAGGAACTGCTCGCCGTCGATGTGCAGCGGCACGATGATCTCTCGCGTCGAACCTGCCATGGCGCGATGATACCCGCTATCTCGGGCTCAAGACTAGGCAGGGCCTCCATGGCAAGCGACGTTTCGGCCGCAGGAATACGCCGAGACCACCTTCACAGTCTCGCTTTGCAAGCATCCGTCTGTATTCGCTGCTCGACGAGCAGATCCCAACCGTATCCAGGCCGTACCGGTACCCGGCAGCACGCACGGGCACGCATTCGCAATCGGTCTTTTAGCCTATGCAGAAAGGATTTTCAGCACATTCCATGCCGATCGCACCAGCATCGAAATTGTTTGCGCTTTACGAATGACGCTGATATTCTCCGAAAACCGTCGGATCGAGCTGCATCAACTAACGGCTTTTCATCCAACCCAACACAAGCGAGGAGAAACACATGGCTGTTAAGAAGAAAGCTGCTGCGAAGAAGAAGACGACGAAAAAAGCTGTGAAAAAGAAGACTAGCGCCAAAAAAACGACGACCAAAAAAGCCGCTGCCACCAAGCGCATCCGCGCCATCAAGGAACCCATGACCCGCGCCGCCCTCGTATCCCATCTTGCCGAACAGACCGGTCTTTCCAAGAAAGAGGTGACGGCCGTGTTCGAGGAATTGAAGAACGTCATCGAAGGCCATTTGAAGACCGGCGGCGCCCGGGTCTTCAATCTCCACGGCCTGCTCAAGATTAAGGTTCATCGCAAACCCGCCACACGTGCACGCAAGGGTATCAACCCCTTCACTGGAGAAGAAATGATCTTCAAGGCCAAGCCAGCCCGCAACGTAGTCAAGATCCAAGCTCTCAAAGGCCTCAAAGACATGGTCTGAACACACGAATAGACGGCGGCGGGGCACTTGCAGCACCGCCGCCGTCTCTCCCTCCGTCATGAGACCCTCTCAATCTTGCAGCGAAACATCCGAATAATCAGTTCAGCGATCATTCCAGCTAATCATTCCGGTAATCATCATGGCAGTCGCTCGAAGATCTTCTGGGAGCCCTCGGAATCCTTATAGATCTTCTCGATCATCTTCTGGCGACAACCTTTCTGGGAGGGATGAGAAAACAAACAGACATGAATCGGCACTGGATATGGCCAGCGGCGATACTGGTATCACTGAGCGTGACGGCAAATGCCAGCGCCTGGGATTTCAGTGAGGAGCGGCGACTCTTCCTGGAGGCCGAACAGGCCCTGCAACAGGGTGCATGGCAACGCTTCCGGACCCTGCGCGCCCACTTGCAGAACTATCCTCTCGCCCCCTATCTGGACGACCAGGCCCTGCGCCGGCGGCTGGCCCGCGCCTCGCTGGACGAAGTGGAGGTCTTCCTCCAGGCCCAAGCAGGCACCCCGCTGGCCCGCCGCCTGTACCGGACCTGGCTGCGCACCCTGGCCCGCCAGGGGCGCTGGCAGACCTTGCTCGCCGCCTACCGGCCCGATACCGATACCGAACTGGAATGTCTCTACCGCCGCGCCCTGTACCGCACGGGCCGGCGCCAGGCCGCATTGCGGGACATGGAACGGCTGTGGCTGGTGGGGCGCTCTCAACCGCGCGCCTGCGATCCCTTGTTCGCCGCCTGGCGTGAGGCGGGCGGCATCACCACCGAGCTGGCCTGGCGCCGTTTCGCCCTGGCCATGGAGAACAACCGCGTCCGCCTGGCACGCTATCTGCGACGCTTTCTCCCCCCGGACGAACGCCGGTGGGCCGACCTCTGGCTGCGCGTGCACCGCCATCCGGCGCGCCATCTCAGCTCCTCGCGCCTCCAACACCCTCACCCCTTTCGCAACGCCATTCTCGTCCACGGCCTCAAACGCCTGGCCATGCGCGACCCCCGGCGCGCCCTGCGCCTGTGGGAGGAAACCCTGCGCCCGCGCTACGATCTCGGAGCCGCGGAACGGGCCCGGGTGGAGCGCCAACTGGCCATCGCCCTGGCGGTACACGGCGACCCCGAAGCCCTCGCCCGCCTGGCCGCGGTGGACGGTGGCCGGGACGACCGCGCCCTGCAGGAGTGGCGCATCCGGGCGGCCCTCGATCAGCGCAACTGGTACGCGGTGCTGGCCTGGATCCACCAGCTGGAGCCGTCCCACCGTAATGTGGCGCGGTGGCGTTACTGGCAGGCCCGCGCGCTGGAGGCCCTGCAGCAGGAAGAGGAGGCTGAGGCCCTCTATCTGTCCCTGGCCGGGCGGCGCAGTTACTACGGACTGCTCGCCGCAGACCGCCTGGGATTACCCTATCGCCTGACACCCCGGCATTCCCTCCGGGCCGAAGCCCAAAACGAGATCCAGACCGAAATCCAAACTGGAATAATCATTGACGCGGGCAGCATCGCCACGGCAAGAGAGCAAAAGATCGGGAAAGAGACAAAGGAGAACGACCGACACGAGCTAGATCCCCGGCACTACCCCGGTCTGTTGCGCGCCCGCGAGTTGTTCCTGCTGGATCGCGTGGTGGCGGCGCGGCGGGAATGGTATTACGCCACCCGGGACATGGCCGAATGGCAATTGCAGGGCGCCGCGCGGCTGGCGGCCGCCTGGGGCTGGCACGACCGGGCCATCACCACCATGGCGCGCACCCGTTATCGTGACGACCTGGACCTGCGTTTTCCACTGGTGCACCGTACCCTGGTGGAGAGCACGGCCCGGGCGGCCGGCGTCGACGCCGCCCTGGCCTTCGCGGTCATCCGCCAGGAAAGCGCCTTCACCCCCGATGCCCGCTCACCGGCCGGGGCATTGGGACTGATGCAGCTCCTGCCGCACACCGCACGGCAGGTGGCGCGGAGACTGGGCGTGCGCCTCTCCCACCGCCGGGAGCTGCTGGACGTGGCCACCAACCTGCGCCTGGGTATCACCCATCTGGCGGAATTGCTGCGGCGCTATCAGGGCCACCGCGTCCTGGCGCTGGCGGCCTACAACGCGGGAGCACGGCGGGTCCAGCGCTGGTGGCCGAAAGAGCGGATCGTAGCCGCGGACCTGTGGCTGGAGACCTTGCCCATCGCCGAGACCCGCAATTACGTGGGCAACGTCTTGCTCTTCACCGCCATCTACGAACAGCGCCTGGGTCGCCAACCAAGCCCCCTGCAACAGCATATGCGCCCCATCGCGCCACCCGGCCTGGTACTGGCCCGCTATTCGGAACAGCGTTTGGATCCACAATCGGATGAGGAACCGAATCGCGAGCAAGGCGGGGGAAAGACCATGCCCATCCGCCAGACCGCTCCGTGATCCGGGCAGAACCCGCCGGCAGCGGGCGTATTCAGCTGCTGCGTTCGGCACAGGCCACGCAGCGGTCTGTATAGGGAACAGCCGCCAGACGCGGCAAGGGAATCTCACCGCCGCAGACGGCGCAGACGCTGTACTCGTTTCGCTCCATGCGCGCGAGGACCCGTTCGATGCAGGCCAGCTCCTCGCTGGCGGACCGACCCAGGGCATCCTGGACCTCGCTGTTCTCCAGTTCGACGGCTTGCTCCTCGAAATCCTTGGCCAGGGCCTGGCCCAAGCGTCCAACATCCGCTGCCAACGCTTCTATTGAGCCTTGCATAAATAGTGAACATTTTCCTGTTTTCGCTGTCTATAGAATCGGGTATGTTGGGAGGATTCCATGGACAGCAAGACACAATGCAAAGAATTGGAGAAGCGCCGGCTCCGCGCCGGTCGCCTTCTCCTGAACGGGGTG
>WFNO01000034.1 GCA_015488555.1 Gammaproteobacteria bacterium
CACCCCCGCCGGTGGAACGCAGCATACCCCCGCCGCCTGAACCCACTCCCGAACCCCGACCGGAACCGCCACCGGCACCCCGTGCTGAACCGCCTCCGCTGCAGGAGCCACCGCCCGTGGCCGAACCGCTGCCACCGCCCGCACCGGTGGTGCCACCCGATCTCCCGCCCGAACGGCCGGAACCGGTGGCGCAAGTGCAGGAACCCACTCCGGTGGCCGAGCCCCTTCCTGAAACGCCGGATCGTGTGGCCGATGCTTCGCCCCAGCCTGACGCGGCCGTGATCGATGCCCAGGCCCTGGTACGTTATGAGCATCTATTACTGGCCTGGCTCGAGCGCCACAAGCATTACCCCCGCCGTGCCCGGCGCCTGCGTATCGAAGGCGAGGGGCGCCTGCGCATCCGCATCGATGGGGAGGGCAGGGCGGTTGCCTTGGAACTGGAACGCAGCACGGGCAACCGCCTGTTGGATCGTGCGGCCCTGGACATGGCCCGCCGCGCCGCGCCCTATCCGCCACCGCCGGAGGTGGATGGAGAACTGGAATTCGTGGTGCCGGTGGTGTTCGCCTTGCGGTGATCCGCTACGGTGCCGGCGTGGCGCTCACCAAGACAAACGATGACGAGGCCTCTGCAGCGCGTGCCCGATGCAGCGCATCGAGGTGCGCTTTGCAGGCAATGGCCCGGTCCTTGGCAAGTAGCTAGTAGTGGGCGTGGTCTTCGGACAGGGACAGTTTCAGCTAGAAAAACCAGAGCGGAACCATCTTCGTCCGCACGGCGGGGACGAAGGTGACATTGACGGCCAGCCGGGAAGTACCCGCGGTGAGGGCTGGGAGAACGCCCGGAAAGGGCTGCTTGTCGTTGAAGTCTTCCCGCACCATCAAGAAACCCACCAGGCCGGCGTCCATGGATAGCCCATGCCGGCGGAGTGCCGGCGGTAGCAGGCGCAGCATGAGGCCGCCGCCAGCGTAGTAGGATGGGTTCTCCAGAGAATCCTCGAAGCCGGAAGCGGTGAAGAAGGGGTACCAGCGCCCCCGGCCCCGGAAGTCGTATTGCAGGCCGCCGCCCCAATTCGCCTCGTTGAACTGGGCGTCTTTCGGCGTGTCCAGATGGATGGACTTGCCGTTGACGAGCACGCTCAGCCCTCCCGCTGATGACGGCGCCGCACTCAGGAACAGCAGCAAGGCAGCCGGCAAATATCCCCAGCGATGGCTCCGGCCGTGCCTGCGGGCCGTGAAACGATCTCGTGTGTGCCGCTTCTCCATGCCGGAGAAAAGGCAAAGGGCATGCCAGGCAGGGATCAGATTTCAGGGGTCAGGAGGCAGGAGAGGGAAGTTGGATGGGACGGCATCTCACGGCTCTGCCTGCAACTCGGCGCGCAGGGCATCGATGTGACGCGCCACTTCCGCATGTTCCATGCCCAGGGCGACCAGCACGTGGGCGCCCAGCGAGAGACCGGCGGCAAGATTTTCCGGCAACACGGCATTGGCCCCGGCGGCCAGGAACCGTTCCCGCTCGCGATCGTCGTCCGTGCTCACCACCACGTGGATGGCTGGATTTACATGGCGGATGTGATCCAGCATCTTCCTCACGGGCCCAGGACGATCGAACGTGATGACCACGGCGCTGGCCCGGCGCAGGCCCGCGGCATCCAGCAGGCGGGCCCGGCTGGCGTCTCCGAACACCACGTGGTGACCCTGTCGGCGGGCCAGGTCCACCTGGCCGTATTGGGATTCGATGGCCACATAGGGGACTTGGCAGGTTTCCAGTACCGAGGCCACCAGCCGGCCCACGCGGCCGCAGCCGCAGAGGATGACGTGGTCGTTCAGGTGGCGGCTGGCCTCATCCACGTCGGCCGCGCCGTCTCGCTCGGCTTCCGTGCCGGCATCCATGCCAGCAGGCCACAACCGGCGCGCCAGGCGCTCATTGTACTGGATGAGGACGGGGGCGATCGCCAGGCTCAGCACCAGCCCCAGGAGCACGGGTTGCGCCAGCGCGGCCGGCAGGAGATCCCCCTGCTGCATGGCCAGGGAGAGGATGAGCAGGCCGAATTCACTGCCGTGAGCCAGGATGATGGCGCTGCGCAGGCCGGTGTGCCCGCGCCAGGCGGTGAAGCCGGTGAGGGCCAGGATCACCACCGCCTTGAGCAACAGGAACAGGAGCAGGGCGGCGGCCACCGTGCCTGGATGATCCAGGGCCACGGAGAGATCGATCTGGGTACCGATGGTGAGAAAGAACAATCCCAGCAATACGTCACGGAAGGGGCGCAAGTCGTCTTCCACTTGATGGCGGAAGTCACTCTCGCCGATCATCATGCCGGCGAGGAAGGCTCCGATGGGGGGGGACAGCCCGAACCAATGGGCCAGGTACCCCATGCCCAGAGCCATGGCCAGGACGGTGAGCAGAAAGAGTTCCGTCGAGTGCAGGCGTGCGATCCAGCTCAGCAGTCCGTGCAGGGCCCGGCGGGCCAGGAAGGCGATGAGCAAAATGCCCAAAGTGGCCAGCCCGATCTTCTGCAGAAGTACCGCCGCGCTGCCGGTGGTGTCCGCGGAACCATAGACATCGATGAAGACCAGAAAGGGCAGGGTGGCCAGGTCCTGGAACAGCAGGACCGCCACCGCCAGGCGGCCGTGGGCACTGTTCAATTCCTCCTGGTCCGCCAATTGCTTCAGAGTGATGGCGGTGGAGGACATGGCCACGGCCCCGCCGAGGATCAGTGCCGCTGGCCAGGCCACTCCTAGCAGGAGTGCGCCACCAGCTACCAGTGAGGCGGTGAGCAGGACTTGGGCACCACCCATGCCGAAGATCAGGCGGCGTGCGGCCAGCATACGTGAAAAGGAAAATTCCAGTCCCACCATGAACATGAGCAATACCACGCCAAGCTCAGCCAGGAAGCGGGTGCCCTCGGTGACCGTCAACAGGCCCAGGCCGTAGGGGCCGATGGCCAGGCCGGTGACCAGATAACCAATGATGGGGGAGAAACCGACCCGCACGCAAAAGGCGATGACCGCAGCCGAGGCCAGGATGATGATGAGACTTTCCGTGAACAGCGTCTGTTCCACGAGGTTCTCCTCCACTCTTCACAGGGCGCGGTGCTGGCGCAACAGGCGGTAGGTCCACATCTTCACGGCGTCGTTGAGCAGGAACCAGAGCAGACAATAGGCCCACACCCACAAGGCCGCCTGCCAGCCGATGGGGGTGACGAAGACGCCGTAGACCGCGATCAGGGTGCCCAGGATTTCGGTGCCGAAGGTGGCCCAGAACAGGAGCGGCGCCGGCCACGGGCGCTGCCAGAACCAGCCGTCCACGCGCGTGATGTAGAGCGTGCTGTGGCCGGCGACGATGAGCTTGAGGAACAGAATGGTCTGGATGAAGTCCTCGGGCAGGCCCTGTTCCTGGAGGATGAAGAACAATACGAAGGAGGAGACCACGCCCGTGACGCCGAGCACGGTGGCCACGGTGAGCAGCTCGCGCATGTTCCAGCGCACCGGTTTTCTGTCCACTTTGGTGTGGTCGTAGGCAATGGCCAGGATCGGAATATCGTTGAGCAGGGCCAGCAGGATGATCATGAGCGCCGTGATGGGATAGAAGTCGAACACCACGATGCTCAGGGTCATGAAGAGGATGATGCGGATGGTCTCGGCGATGCGGAAGACGGCATAGCTCTTCATGCGTTCGAAAGTGATGCGTGCCTGCTGCATGGCCTCGTTGATCACGCCCAGGCCTGGGGTGGTGAGAATGATGTCGGCGGCCGCCCGCGCGGCGTCGGTGGCGTTGGCCACGGCGAAGCCACAATCGGCCTTCTTCAGGGCTGGGGCATCGTTGACCCCATCGCCGGTCATGGCCACGATGTGACCGCCCTTCTGCAAGGTATCCACGATCCGGTATTTGTCCTCGGGTACCACCTCGGCGAAGATGTCCACCTGCCCGATCATCTCGACGATGGCCGATTCGTGGGTGTGGACGAATTCCCGCTCCAGCAGGCTGGTGTCGTACATTTCCTGGACCGCGTCCATCACCTCGCGGGCGAACCGTTGCGCCGCCTGGCGATCCGCTTTCGGATCGAGGCGCTGGTAAATGGCGGCCGACAAGGCCTCGGCCAGGCTCAGCAACTCGCTGCCGGCGGTGCCCGAGAGCTGGCGGGAGTTCATGATGCGCGGTGGCAGACCCAGCAGGCGGCCGATCTCGCGGGCGATGGCCTGGTTGTCACCGGTGACCATCTTGACCTGCACGCCGTAGTCACGCATCTTGGCGATCACCGCCCGGGAGTCCTCGCGGGGGGGATCGTAGAGCGGAATCAGGCCGATCAATTCCAGCGGCCGTGGCTCGCGGCGCCGGCCCACCGCCAGGGTGCGGTAACCCTTGGCGGCCAGCCGGTCCACCCTGTGGGTGATCGCCCGGGCCTGTTCCTCCGGCAGCTCGGCCATTTCCAGCAACACCTGGGGAGCCCCCTTGACGGCGGTAAAGGCATCGCCGTCGCGTGCCACGCGGGCCTCGGTACGCTTGCGCGTGGGATCGAAGGGTGTGAATTCGAGCTGCCGCCACTCCCGCCAGTCCAGATCCGGGAAGTGCTCGTCCACATGGTGGAACAAAGGCTGCTCGATGGGGTCGCGGTTTTCCAGGCGGGAGGCCAGGATTGCCGTCAGGAACAGTTCCCGTTCATCGTGGCCGTCCAGGGTCACCGGTTCGGCCACTTGCATCTCGTTGCGGGTTAGGGTGCCAGTCTTGTCGGAGCAGAACACGTCTACGCCCGCCAGTTCCTCGATGGCCGTCAGGCGGCTGACGATGGCCTGGCGGCGGGCCAGGTTCATGGCCCCCACCGCCATGGTCACCGACAACACCGCCGGCAGGGCCACCGGGATGGCGGCCACAGTGAGCACCATGGCGAAGCGGGCGATCTCCAGCAGGGATTCCTCCCGGAACAGGGCCACCAGCACGATGAGGACCACCAGGGCCAGGGTGATGAGAATGAGGAAGTTGCCGATCTGGATCACCATCTTCTGGAAGTGACTGCGCTCTTCCAGACTCGCCTTGGCCACCAGCGACACCACGGCGTGGAAGTTGGTGCGGGGCCCGGTATTGACCACCAGGGCCAGCATCTCGCCCTGTTTGACGATGGTGTTGGCGTAGGCCACCTCACCGGCCGCTTTGCTCACCGGCAGGGATTCGCCGGTGAGCACGGACTGATCCAGCAGCAGGTAGCCGCCCTCAAGGAGCTGCACGTCGGCGGGCACGATGTCGCCGATCCTGAGCTTGACGATGTCGCCGGGCACCAGTTCCCGCGCCGGGATGGTGTGGAAGGCACCGTCCCGCAGGGCGATGGCCCGGCTGGCGAGGCGTTGTTTCAGGGCCTTCAGGGCGTTGAGGGCCCGGTGCTCCTGGAAGAAGTCGAGCAGGGCGTTCACCAGGAGCATCACGGTGATGATGGCGAAGTCCTCCCATTTGCGCACGATGGCGGAGAGGATGGCGGCCACTTCGATCATCCAGGGAATGGGTCCCCAGAAGCGGCGGAAGATACGATGCCAGAGGGGTTCCTCCCGTTCCGCGATCTCGTTGTAGCCGTATTGCGCCAGGCGCCGGCGGGCCTCTGCCTCGCTCAGCCCGCGGCCCGGATCACTGTGCAAGAGCTGCAGGGAGAGCGCGGCGTCCTGGCGGGCAAAGTCGTCGGTGCGTCGCACCGCGGTCATGTCGCCATCATCCCCGGCCCTTGTCGTCCGGTGATGAGACCGTGTCTTTACCGGCACCGCTTTCGTGCTGCTCGACGATGGCGCGGACCTCGTCGCCGCTCAGCACTTCTTTTTTCTTCAAGGCGGCGGCCAGCGCCTCCAGCACCTGGCGCTTTTCACTGAGGATGCGGCGCGCACGCTCCAAGCCCTCCATCACCAGGCCTTTCACTTCCGCGTCGATGAGTTTGGCGGTCTCTTCACTGTAGTTGCGCTCTTCGGGACTCTCCACGCCGAGAAAAGTCAATTGCTGGCGCTTGCCGTAGGTGAGGGGCCCGAGTTTGTCGCTCATGCCCAGTTGGGTGACCATGGCGCGGGCGATCTCCGAGGCCCGTTCCAGGTCGTTCTGGGCACCGCTGGAGACGTCGCCGTAGATCAGTTCCTCGGCCGTGCGGCCGCCCAGGAGTATGGCGATCTGGTCTTTGAGTTCCCGTTCCGTGGACAGGAATTTCTCCTGCACCGGCAATTGCAGGGTGTAGCCCAGGGCCGCCACCCCGTGCGGGATGATGGACACCTTGTGCACGGGTTCGGCGGTGGGCATGTTCACCGCCACCAGGGTGTGGCCGGATTCGTGGTAGGCCACCCGTTCCTTCTCCAGTTCGGTCAGCGCCCGGTTCTTTTTCTCCGGTCCTGCGATCACCCGGTCGATGGCTTCCTCGAAGTCTTCCATGGTGACCTTGTCGCGGTTCTTGCGCACGGCGCGGATGGCCGCCTCGTTGGCGATGTTGGCCAGGTCCGCACCCACGAAGCCCGGCGTGCGCTGGGCCACCACGCGCAGGTCGGCGTCGTCCGCCAGTTGCATGTTGCGGGTGTGGATCTTGAGGATGGCGACGCGCGCCTCCAGGTCGGGTTTGTCCACCACGATCTGGCGGTCGAAACGGCCGGCCCGCAGCAAGGCCTTGTCCAGGATCTCCGGGCGGTTGGTGGCGGCCATCACCACCACGCCAGTGGAGGGATCGAAGCCGTCCATTTCGGTGAGCAACTGGTTGAGGGTCTGCTCGCGCTCGTCGTGACCGCCGCTCATGGGGGTGGCGGCGCCGCGCGCCCGGCCGATGGCGTCCAGTTCATCGATGAAGATGATGCACGGGGCCTTCTTGCGCGCCTGCTGGAACAGATCGCGTACCCGCGCGGCTCCCACGCCCACGAACAACTCGATGAACTCCGAGCCGCTGATGCTGAAGAACGGCACGCCGGCCTCCCCGGCCACGGCGCGAGCCAGCAGGGTCTTGCCGGTGCCGGGTGGTCCCATCAACAGCACGCCCTTGGGCATGCGCCCGCCCAGGCGCTGGATGCGCGCGGGGTCTTTGAGGAATTCGATGACCTCTTTCAGTTCCTCCTTGGCCTCGTCGGCCCCGGCGACGTCGTCGAAGGTGACCTTGGGTCCGCTCTCGGCATGGATGCGGGCCTTGTTGGCGCCGATGTTGAGAAAGTTCTGCGCGCCGCTCATGCGCCGGGCCATGAATCCCCAGAACAGGAACAGGAGCAGCAGCGGCAGCATCCAGTAGAGGAAGAACTCGCCCAGACCGTCTTCCGTGTACCGTACCTTGTAGGTGACGCCATGTTCCTTGAGGCGCTGGGCCAGCTCGTCGTTCTGCAGCGGGACGGTGACGAAACGGCGCGGCATGCCGGTGGTGGGATCTACCTCGGTGAGGGTGCCGGTGATGAGCTTCTCCGTCACCAGTACTTCCTGGATCTGGTTCTGTTCCAGTCGTTCCAGGAACTCGCTGTAGGGGATCTCCTGCACGCCGCTCTCCGGCATGCGGAACAGGGAAAAGGCAGCGATCAGCAGCAGTAGATAGAAGATGATCCAGGGTCCGGGGCGCTGCCACAGAGAACGCTGCTCTTCACTGGGCTTATTGATCTCGATGTCCGGTTTCTTGGGATTGAAGTTGTAGTCGGCTTTCCGCGCGGGTGTGCCCTTTTCCTTCTTGTTCGCACTCATGATTTGGACTCCTCTGTTGTTGATGCCTGGCACACATGGCCAGATGCCCCTGGCGGCATTACGGGGGAATATGGTATTGCCCTGTCGCTTTCACAAGTCTGCGAGCGGCCCGCCGGGCATTGGTTGGGATCGATTCTATCGCTCAGTACCACAGGCCACTCATGCGCCGTCGCCGCGGGCGGCGCGCGATCACCGGTAGATGATCCGGCAGCGCTTCCGGAAACAGGAAATAAGGATCGTCCAACAGCGCCGGCAAGGGAGGTGTTCGCGGAGGCGAGGTGCTCAGTTCCCGCAAGCGGGCGATGCGTTCTTCGGTGGCCGGATGGGTGCGCAACAGGGAAGGCTCCGGTTCGCGCCGGCCTGGCAGCAGCACCCGGGCCAGCCAGTGGCGCTGGTGGCGTTCCAGTTTCGCCAGGGCCGAGGCCAGTCCCTCGGGATCGCCGGTGAGTTGGACCGCGCCCAGATCGGCGTCGAATTCCCGGGTCCGGGACAAGGCCAATTGCAAGAGGGCGACGACGGTGGGGGCGAACAGCAGAATCAACACCGCCAGCCAGGAAACATAGGCCTGCCCCAACAGCAGGAGCGGCAGGTTGACGAACAGCAACAGCTGCCCGAACAAGGACAACAAGCTGGCGGTACGGCTCATCACGTCGGCCAGCCCCATCACCCACATGTCGTTGTGGCGGATGTGACTCACCTCGTGGGCCAGCACGCCGGTCAATTCGCGCAGGTCGAGATGGCGCAGTAGACCGTCGGTGACGGCCACGGCGGCGTCTTCACGCCGGCCCACGGCGAAGGCGTTGAGGATGGCGGAAGGGACGTAGTACAGGGCAGGGGGGCGGGGCAGTTCGGCTCGGCGGCTCAGTTCCGCCAGCACGGCGTGCAGGCGCGGCAGTTCCTGCGGGGCCAGCGGCCTTGCCCCGTAGAGGCGCAGGATGAGGCGCGCGGAGAAGCGCGGCGTGAGCAGGAACAACACCAGGGTCAGCAGCAAAGTCCAGACCATCAGAGTCGTGCCGCCTAGCAGCCAGCCCAGCAAGGCCAGCAGGCCGCCCATGCCGGCCAGCATGAGCAGGGACTGCAACCAGTTGAGGAGTTTGTGACGCAACAGGAGATCCGTTCTCATTCTCGTCTTCATGCGTTTTGCCTGGTAAAAAACGTTTGCGGGCAAGATAGCATTCCCTGGCGGCAGGAGAAAACCATGCGTGCCGCCAAAAGACCATGCGACATCCCTTGAAAATGACCGCCATCGACCCCATTTCAAAGGCCGCAGGACGAGGATGAGGCCGATCACGGTTTGTTCAGCATAGGAGGGAAGAGCCATGACCGAAGAAGCGAAAAAAGTTGCGCCTCTGCGCCAGGAAAGCAAAGAGGGTGAAGTACAGCGTGCCACGGCAAGTGCTGCATCGGCACGCAGCCTGAGTCCGTTCGAGGAGATGGATCGTCTGTTCGAGAGTCTGTTCCCGCGCAGCTGGCTGCGCCCCATGCGTTGGGAATGGCCCTCCATGGGTGAGTTGACAGCGCCTTTCGAGGGTCGCGTTCCCAAAGTGGACATTGTCGACCGCGACGAAGACATCCTGGTACGGGCCGAGCTGCCGGGCGTGGACAAGAAGGATCTGGACATCTCCATCACCGACAATACGGTGACCATCCACGCCACCACCAGTCGCGAGCAGGAGCAGGAGGAGGGTGAATACTACCGCCGGGAGATCACCCGCGGCAGTTATTCACGGACCCTGGCCCTGCCGGCGGAAGTGGATGCCGAGGGCGCCAAGGCCAGCTTCAAGGACGGTATCCTGGAGCTGACCGTGCCCAAGGTGGCGAAGGCCAAACGGCGCCGCATCGAAGTGCAATAAGCGGCCTGCATGACGGGTCCGGATCCTGCGGCCCGGGGGCGGCACTGACGCACCCGGGCCGTGTCGTATCCGGTATCCAAAAGGATATCCAAGGGCCGGCGAATGAATCATGCAAAGCGCTGGGTGTTGCCCGCGGCGCCCCATGCAGTGGAGGTGGCGGACCTTCTCGCCGGGCTCGAGAGTTCCCCGCGTGGCCTGACCCCGGAGGAGGCGGAGCGGCGCCGGCATCACTTCGGGCCCAATCGCCCGCCACGCAAGCCCCCGCCGGGGGCGGCGATACTGTTTCTGCGCCAGTTTGCCAGCCCCCTCATCTACGTCCTCCTGCTGGCGCCATCCTGTCCCTGGTCATCGGGGAGGCCGCCGATGCCGGTTTCATTTTCGCCGTTCTGCTGATCAACGCCCTCATCGGCACGGTGCAGGAATACTCCGCCCAGCGTGACGCCGCGGCCCTGCAGCGCCTGCTCACCATCCGCTGCCGCGTGGTGCGGGCGGGGGAGTCCTACGAACTCGATGCCGAGATGCTGGTGCCGGGGGACGTCATATTGCTGGAGTCCGGCGACCACATGCCGGCGGATGCCCGGCTGCTGGAGAGCCGGGACCTGGAAGTGGACGAGTCCCTGCTCACCGGAGAATCCCTGGCGGTGGCCAAGGAGTCTGCGGCATGCGTAGGAGTGGAGGCCAGTCTGGCCGACCGCCGCAACATGGTCTACGCCGGGAGCCTGGTGATACACGGGCGGGTGCGGGCACTGGTGGTGGCCACGGGCGCCGCTGCCAAACCGCCTCTCTTGCTGCGCATGGAGCGTTTCAGCCGCGGAGTGGCCGTGGCGGTGGCCGTGGACGCGCTGCTGCTGGCGGGGGTGGCGCTGATGCACGGCATGTCCTGGGAAGAGATCTTCTTCCTGGCCGTCGCCCTGGCCGTATCCGCCATCCCCTAGGGCCTGCCGGTGGCCCTCACCGTGGCCCTGGCCATCGCCCGCGAACTGGGCCTGGCGCAGCGGGAAGATCAGGTGGTGACCGGAACGGATTTGCGCGTCCTGGACCAGTCGGAACTGGATCACCTGACACACAAGGCTCGGGTCTTCGCGCGCGTGGAGCCGCGCCAGAAGCTGGCTATCGTGCAGTCCCTGCAGCGCAACGGCCATTTCGTCGCCGTCACCGGGGATGGGGCCAACGACGCGCCGGCCCTGCGCACCGCCCAAGTGGGGGTGGCCATGGGACGCGGCGGCACCGACGTGCGCGGGAGTCCGCGGACCTGGTGCTCGCGGACGACAATTTCGCCTCCATCGTCGCCGGCGTGGAGGAAGGACGCGTCGCCTACGGCAACGTGCGCAAGGTGATCTTCCTGTTGATCTCCACCGGGGCGGCGGAGCTGGTGTTGTTCGGGCTGGCGCTGGCCACCGGCCTGCCGCTGCCCTTGCTGGCCGTGCAGCTCCTGTGGCTCAATCTCGTCACCAACGGCATCCAGGACGTGGCGCTGGCCTTCGAACCCGACGAAGGGGACGAACTGCGCCGCCCGCCGCGTTCCCCACGAGAGCCCATCTTCGACCGCTCGATGGTGGAGCGGGTGCTGCTCTCGGTGGTGGTCATGGGCGGCCTGGCCTTCCTGTTGTTCCAGTATCTCCTGGCCGCCGGCTACACCGTGGACGAGGCGCGCAACGGCACGCTGCTGCTCATGGTGTTGTTCGAGAACGTCTATGTCTTCAATTGCCGCTCGGAGACGCGTTCGGTGTTTCAGCACAGCCCCCTGCGCAACCCGCTGCTGCTGTTCGGCACCCTGGCGGCGCAACTGGTGCACATCGGCGCCATGTACACGCCGGGTCTGCGCGAGGTGTTGCGCATCCAGCCGGTATCCATGGAGTACTGGCTGCAGTTGTTGCTCCTGGCCTTGGTGTTGCTGGCGGCCATGGAACTCTACAAGGTGGTGATCAGGAGGTGGAGAGGGATTTGATGGCAGGCGCTGGTGAGAGGCCTTGATCATCGTTTGTCTTCGTAGATCAGTGGTTTCTCCAGCGGCCGTCCATCGAAGTACACCACGCCGTCCTTCAGGCGCAGGCGTCCTTCGGCGAACCAGCGGATCACCAGGGGATAGAGGCGGTGTTCCACGGCTTGGACCTTGGCCGCCAGGGTCTGGGGGGTGTCGTCGGGTGAGACCGCGACCCGTCCCTGGACGATCACCGGACCGCTGTCCAGCTCGGCGGTGACGAAGTGGATGCTGGTGCCGTGTTCCCGCACGCCGGCCTCCAAGGCCCGGCGGTGGGTGTCCAGGCCGGTGAAGGCGGGCAACAAGGAAGGGTGGATGTTGAGCAGGCGCCCGGCATAGTGGGCGACGAAGGCCGGGGTCAGGATGCGCATGAAACCCGCCAGCACCACCAATTCGGGATGATAGCGGTCGATGCGGTCCTCGAGGGCAGCGTCGAAGCGGGCGCGGTCGGGATAGCGGCGGTGATCGATTACCTCCGCGGGGATGCCGGCTCGGCGGGCCCGCTCCAGCCCGTAGGCATCCGGCCGGTTGCTGATCACGGCGCGGATCTCGGCCGGCACTTCTCCGGCGTCGATGGCGTCCATGATGGCCTGTAGATTGGTGCCCTGCCCGGAGATGAGCACCACGATGGGCAAAGGCGGCCGGGCGGGGGAGTCGTGCTCGGACATGGGCGGGCGAACCTCAGGCGCCATCACCGCGCCGGATCCCGCACGGAATCTTGATTGGGGGCCTGAGGAAGGATCACCACGCGGGGGGCGTCCTGGTCCGCGGGCAGCGCCTCGATGCGGCCGGCGGCCCATGCCTGCTCGCCGGTCGCGGCCAGCAATCCCAGGGCCAGCTGCACCTGATCCGCGGGCACGCACAGCACCATGCCGATGCCGCAGTTGAAGGTGCGCAGCATCTCCTCCTCCGGGATCCGGCCTTGCGCCTGCAGCCAGCGAAACACGGGCGGCCAGGCCCAGGGCTCGAGCACGGCCTGCACCCCTGGCGGCAGCACGCGGGGCAGATTCTCGGGCAGGCCGCCGCCGGTGATGTGGGCCAGGGCCCGTACCTCCACGCGCTCGAACAGGGACAGCAAGGATTTGACGTAGATGCGGGTGGGCGCGAGCAGCCTCTCCGCCAAGGGGCGGCCGTCCACCTGTGTCCGGTGCAGGTCCGCGGCCGTGTGTTCGAGAATCTTGCGGACGAGAGAGAAGCCGTTGGCGTGGGGGCCCGAGGAGGCCAGGGCGATGAGGGCATCTCCGGGACGGACCCGGCGGCCGTCGATGAGCCGTGCCCGTTCCACGATGCCCACGCAGAACCCCGCCAGGTCGTAGTCACCGCCAGCATACAGTCCGGGCATCTCGGCGGTCTCGCCGCCGATGAGGGCGGCGCCCGCCTGCTCGCAGCCGCGGCCGATGCCCGCCATCACCCGCGCGGCACAGTCCACGTCCAGGCGACCGGTGGCATAGTAGTCCAGGAAGAACAGGGGCTCCGCCCCTTGCACCACCAGGTCGTTGGCACACATGGCCACCAGATCCACGCCGATGTCCTCGTGGCGGTCCAGCGCCATGGCCAGTTTGAGTTTGGTGCCCACCCCGTCGGTGCCGGCCACCAGGACGGGTTCCCGGTAGCGTTCCAGGGGAATGCGGAACAGGGCGCCGAAACCGCCCAGGCCGGCCAGCACCTCCGGCCGGCGGGTACGTTCGGCGATGGGTTTGATGCGTTCCACCAGGGCGTGGCCGGCGTCGATATCCACGCCGGCGTCCCGATAGCTGAGTGGGTGGTTGACGGGTTTCGTGCGATCGTCTTTCTCGCCGGCCGGGGGGGATGCTTTGGAATCGTTCATGTGAGTCAGATGGCAGATGGCAGATCACAGATCACAGATCACAGAAAATACACACCCCCTCACCCCGGCCCTCTCCCCCTGAAGGGGGAGAGGGGGATTATTGAAGCCCTTTCCTCCTTCAGGGAGGGGGTATTGAGTTCTCTCCTCCTTCAGAGAAGGGGGTGTTGCAGCCCCCTATCCCTTCCCTTCAGGGAGAGGGAGGGATTTGTAGCTCCATCCTGTGAGGAGGGAAATCAATCGGCCCCTCTGAGGGTTGGGGTGAGGGTATTTTACATGAGCGCTTCCCTTTCGTAAGGCGTGCGGGGGATATTCTTTTGCTGGACTGGAGGGATTGGGGCTTTCGAGACGTAGACGCCGCCCGCGCGATGTGGTCTTCGCCAGGGCCCGTACTGGAATCCATTCGGGTATCGTGCGTTCCCTCGCGTCGATGGTCAGGAAGAAATTTCCGGCAAAGGCGGCGGGAAGGGGGTACAATCACGCCGTGGAGCCGGGGCTATGAGGCTACCGGCAGCGAGATGTGGTCGGTCATGTTCAGCACAATCATCGGTTCCGGGGCGCGTATGCCTGCTCTCCGTTCCATCCCGTGGCGTAAAGCGGTGCCGGCCGGTCGCACCGTGTGGGTGCGCCTGTGGTGGGGTCTGGTCCTCGGCGGCCTGCTCTGCGGGTTCTTGTGGCCCGTTCCTGCTGCCGCCGTGGAAGTGGAAGATCTGTACGTGGTGACTCTGCCCGTCACCGGACAGGGAGAGGCGGAACGCCAGCAGGCCCTGCGTCAGGCCTTTGCCGAGGTGCTGGTGCGGGTCTCCGGCGACCCGGAGGCGCCTCAGGTGGCATTGTTGCAGGAGGCCTTGCGCCGGCCCTTGGGTTATGTTCAGCAGTACGTATACCGCCCGCCACCGCCTCCGGCACCGGCGCTGCCAGGCGAGGAGTCCAACAGTGCATTCAGCGGAGAATTCAGCAGTGAAGCTGGCAGCGAATCAGGCGGTGAAGTTGGCGCAGGCGTTGCGGAGGGCGGCCAGGCGGCGCAGGCTGCTCCACCGCAGTTCCGCTACAGTCTCCGGGTCAGTTTTGATCCAGAGGCCGTAAGCGGCCTCCTCACCGAGGCCGGTGTACCCGTCTGGGGGCGGGCGCGGCCGGCCATCCTGCTGTGGCTGGCAGTGGAGCAGGGAGGGCAGCGCCTGCTGGTGGGGGGAGAACAGGGCAAGGCCTGGCAGGAGCGCCTGCGCCGCGAGGCCCGCCGCCGCGGCCTGCGCCTGCTCTTTCCCCTCCTGGACCTGGAGGATCAGGCTGCAGTGCGTTTCGCCGACGTTTGGGGCGATTTCGCTGGAGCCATCCAGCGGGCTTCCCGACGCTATCAGAGTACCACCGTGCTGGTGGGCCGGCTCTATGCGCGCTGGGACGGCATCTGGGAAGGACGCTGGTCGCTCTATGAATTCGGCAAGGAGGAAGACAGCACCCGCCTGCCGCTCTCCTGGGCCTTGCGGGACCCGTCGCCGTCCGTGTTGCTGGCGGCGGGGGTGGACGGTACCGCGGACCGCCTGGCGCGGCGTTATGCCCAACTGCTGGACCTGAAGGCGGCCAATGCAGTGACCCTGCGGGTGGAAGGGGTGCGCACGCTCGCCCAGTATGCCCGGGTTCTGCGCTATCTGCAGTCGCTGGATCCGGTGGAACGATTGC